>DASSGK010000581.1:0-3528 GCA_035693505.1 Vicinamibacterales bacterium
AGCCAGCCGTTGTTGGCGAAGCGGCCGTCGGCGACGGAGGGATCGTGGCGGAAAGAAAGCTCGAGCGAGGGCGACCCTGAAAGGGTCGCCCTACTTTCGACTTGTGAAGCTGAGGCCTCCGTACGTGGGCCGACCCTTTTAGGGTCGCCGACCGTGATCGGCGCGAACGCGGTGTCGGGGAGGACGCCGTCGTGCAGCCAGCGGCGCCACGCGCTGTCGTCCTTGTCCACCTTCCATTGCTCGCGGACGATCTCGTAGGCGGAGCGTTCGGGGCGCTCGCTGAGCGCGGCGATGACCTCGTGCGCCGACTTGCCGCCATAGAGCGGAGCGATCAGCGGCTGGACGATCGACGCGGTGCCGTCGAACGCACGCGCGTCGCTCCACGCCTCGAGGAAATGCGCTTCCGGAATCTGCCACTGGCACAGCGCCGACGTCTCATCGTCGTAAAGACTGAGGTGGGCGCGGAGCTGCACCTTGCTCATCGCGTCGGCGAACTGCAGATCGACCGGCGCGGTGTAGACCGGATTGCCGCCGACGATGACGAGGAGATCGACCTTGCCGCCCTTCATGTCGGCGACGAGATCGCGCAGCGAGTCGAGCTGATTGACCGGCTCGGCCTCGGCAGTCTGCGTGTAGACGACCGTCTTGCCGGCGTTGCCGAGGCGCTCGTTGATCGCATGCGCGAGGGCGTGGACGGCAGGCGGCTGGCCATCGCCGGCGATGACGAGGCTGCGGCCGCGATGCGCCTGCAGATCGTTCGCGACCGCGGCGACGAACTTGTCCGACGCACCAGACCCACCTGACCTATCCGACCCACCCGACCCACTTGACCTACCCGACCCACCCGACCCTGCGACGCCGAGCGCGCTCGCGAGCTGCGCGGCGAGGCCTGCGATCTGGCTCGGCCGAGCCGGCAGGCGATGGTCCGCGCGAGATCCCGTGCTCGTCGGCATCGATTCGATCGCGTAGAGCCGGTTCATGCGCTCGGCGTCTTCCGGACGGCGGCGCGCGGCGAACGCCTTCGCGTAGCGCAGCGCGCCTGGTCCGCTGCCGAGGAAGTCGGCGTCGAGCGAGAGGATCACGTCGGCGTTTTCGAACCGGTACTTCGCGTCGACGAACTGCCCGAACGCCGCCTTGGCGCCGGCGCGCGCGTTGTCGCGGCTCGCCGGATCCCACTGATGCCATTTCGCGGCGGGGAAGCGCGACAGCAGCTCGCGAATCTGCGCCGCCAGCGTCGGAGAGCTCACCGATTCGGTGAGGATGCGGAGGCCGGAACCCTTGAGTGGCTTCTGCGCCGTGAGCGCCGCGTTCATCGCGCCGAGGAACGCCGACCACGGGCGGATCTCGCCGATGTTGGTCAGCGTCTGCGACCGGTCGGGATCGTAGAGGCCGAGGATCGCCGCCTGCGCGAAGACGTCGCTGGCGCCGAGGCTCGCCGGATGTTCGGGGTTGCCCTCGATCTTGGTCGGCCGCCCCTCGTGGCTCTCGACCAGCAGGCCGGTCGCGACGCCGCCGAGCGGCATCGCGGTCGCGTAGAAGAGCGGCTTGCCCGGGATCAGTTCTTCCGGCTGTTTGACGTAGGGAACGATCTTTTCCGGCGGCTGCTTCGTGCACGCGGTGACGCCGGCGAGCGCGAGCGACGCGCCCATCAGCTTCAGGAAGGTGCGCCGCTGCACCGGATCGGTGATCGCCTCGATCTGCGAGGGGAACTCGTTGTACAGGTGCTCCTGGAACGCCGGATCATCCGCGCGTTCCTCGAGCGTGCGCCAGAATTTCTCGTTCATCGATGGCACGTTGAACAGCTCGTCAGTTTCTGAATCTGGTAATCAGCGACGAGCCGCTTGCCGAGCTCGGCCTGATCCGGCGGCGGCACGTAGTCGACGCGGAACACCGCCTCACGCGGCCGGACGTACTTCTCTGGGCTGCGATGGCAGTCGAGGCACCATTCCATCTGCAGCGACTTCTCCTGCCACATCAGCGGCATGCGATCGACCTGGCCGTGGCAGGTCGTGCAGCCGACGCCCTTGTTCACGTGGATGCTGTGGTTGAAGTAGACGAAGTCGGGCAGATCGTGGACGCGCGTCCACTGGATCGACTTGCCGGTGCGGAAGCTGTCGCGCACCGGCTCGAGGAACGGGCTGTTGGCAAAGATCTGCGAGTGGCAGTTCATGCAGGTCTTCGTCGGCGGAATGCCGGCGAAGGACGAGTCCTCGACCGAGGTGTGGCAGTAGCGGCAGTCGATGCCGTTGCCGGCGACGTGACGCTCGTGGCTGAACTGGATCGGCTGCTCGCGGGCGACGTGGGCGTCGGTCATCCACGGCGAGCGGTTGACCTGCGCGAACAGCCCCAGCAGGCCGGCGATGAAGAAGACGGCGCCGAAGATGCTGACCCGAGCAATCGTGTTGGCACTGCGATGAAAAATCTGCGACATCGACGGTTCTGGCGAAGCGGGCGACGAGCGAGGAACAACCTAAGGCAGCTTACTGCTTTCGTTCCGTCGTAGCGGGCGCTATCTTCCTAAAAGCTATTTTGTGAAATCTTTCACGTGTCTGTCAAATTACTAGGAAACAGGCGGTTTCTCAGGGGTATAAGCTCGGCCGTGCAGGTACTTTTCAAACCATTCCAACTCGACGTTGGCCTTCCGCAGGACGTGCTGCAACCCGCGCCAATCGTGCCCTTCGTTGGGCGCGATCAGCAGTTGCGCCGGGACGTTGAGGCTGCGCAGCGCGCGGAACATTTCCACCGACTGCTCCTTCGGCACCCGCGTGTCGGTTTCGCCGGCGAAGAACAGCGTCGGCGTCTTCACGCGCGAGACGTCCTTGATCGGCGAGTTCGCCCAGAACAGGTCGAACGGCGCGTCCTTGCGCCACGGCGTACCGCCGAACCAGGTGCGCCGGAACGAGGTGTTGTCGGTCTGCCCGTAGAGCGAGATCCAGTTCGAGATGCCGGCGCCGGACGAGGCCACCTTGAACCGATCCGTCATCGTGATCAGCTTGTCGACGAGCGTGCCTCCGGCGCTCCATCCGGTCAGTGCCAGACGGTCCCCATCGACCAGGCCGCGCGCGATCAGGGAATCGACGCCGAGCATGACGTCCGACGCCATCTGCTTGAAGTAACCGTCGTTGACGTCGCGAACGAAGGCCGGGCCGTACCCCGCGCTGCCGCGAAAGTTGGGGCGCAGCACGAAGTAGCCCTTGCCGGTCAGCACCGGCACGTAGAAGAGCACTGAGTTGGCGCCGATGCCGAACTTGTCCGACTCCATCGGCCCGCCGTGCAGCTGCAGGACCAGCGGGTAGCGCTCGCCGGCGCGATAGTTGGCCGGATAAAACAGGACGCCTTCGATGGTCGCGCCGTCCGCGCCCTTCCACTCCGCCTTGTCCTGCCGCGGAATCGCGAAGGTGCGCTCGAGCGTGTCGAACTGGTGTGTCACGAGCGCCGGCACGGCACGATCGCCGCGTATCGGCACCGTCCAGACCTCGCCCCAACGCGACGGCTCGTCCACTTGATAGACGATCTTCTCCGCGCCCG
>DASSGK010000582.1:0-3161 GCA_035693505.1 Vicinamibacterales bacterium
ATCGAGCCCGGCAAGCCGAACCAGAATGCCTACGTCGAGAGCTTCAACGGCCGCCTGCGCGACGAGTGTCTCAACGAGCACTGGTTCATGAGTTTTGGCCAAGCGCGCGAGACGATCGAGACGTGGCGCTTGGACTACAATGCCGTCCGACCACACAGCGCCCTGGGCGACGTTCCGCCCCAGGAATTCGAGCAGCTCACCCTTAACCGGGCAACCGTCCCGACACTCTCATCCTGAGTGGATCAAAGTCGGGGAGCAGGTCGACTTGAGTCCACTAGGCCGGTGAAAATTCGAACTGGGGCGCTCCTCCCCGGCTTGAGTCCATTAGGCCGGTGAAAATTCGAACTGGCCGCGGTCCGGGGCACCAGCATGCGCCGGTCCGAAATTCGACCGGCGGGACGTCCGCCAAACTGCTGTGCGGACGCCTGTTGTTGTAGTCGTCGCGCCACGCCTGAAGTGTGCGCTGCAGGTCCTCGAGGCCGAGGAACCAATGTAACGATAAGCACTCACGCCGCAGGGTGCCATTGAAGGCCTCGATGAACGTGTTGTCCACCGGCTTCGCGGGCCGGCTGAAATCCAACTCGATGCCGTTCCAATAAGCCCAGTGGTCGAGCGCCTTCGAGGTGAACTCGGTGCCGTTGTCGACGCGAATGCGCTTCGGCAGCGCTCGCGTGACTGCCATCAGGCGTAGGATCTGCACGACGTCGGCGCCGCCGAACGTGCGGGCCGGCACCGCGGCCACGCACTCACGCGTGTAGACGTCGATCACCGTGAGGATCCGCACCGGGCGGCCGTCCGCCAACGTGTCTTGCATGAAGTCCATCGCCCAGTGCTCGTTCGGTCGGCTCGGCGGTGCCGGCCGGACTCGGACGGCAGCACTGCGATGGCGGCGCGGCCGTCGGCGTCGCAGCGCCAGCCCTTCTTCCGTGTAGAGCCGATAGATCCTCTTGTGGTTCACGCGCCAGCCCTCGCGACGTAGCAGCACGTAGAGCTGCTGGTAGCCCGCGCGTAGGCGCACGGCGGCGAGTTCCCGCAAGCGCGCTCGCAGGGGCGCTTGTGAAGGTCGCCGACTGCGGTAGCGGACGAGCGCGCGGTAGACTCCGACGCTGCGACAGGCCCGACGCTCGGACAACTGGTACGCCTCCCGAGCCCAGTGCACGAGCGCCCGGCGGGCGGCAGGCCTTACCATTTTTTTCTGAGCGCCTCGTGGAGGATCGTCTTGTCGAGCGTGAGATCAGCCACGAGGCCTTTGAGCTTGCGATTCTCGTCCCGCAGCTGCCGCAGCTCGCGGAGCTCGGTGACGCCCAACGCGCCGAAGCGCTTCTTCCATCGGTAGAACGTCTGCTCGCTGACGCCGAGCTTGCGGCAGATCTCGCCGACCGGAGTGCCGGCCTCGGCCTGGCGCAGGGCGAGGGCGATCTGCTCGTCGGTGAACTTGCTCGTCTTCATTCGCACGGTCCTCCAGCCCGGGCGGCCCGGGTCTCTGGGGACCGCAGCCTAGCTCAAAACGAGGCCCGTGGTGGACTCGTAAGCTTCCCCGTCCGGGAGACAGTTTGGAACTAGACTTTCGCAGGGTGGAGAGGAGCAGCCCATGCGGAAGTCCCGCTTCACGGAGAGCCAGATCGTCGCCATCCTCAAGCAGGGCGAGGCGGGCGTCCCGATCGCGGAGATCCTACGGGAGCACAACATCAGCAAGGCGACGTACTTCCAGTGGCGGTCGAAGTACGCCGGCGCCTCGGTCGACGAGCTGAAGCGACTGAAGGAGCTCGAGGCCGAGAACGCGAAGCTGAAACGGATGTACGCCGAGCTGGCGCTCGAGAACGCGGCGATCAAGGACGTCTTGAGCCGAAAGCGGTGACGCCGTCCGCGAAACGAGAAGTCCTGGCCGTGCTGGTGCAAGACCACGGGCTGCCGGTTCGGCGCGCGTGCCAGGCCGTGAGGCTGTCGCGGGCGGCGTACTACCGGCCTCATCCCTCTCGGCTGGTGCGGGACGCCGACGTCGTGGCCGCGTTGAGCGACGTGGTCGCACGGCACACTCGGTGGGGCTTCTGGAAGTGCTTCCACCGCCTCCGACGGGCGGGCCATCGCTGGAACCACAAGCGTGTGCACCGGGTGTACTGCGCGCTGCGACTCAACCTGCCGCGGCGGACGAAGCGTCGTGTCCCGGCGCGCCTTCGCCAACCGCTGGTGGCGCCGGCGCGGCTCAACGAAACGTGGGCACTCGATTTCATGACCGATGCCCTCTACGACGGCCGCCGCTTCCGCACCTTCAATGTGATCGACGAAGGCAATCGCGAGGCGCTCGCGATCGAGATCGGGACGTCGATTCCGAGTGCGCGAGTCATCCGCGTCCTCGACGACCTCATGCGACTGTACGGCCGCCCAGCGCGCGTGCGTGTGGACAACGGTCCCGAGCTCACCGCGGAGGCCTTTGTGGAGTGGTGCACGGCGCACCGGATCGCCATCGGCTACATCCAGCCGGGGAAGCCGGATCAGAACGCCTTCATCGAGCGCTTCAACCGCAGCTACCGCGAGGAGGTGCTCGACGCGCACCTCTTCGATTCCTTCGACCAGGTGCGGGAGATCACCGAGGCCTGGCTCGACATCTACAACACTGAGCGGCCCCACGACAGCCTCGGCCGAGTGCCGCCGCTGACATTTCTTCCGAGGCCAGACATCCCCGCGGAGTCTACGTTCGAACTGTCTACTTGACGGGGAAGCTTACGAGAGTCCCATTTGAACGACGGAGGTAAGAAAACGAGATCAAGAAAACGAGATGAGGAAGACGAGTAATAAAATCACGACGCGAAATCGTAACGGGTTCGAAAATGTGAAATTCTGAAGCCCGGCGCAAACCTTTCCGAACCGAAACCCCGGAATCGATTCGCGACCCGCCGGAAATCCCGCTTCTAAGGCCTCTAGCCGCCTCGTAGCCGCGAGATTTTTCGCGGGATCGACCGATTTATAGCCCCCGTCCCCCCGTATACTTACGCGAGGCGCCTATTCGCTTCGGTGATCGCAATCTTTCATCGTTCCATCGACGTGCTTGCGGATGTCTGTTCCGCGCAATGCTGATCCTCTTCACAAGTGCTCTGATGAGCAACCGTCGTTGCGAAACGGTCAGATGGTACAGTAGCGAGAGTGCTACACCGGTGTACCTA
>DASSGK010000583.1:0-4989 GCA_035693505.1 Vicinamibacterales bacterium
GCACGAACAACGTCGACCACTGCACGCGGCTGTGCCACGCATCGAGCGTCGCAGCGCTGCTCGAAGGCATCGGCTCCGGCGCGGTGTCGAATCCGGTGATGGACGTCACGAAGGCCGACGTCGTGCTGCTGATCGGCGCGAATCCGGTCGTCAACCATCCGGTTGCCGCGACGTGGATCAAGAATGCGGCGAAGCGCGGGACGAAGCTGATTCTCGCCGACCCGCGACGCTCCGAGCTCGCGCGGCACGCGACCCACTACCTGCAATTCAAGCCCGACACCGACGTCGCGCTGCTGAACGCGATGATGCACACGATCGTCGAGGAGGGTCTCGCCGCGAAGGAATTCATCGCCGCACGCACGACGGGGTTCGATGCGATTCGCGCCAACGTCGCGGATTACAGCCCCGAGGCGATGGCGCCTGTGTGCGGGATCCCCGCCGAAACGATACGCGAGGTTGCTCGGCTGTTCGCGACGTCGCGCGCCTCGATGATCCTCTGGGGAATGGGCATCTCGCAGCACGTTCATGGCACCGACAATGCGCGTTGCCTGATCGCACTCACGATGCTCACCGGGCAGGTCGGTCGTCCCGGCACCGGCCTCCATCCGCTGCGCGGCCAGAACAACGTGCAGGGAGCATCCGATGCCGGCCTGATCCCGATGGTGTTCCCCGACTACCAGCGCGTCGACAATGCGAGCGTGCACGACAAGTTCGAGGCGCTGTGGGGCAGCACGCTCGACTCGGAACCCGGGCTCACCGTCGTGGAGATCATGAACGCCGTGCACGCGGGCGAGATCCGCGGCATGTACATCATGGGCGAGAACCCCGCGATGTCGGACCCCGACCTGCAGCATGCGCGGCAGGCGCTCTCCGAGCTCGAGATGCTGGTCGTGCAGGACATTTTCCTCACCGAGACGGGCTACCTCGGCGACGTCATCCTGCCTGCGTCCGCGTTTCCCGAAAAAACGGGGACGTTCACCAACACCGACCGCATGGTGCAGCTCGGGCGGCAGGCGTTCGATCCGCCGGGAGAAGCGCGCCATGACCTCGCGATCATCGTCGAGATGGCGCGCCGCATGGGCCTCGACTGGAACTACGCGCACCCGAGCGAAGTGTTCGCGGAGATGCGCAAAGCGATGCCGTCGATCGCGGGCATCACGTGGGATCGCCTCGAGCAGGAGAGCTCCGTCACTTATCCGTGCGAGAAGGAAGGCGATCCCGGAACGAAAGTCGTGTTCACCGAGGATTTCCCGACTCCTGACGGGCGAGCCAGATTCGTGCCCGCGAGTCTCATTCCGGCTGCCGAGCGTCCCGACCGTGATTATCCGTTCGTGCTGATCACCGGACGCCAGCTCGAGCATTGGCACACCGGCAGCATGACGCGACGCACCGAGGTGCTCGACGCGATCGAGCCGGATCCCGTCGCATCACTGAACTCGCAGGACCTGGCGGAGCTCGGCGTCGAGCCCGGCGGAACGATCACTGTCGCTTCGCGCCGCGGCGAGATCGCGCTTTCAGCTCGCGCCGACGACGGAACGCCGCGCGGCGCGGTGTTCATCCCGTTCTGCTATTACGAAGCAGCGGCCAATCTGCTGACCAACGCGGTGCTCGATCCGTTCGGCAAGATTCCCGAGTTCAAGTATTGCGCGGTTCGCGTGACGGCCGGCGGCGTCGAGAGCGCAACGCGCGGGTATGGTGACAACGTCAAGGACGATCTGTTGATGGACGAGGTGTAAAGCAGTGCAAACGGGGTAACATAGCGGTCCTACAAGAGCGAGTCGTTCGGTGGGGACGCGAACGGGAACGCCCCAGTATCTGGAGCCAACTTAAGGAGGAAGCATCATGCTAGATGTAACCCACGCGCCCATTCCGGGCGACGCGTCGAGCTATCGTTCGCAGCCCGGCGCAGCAACGAACAAGTCTCGATCCCGCGTACGTGCGCTGGCGCTCGCCGCCGCAATCACATGCGGTCTCGCCGTTTTCCCGACGGCGGCGGCCTGGGAACCGACGAAGCCCGTCGAGTTCATCGTGCCGGCAGGCACCGGAGGCGGCGCCGATCAGATGGCGCGCTTCATCCAGGGTGTGGTTCAGAAGCACAACCTGATGAAGCAGCCGATGATCGTCGTCAACAAATCGGGCGGCGCCGGCGCCGAGGGCTTTCTCGCGGTCAAGGAAGCCAAGGGCGACCCGAACAAGATCATCATCACGCTGTCGAATCTGTTCACGACGCCGCTCGCGACCGGCGTGCCGTTCAACTGGAAGGATCTCACTCCCGTCGCGATGCTCGCGCTCGATCAGTTCGTCCTCTGGGTCAACGCCGAAACGCCGTACAAGACGGCGAAGGATTATCTCGACGCAGTGAAGGCAGGCGGCGCCAACAAGTTCAAGATGGGCGGGACCGGGTCGAAGCAGGAGGACCAGATCATCACGGTCGCGATCGAGAGGGCGTCAGGCGTGAAGTTCACCTATGTGCCGTTCAAGGGCGGCGGCGACGTCGCCGTTCAGCTCGTCGGCAAGCACATCGACTCTTCGGTCAACAACCCGATCGAGGCCGTCGCGCAATGGCGTGCGGGGTCGCTGCGTCCGCTCTGCGTCTTCGACAACGACAAGATGCCGTACAAGGCGAAGGTCACCGACAGCATGTCGTGGAACGACATTCCGAGCTGCAAGTCGGCTGGCGTCAACGTCGACTATTTGATGTTGCGCGGGATCTTCATGCCGCCGGGCGTCACGAAGGAGCAGGTCGACTTCTACGTCGATCTCTTCAAGAAGGTCCGCGAGACGCCCGACTGGAAGGAGTTCATGGAGAAGGGCGCCTTCAACACGACGTTCATGTCCGGACCCGAGTACGCGAAATGGGTCGAGGCGGCAGAGAACACGCACAAGCAGCTGATGAAGGAAGCCGGCTTCCTGGCCACGCAGTGATCGTCCCTTCGGCGCCGGACGCGATAACGCCCGGCGCCTCGTGGGCGGCCGCAAGACATGCGCGGCCGCCCGTGTTGTTCTTCGCAGCAGGATTCCCATGAGTGACGACAAGCCGTCCGGCGGCGAAGCCGGAATCTCGACGCGCACGATGGAGATCGTCGTCGCACTGGTGCTGCTGGCAATCGGCCTCCTCGTCGTGGTCGACAGCTACCGCCTCGGCTCGAAGTGGGGATCCGACGGGCCGCAATCCGGCTATTTCCCGTTCTACATCGGGCTCCTGCTGTGCATCGCGTGCATCGCGACGCTCGTATCGGTTGCGTTCAAGAATTGGCAGCGGCGCGACACCGCCGAATCTGCGGTCGCCGAGCGCTTGAGCCAGTTCGTCGGATGGCGCCAGCTGAAGCTCGTGCTTTCGGTGTTGATTCCCGCGCTCGTCTACGTGCTCGGCGTCCAACTCATCGGAATCTATGTCGCATCGGCGGTGTACATCGCCCTTTTCATGCGCTGGCTCGGCCGCTATTCGTGGCTGAAGAGCGTTGCAATCGGCGTCATCGTCAGCGCGTCGATCTTCGCGATGTTCGAGATCTGGTTCAAGGTGCCGCTCTTCAAAGGCACCTGGGATCCGCTGTCGTTTCTCGGTTACTGATCCACCGCAGTACCTCGGTAGCGTTCGATAGGAGACGGAGCTTTGGTCGAGATCAGCGCGCTGTTCCACGGCTTCGCGGTCGTAGTGTCGCCGTTCAACCTGTTGCTGATGCTCGTCGGCATCGTCCTCGGCGTGATCATCGGCGTCCTGCCGGGCCTGGGCGGCGCGAACGGCGTGGCGATCCTGTTGCCGCTCACGTTCACGATGCCGCCCACCTCGGCGATCATCATGCTGTCCTGCATCTACTGGGGTGCGCTGTTCGGCGGAGCGATCACCTCGGTGCTCTTCAACATCCCCGGCGAGCCGTGGTCGGTGGCGACGACGTTCGACGGCTACCCGCTCGCCCAGAAGGGTCGCGCCGGCGAAGCGCTCACCACGTCGTTCACGTCGTCGTTCGTGGGCGCGCTCTTCGCGGTGATCATGATCACGTTCCTGGCGCCGCTCGTCGCGAAGTTCGCGCTCCAGTTCGGTCCGCCCGAGTTCTTCTCGGTCTACCTGCTCACGTTCTGCAGCTTCATCGGAATGGGAAAGGGATCGGCGTGGAAGACGCTCGCCGCGATGATGCTCGGTTTCGCGCTCGCCGCAGTCGGCATGGACAACATCACCGGACGGCTGCGATTGACGTTCGGTTTTTCGGAAATGATGCGCGGCGTCGACTTCCTGATCGCGGTGATCGGGCTGTTCGGCATTGGCGAGATCCTGCTGTCGATGGAGGAAGGGCTGTCGTTCGCCGGCAAGTCGGCAAGGATCAATCCGGCCGTCGTGCTCGAAACCTGGAAGAAGCTCCCCGCCTATTGGATGACATCGCTGCGCAGCTGCCTGATCGGCTGCTGGATGGGCATCACGCCCGGCGGCGCGACGCCCGCGTCGTTCATGAGCTACGGCGTCGCCAAGCGGATGTCGAGGGATGGCGACAAGTTCGGCACCGGCGAGATCGAAGGCGTCGTCGCGCCCGAGACCGCGGCGCACGCTGCCGGAACGAGCGCCCTGCTTCCAATGCTGGCGCTCGGGATTCCCGGCTCGCCCACTGCGGCGGTTCTGCTCGGGGGACTGCTCATCTGGGGCCTGCAGCCCGGGCCGCTGCTATTCGTCGAGCAGAAGGACTTCGTGTGGGGCTTGATCGCGAGCATGTACCTCGGGAACCTCGCCGGTCTTCTGATCGTGCTGACGTGCGTGCCGCTGTTCGCGGCGATCCTGCGCATCCCGTTCTCGATCATCGCGCCGGTGATCATCGTGATTTGCGCGATCGGCGCCTACTCGGTGCACAACGCGATGCTCGACATCTGGCTGATGATGATCTTCGGCGTCGTCGGGTACCTCTTCAAGAAGCTCGACTATCCGCTCGCGCCGCTCGTGCTTGCGCTGGTGCTGGGCGATCGCGCCGAAGATTCGTTCCGGCAGGCGATGTTGATCTCGCA
>DASSGK010000584.1:0-13430 GCA_035693505.1 Vicinamibacterales bacterium
CCGAAGCGGCGTTTCGTCAGCCGATGACGACCGCGAAGTGATTACGCCTGGTGGCTGGGAAAACGATGACCCACACACGCGTCGTACACCCAGCCGCCGACGACGCCGCCAAGGCACGGCGCGACGACCGGCACCCACCACCAGGTGTTGCCGGCGCGGAACACTTCGCCGCCCCAGCCGGCCACGAACGTGAACAGCCTGGGACCAAAGTCGCGCGCGGGATTGATCGCGTAACCGGCGTTGAACCCGAATGCCGTCCCGATCACGACGACGAGCAGACCGACGACCACCGGCGCAAGCCCCGCCGGCGCGGGTGAGTTTCGACTATCGGTGATCCCGAAGATGACGCCGACCAGCAGCGCCGTGCCGACGACTTGATCGACGAACCCGCCGGGGAACGTGCTCAGAAAGGACTGCGGATAGGTGGCCCAGATGCCGGCCGTCCCCTGCGCGCCCAGCACCTGGCGGACGCCACCGTCGAACGCGTCGAGCGCTTCGCGATAGGTCAGATACACGACGAGGGACGCGGCGAACGCGCCGGCCAGCTGCGCGCACGAATAGGGCAGGACCTTGCCCCATGGCAACTTGCGATGCACCGCCAGCGCCAGCGTCACCGCCGGGTTCAGGTGCGCGCCGGTCACTCCTGCGGACACATAACAACCCATCATCACGGCGATGCCCCACGCGATGTTGATCGACAGCGTATCGCCTGCCGTGCGCTTGCTGAGGACGACCTGCGCGACCACTCCGACGCCGAACACGATCAGGATAAACGTGCCGAGAAACTCGGCGAGCAGCTCGCGCAACAGTCCTTTTTGCATGGGCGCATTGTATAGTGAGCGGCCATGCCGTACATCCTCGCACTCGACCAGGGCACCACCAGCTCGCGAGCCATCCTGTTCGACCACGATGGCGCCATCCGCGCCGTCGCGCAAAAAGAATTCAAACAGATCTTTCCGGCAGCGGGCTGGGTGGAGCATGACCCGGGCGAGATCTGGGCGTCACAGATCGGAGTGGCCGTCGAGGCGCTGGGACGCGCGCAAGTCTCGGCAAAAGACGTGGCCGCCATCGGCATCACCAACCAGCGCGAAACCACGATCGTCTGGGATCGCGAGACGGGAGAGCCGGTCTTCAACGCGATCGTCTGGCAGGACCGCCGCACCGCCGACTACTGCCAGCGCCTGAAGGCACAAGGCGCCGGCGAAACGATCCAAGCAAAGACCGGCCTGCTGATCGACGCCTATTTTTCAGCCAGCAAAATCCGGTGGATCCTCGACAACGTGCCGGGCGCACAGGCACGCGCCGACGCCGGCAAGCTGGCCTTTGGCACGGTCGATTCCTGGCTCGTATGGAAGCTCACGGGTCGTGCGCGGCACATCACCGACGTCAGCAACGCGTCGCGCACGATGCTCTTCAACATCCACACGATGCAGTGGGACGACGAGTTGCTGCGCGTCTTCGGCATTCCGGCGAGCCTGCTCCCCGAAGTGCGATCGTCGAGCGAGGTCTACGGTCATGTGTCGGAGTCGCTCGGCATCGAGCGCGTGCCGATCGCCGGCATCGCCGGCGATCAGCAGGCCGCGCTCTTCGGCCAGATGTGCCGCCAGCCGGGGATGTCGAAAAACACGTACGGGACCGGCTGCTTCCTCCTGCAGAACATCGGCACGACGCCGAAGCGCTCGACACAGCAACTCGTGACGACCGTGGCGTGGCGAATTGGCGGACGCACCGAGTACGCGCTCGAAGGCAGCGTCTTCATCGGCGGCGCGGTCGTCCAATGGATCCGCGACGGCCTCGGCCTGATTCGCTCGGCCGCCGAGATCGAGGCGCTTGCATCGACGGTGAAGGACAACGGCGGCGTGTACCTGGTGCCGGCGTTCGCCGGCCTCGGCGCACCGCACTGGGATCCGTACGCCCGCGGCACACTGGTCGGGCTCACGCGCGGCACGTCTGCGGGACACGTCGCGCGCGCCGCGCTCGAGAGCATCGCGTATCAGGTGGCCGATCTGCTGGACGCGATGTCGTCCGATGCCGGCATTCCGCTGGCGGAGTTGCGCGTGGACGGCGGCGCCGCGAGCAACAACATGCTGATGCAATTCCAGGCCGACGTGCTGGGGGTGCCGGTGGTCAGACCGGCGGTGACGGAAACCACGGCGCTCGGCGCGGCGTACCTGGCCGGCATCGCCGTCGGCTACTGGAAATCGATCGACGACGTCAGCGGCCAGTGGAAGGTCGATCGGCGATTCGAGCCGGCGATGTCACGCGGCGCGGCCGCGACGCTGCGCGGGCGCTGGACCGAAGCACTCGGACGATCGAAGGGCTGGGAGAAACCGGTTTGAGGATGACCGGTTGCAGGCCTGAAGGCCTGCCCTACTTCAGATCTCTCGTGCGCTTTGGCCGACTGAAGTCAGCCGCTTCGGAGAGTCTGGGACGGTCCTCGACCATCTCGGCGTAGCCCGAGATGATCAGCATCGAGGCAAGGCGCGCGGGAACGACGAAAATCCCGCCGACCCGCATGTGACGCAGGTCGAATTCATCGAATTCGCCGGGCGGAGGCACGGCTTTCAACCGAATTCTGAGAGCGAGCTCGGGTGTATTGCTTTTGGTCAAGAATCCCCGTTCCGGCGCTGAATCACTGCACCGGACTCTTGCCTTTCGGGCATAAACGCTAGAAGAAAGCAAGATCGCTGCCTGCTCGCGGTTCCCGCGACGAAACGACGACAGGTCGTGCAATCCGGTGCACGCGGAGCGTCAGGCAGGTTTTTTCAAGAGCCGCGAGATGAGGCCCAGCAGCACGATCACGGCGATCGCCAGCGCGCCCCAGAACAGGCGCGGCGAGACCAGATCCGCGGTCGTCCTCGAGCGTTGGCCGCTGATTCGGCGTCGAGCTGACATCGGCGGCTGGAGCGCTGAGCACACTGGAGCAGACCGAAAACGATCACGCCTTTGGTACTTCGGCGACTCGCGCTTCGCGAATAGGCAGCGGCGGGATGACTGCTCGCCACTGTACGCAATGGCGAACGGATCAGGCAGCGAGAGAGATCGACGATCACACGATCGCCGATCTCCGGAAGGTCACTTTCTCTTGGGGACGTTGAGCTCGCCGAGCTTCGCGACGATGTCCTGTCCGGACGTCGCCGGCTTCACGGCCTTGTCGATGAACGCAATCTTTCCCGCAGGGTCGATGTAGTAGGTCCACCGCTTGGCGAACTGGCGTTCGGGCGGCGTGTCAGGCGCAATCACCTGATAAGCCAGGGCAACTTTCTTGTCGGGATTTGCGAGCATCGGGAAGTCCGCATGCTCCTTCAGCGCGAACGCTTTGTTGTCCTCGAGCGTGTCGACGCTGATCATGAAGTACGCCGTGTCGAACGCCCGAATCAATCCCCCGCTCTCACGGAGCGAGTTGCATTCGGCCGTTCAACCAGCGGTGAACGCTTTCGGGAACCACCCGAGCACGACCCAGTGGCCTTTCAGATCCTTCAGGCTGTAGGTCTTGCCGTCGGTTGCCGGAAGCGTGAAGTCCGGCGCGGCGTCGCCGACCTTGAGCTCGGGGCTCGCGGTCTGGGCAACGGCCGGACTGGCGAGCAGCGCGCACGCCACGAGCGCGAGCGGCAGCAGCCCTAACGCTTTCCTCATCAAGTGCCTCCTCGTAGGGACATAGTATGGCATTTCTCAATCGGCGCGAAGCGCCGCCATCGGGTCGACCCGTGAAGCCCTGAGCGCGGGGATAGCGGTGGCAGCCGCGGCCGTCGCCACCAGCACGAGCGGGACAGCCAGAAACACCACCGGATCGGCCGGCGCGATCGCGAACAGCATTCCGCGCAGCAGGAGCGCCAGGCCATACGCCAGCGCGCACCCGAGCGCCGCCCCGGCGACGGCGAGCCTCAGCCCCTGCCCCATCACCAGCCGAAGGATGTCACCTGACGCGGCGCCCATCGCCATCCGCACGCCGATCTCCGCCGTGCGGCGGCTGACGGCGTACGCCATCACTCCATAAACACCAGCAATGGCGAGCGCAAGCGCCAGAGCCGCAAAGGCGCCGACGAGCAGTGTCCGGAATCGAGGCGTTGCGACCGACGCCGATACGGTCTCGGTCATCGTGGTCGCTCGGATCGGCACATCCGGATCGGCAGTGCGGATGGCTTCGCGAAACGCGTTCGCCAACGCCATCGGCTCGCCGCTGGTGCGGGCCACCAGCGTCAGTGCCGACCCATAAGACGGATGCTGGCGGTACGGCATGTAGAGTTCCGGCAACGGGGCCAGCGACGGATCGTACTCGCGCACGTTTCCGACGACGCCGACGATGGTCATGAAGCGGGGGGTGTCGAGACCGCACATGATCTGCCGGCCGATCGGATCCTGGTTGGGGAACGCCTGTCGCGCCAGTGCCTGGTTGACGATCGCCACCAGCGGCGCGTCGAAGTCGTCGCGCGCGGAAAAATCGCGGCCGCGGCTGATGGGAATCGTCATCGTGCGGAAGTAGTCGGGTGTGATCACAGTGAAGACCGCCTGCGGCGCCTGCACGCCGGCAACCTCCGGTCCTGGACCACCTTCGAGCCAGTAGCCGCCGTTGGAGTGCATCGCGGTGCCCGGTAGACCGCGGATGCCGGCGACCGCCGTGACTCCCGGCAGCGCGGCCAATCTCGGGAGCAGCGCCGCATAGGTCGCGGTTGCGCGCCGTGCGCCATCGAGGTCGCGTGCGGGCACAGTCGTTCTCACCACGAGGACGCGATCCGTGGAGTATCCGAGCTCCACCCGACCGAGGGCGACGAAGCTTCTCACGAGCAGCGCGGCGCCGGCCACGAGCGCAACGGCGAGAGCGATCTCCGCAACGACGAGGCCGCTGCGAAACCGCGCGCCGCCGCCGCCCGCGGCGCCGCGGCCGCCCTGCCGCAGCGATCCATTGAGATCCACTCGCGACGCCTGCACGGCGGGCATCACGCCGAAGAGCACGCTCGCAAGAACCGACGCGATCAGCGTGAACGCGACAACTCGCCAGTCGATGCTGATCTCCGACGCACGCGGGAGCCCCGACGGCGCGAGCGCCACGAAGGCGGCCACGCCCCAGCGCGCCAGCGCGAGGCCGGCGGCGGCCGCGACGATCGCGAGCAGCAGGCTCTCCGTCATGAGCTGGACGACGATCCGGCCGCGCCCGGCGCCCAGCGCAGCCCGGACCGCGAGCTCGCTCGTGCGACCGGTGGCCCGCGCCAGCAGCAGGTTCGCGACGTTGGCGCACGCGATCAGCAGCACGAGGCCGACCGCGCCGAACAGCAGATACAACGTCGGCCGCGAGTCGCCCACCAGCTGTTCACGCAGCGGCACCACCGCCGCATTCTTTCCCTCGTTCGACGCGGGATACGCGGCCGAGAGCCGAGACGCGAGCGCAGACAGCTCAGCCTGCGCCTGTTCGAGGCTGCTCTCGTCCTTCAATCGCGCGACGACGCGATAGTTGTGCGCGGAGCGCGAGCTGGTCTCGGGATTCGCCGCGGGGAAAAACCAGATGTCGGTCCGATCGGGAAACGCGAATCCGGGCGGCATGATCCCGACAATCGTCACGGCGCGCTGTCCAAAGGAGACGGTGCGGCCAAGCGTGGCTGGGGATCCGCCGAAACGGCGAACCCACATCTCGTAACCAATCACCGCCGCCGGCGCATCGGCCGCCGACGCGGTGCGCGGGATCGTGCGGCCCATCAGCGCGTCCACGCCGAACACATCGAAGAATTCGGGGGTCACCAGCACGACATTTCCGTAGTCGGCGACGCCGTCGACGATCACGCTGGTCTCGTCGCCGAGCGCGTAGGTGTAGTACGCCATCGACGCGAACGACTTCGTCGAGTCGTGCCAGTCGTGGTAGTCGGGTGCCGACACGCTTCCCCGGCGCCCGGTCTTCTGCCAGAAGCTGGTCAGCGCGACGATGCGGTCCGGACGCTGATAGTCGAGCGGGCGCAGCAGCACGGCGTTCACGGCCGTGAAGATCGCGGCGTTCGCGCCGATTCCCAGCGCCAGGGTCCCGATGGCCAGCATCGCAAACGCAGGTTGGCGGCGAAGGGAGCGCAGGGCGTATCGCAGATCCTGGAGAATGGCGTTCATGGGCCTCCGTGAATGCTGGTTAGACGGAGTCGGCACGGAGAGCGTTCATAAGGAAAACGTTTCGGCGCATAATTGCGGATACACCTTCTCAGAGGAACACCATGAAACGAGCCCTGAGCTGCACCACGATGATGATCCTGAGCGCCACGCTGGCGGCCGCGCAGACACCGGCGGCTCCCGACACCGGCTACACGGCGACGCTTCGCTCGAGCTGGAACTCGGTCAAGCGCTTCGTCGTCTCGTCGGCGGAGAAAATGCCGGACGCGAACTACGCGTTCAAGCCGACGCCCGAGGTCCGCAGCTTCGGCGAGCTGATCGGCCACCTCGCCAACGAGCACTATCTGCTGTGCAGTCCGCTCAAGGGCGAAAAGAACCCGATGGCTGACGTCGATTTCGAGAAGAAAACCGCGAAGGCGGACCTGGTGAAGGCGATCACCGACTCAATCGCCTATTGCGACGCGGCCTACGCCACGATGAAGGACGAGCCGAAGACGGTCGCGGCGTTCTCGGAAACCCGGAAGGATACGCCGTTCCGCGTGATGCTGCTCAACGTCACGCACGACAGCGAGCACTACGGCAACATGATCACGTACCTGCGGATGAAGGGAATCGTTCCCCCCTCGTCGACGCCGACGCGGTAGAGCATTCAGCTAGCGCGGGGCTTAACTCCGCGTCGTACGTCGCACGCGCCAGTGGACCTCAGGTTGTAGCGCAGGGCTTCAGCCCTGCGTCACGCCGCCTGGACGTTCGGCCGCGACGTGACGCGCCTCCATGCGATCAGCCGGCGGAACGCCAGCGCGAGTCCGGTCCACACGAGCACGGCCGCTCCGACACACGCGATGCCCGCGATGATCTGTCCCGCGAGGCCGCCGAGCTCGCCCGTGTGCCCGAAGCGCACCCAGCCGCGCCACTTCTGTCCTCGCGTGGTCGCGTCGTAAGGCTCCCACTTCGCGATCGTGGCATCGGCGGCGCTGACCGTCAGCTGCGATCGCGCGAAGGCGTTCCAGGAGCTCCCGTCCGAAATCGTGAACACCACGGGCGCGTTTGGCCGCGCGGGAATGCGCGCGGTGATCGTGCGCCATGTCGGCACCTGATCGGTCGCGCGCGACCAGATCGCGTCGAGGTTCTCCGGCAGCGGCGCAGGCCGGCCTTCTCCGCCGCGCGCCTGACCCGCGGGACCGGCGCCGCCACCGGCCACCGGCGGCGGGCTGCCAGCAAGCCTGAACAGCAGCGCGTTGGCCCACGGGTACGACATCACGACGCCGGTGATCGTCAGCACGATCAGGATCGGCGCGCACCACAACCCGATGACGTTGTGCCAGTTGAAATCGCGTGTGCGTCCGCCGCGCGTGGAGCGGAACCACAGCACGCTGCGAACGTTGGACCACGACCAGGTGCGCGGCAGCCAGAGATATGGACCTGTGACTGCGAGCATCAGGAACGCGAGGTTGCTCGCCCCGGTGACGGCGCGCGCGGACGCCCGCTGCTCTCCTGTCACGCCGAGCCAGCGGTGCCAGTCTTCCAGCGTGCGGAAGAATCGCTGCGCACGCGGCGATCCTTCGCCGAGCACCCGGCCGGAGTACGGGTCCACGTAGATCGTCGCGTCGCGTCCGAGTGATACCGCGGCCGCAGCCGCCGGATCCGATTGCAGCGTGACCGTCGCCGGACGAGCGTCCGGCCGCGTGCGCTGCACGCTGGCCAACAACGTCTGCACACCGAGGCGTGATCCCGCGACTGGCGGCGCCACGAAGCGGACATCCTTCTCCACCGCGTTGAGGATCTGCGGCTTCAAGGCGAGCGCTGCGCCCGTGACCGACATGACGACAATGACCACGCCGGCGACAAGGCCGGCGCCCAGATGTAACCAGAAGAGGACCGTTCGAACGCGCTTCATCAAAGCTCCGTCAGCGGCGCAGCAGGTTGTATCAGGACGACCACGCTAGAAGCGCGTGGTCAGGGCGACGCGGACCGCTACCGGAGATCCGGGTGAGATGTTGGTGTTGCTGTCCGCGTTGAGGTAGTAGTTCGCATTGAACAGGTTCTCGACGTTGAGCTGCAACCGTGCTTTTGCCGTGAACGAGTAGTACACAGCCGCGTCGACGCGCGTGTAGGCCGGAAGCGTGACGGAGTTGTCGACGGCCACGAACGCGTCGGATCGGTAGAGCAAGCCGACACCGGCCGACAGCTTCGGATGCAGCCGATAGTTGTTCCAGAGCGAGACCGTGTTATGCGGCACCTGGCCGACCTGCGCGCCCGCCGCGGCGCTCGCCGTGGCGGTGGTCACGTAGGCGTTCTGATAGGCGTAGCCTCCCGCGATGGCCCAGGCCGATGTCAGGTTGCCGTTGAGCGCCACCTCGTAGCCGTTGGTGCGCTGGCTGCCGGTCTGAATGATGCGTGTCGGATCGTTCGGGTCGGTCGACCGCGTATTCGTCCGATCGAGGCGATAGGCCGCGGTCGTCATCGTCAGCGACGGCACCATGTTCCACTTCACGCCGACTTCGTAGTTGTTGAACCGTTCTGGCTCGAGCTGTTGCGTGATCGTCGTGAGCGACGAGAACTGATCGCCGGAGCTGGGCAGATAGGACACGCTATAGCTGCCGTAGATCGAAAGCGGTGCGATCGGTTTCACGACCACACCGGCTCGTGGGGAGACGAGGTTGTCAGGGCGCGTGAGCGTGGCATTCGACCGATTGTCGTGATACGTCAGGTCGAAACGATCGAAGCGCAGGCCGCCGACAATCTGCAGATGCTGGTTGATTTCCACCTGGTCCTGCGCGTAAGCGGCGCCCAGCCCGGTAGTGAGATGGTTGTCGGCATCCGTTGCGCTCTGACGGAAGGTCACTGGTGTGGTGATCATCGGCGCGCTGAGCGGCACCAGGATCGACGTCGCCGTGTTGTTGAAGTAGCCGGTGTTTCGGAAATTGTCGGTCAGCTGGCGGCCGATTTCCGCCCCGACGAGCAGCGTGTGACGAAGCTGCCCGGTCGCGGCGACATAGGTCAGATCGGTCTGGTTGAAGAGATTCGTGCGATTGGTGGCGTTGTTGTACGCCGTCATGGCGAAGTGCGTCTGGTTGGCCGTCACGGCCCCAGGCACGTAGTTCTGATACGAGCGCTCGTAGCGGGCCAATGAGGTGTGGTTTCGGATGACGAACGCGCCGGCCTGATGCTCGACGGTCACGTATCCGAGATTCACGGCGGCGTCCACATGGCTGTCGGCGGGATTGCCGAAGTACGTGGATGGATCGACGTCGACCGGCTTCCCCTGAAAGGATGTGATCCCGCGATCCGCGACGCGCGTGTCGTTCAAGTATTCATAACTTGCGACGATCTTGGTGCGACTGGTCGGGGTCAACGTGATCGTCGGCGTGATGCCGTATCGCTTCAGCCCGACGCTGTCTCGAAAGCTGTCCGAGTCCTCGAACATGGCGTTGAGCCGGAACGCGGCGGTCTCGCCGAGGGGATGATCCAGGTCAGTCGTCACTCGCTTGTTGCCATACATCCCGCCCTGCAGCGATGCCTCATAGAGAGGTTGGAAGACGGCTTCTTTGCCGACGCGGTTGACTACGCCACCCGCACCGCCGCGGCCGAAGATCAGCGCGTTGGGCCCCTTGAGCACCTCTACGCGGCTCAGGTTGTAGAGGTCACGGTAGTACTGCACGTCGTCACGGACGCCGTCGACGAAGAAGTCGGCCGACGAACTGTTGCCGCGCATGATGATTTGATCGCGATTGTTCTCGCCCTGATGCACCTGGACTCCAGGGACATAGCGCATCACGTCGCCCATGCTCATCATCAGCTGATCCTGGATTTGTTTCTCGGGCACGATCGCAACCGACTGCGGCACGTTCAACAGGGGCGTCGGGGTCTTGGTCGCGCTTCTGATTGTCGACAGCGGCTCAGTGGGCGTAGCAGTGACGGCAACGGTCTCGCGCACTCCAGCCAGCGCCATGGCGAAGTCCAACTGGTGTGGTGCGCTGAGCGGTACAGTGATGGCCCTGGTGACCTCGCGGAAGCCGTCTGCCGCGACGGTCAGGCTGTACTTTCCCGGCGGCAGCATCAGTTGAAATCCACCCCGTGAGTCGGTCGCCGCCGGGCCAGCAACCGGCCGCCCGTTCGAGGCGACAGTGATGGAGGCGCCGGCGATGGGGGCACCGCTCGGATCTGTCACCTCGCCTGAGAGCGATGACGGCGACGCAGTCTGTGCGGCGGTGGGAAGGGGCAGGCCAACGAGCAGAAGCAGAGATAGAACGAAGAGCCACTGACGCATACACATTCCAGGTCCTCGGCTGGCGTGGACACGGCAAGGCTCCGATAGAATGTGGAGGCCGAGCGGGTCATGCGCCACGCGCGTGATTAAACGGTCTGTTCCGGACTGACGGTCGGCATCCCGCCGGGTGTGTCAGCATCCGGCGGGCGCTAGATTCTTAAATGAGACTGAGTCTCAATTTCAGCTTGTCAAGATTATCTCCGACCTTTTCGGTCGGTCAAGCACTACGTTCATGAATCGTATTTGCGGACGAACGGCCGCCAGCGCGCTGGCGGTGGCAGCCTTCGTGTTGTCGCCCGACCTCCAGGCGTCAGCGCCTCGGCGTCACAAAACGCAAACCGCGAAACCGGCGGTGCAGACTCCGCCTCCCGTGCTGGAAGTGCCGGCCGCCACACGTCTGCTGGTCATCGCTCCGCATCCCGACGATGAAGTCCTGGGCGCGGGCGGCTTGATGCAGCGCGTCAAATCAACCGGCGGCACGGTCCGGGTCGTCTACCTCACTGACGGAGACGGCTACCCGGAAGGCGTGAAGGAAGAAGATCACGTCGAGGCGCCGACCGCGAAGGACTACCTGGGCTACGGCAAGCAGCGACGACGGGAAGCGCGAGCGGCTCTCGTGCGACTCGGTCTCGCCGACGCATTCCAGACCTTTCTCGGCTTTCCCGACGGCGGCCTCTGCAGGCTGACGCGCGAGTACTGGTCGGATCGCCGCGCGGCCTACCGATCGCCGTACACGCGCCTCAATCGTCCGCCCAAGGGTGAAATGCTGAGGCCGGCAACCCAATACCGCGGCGAAGATCTGTCGCAGGAACTGGCCCTCATCATCGGCGACTTCAATCCGACGATGATCGCGGTGCCGCGGCGGGAGGATCAACACGCCGATCACTGCGCGGCCTGGTACTTCCTGAACGACGCGTTGAACGACGTGCGCCGCGTCCATCCCGAGTTCACCACCGACGAGATCAACTACATCGTCCACTTCAACACGTGGCCGTTCGAGGAGGAAGGACCGCGCCTCGATCCGCCGCCTGGTCTTCGTGGCGGCGCGTCCGGCTGGATGCGGCTCGCGCTCACGCCGGCCGAGACGCGCTCCAAACGGCAGGCGCTGCGCCGGTTCACGACCCAGATGCACGTGATGGACTGGTTCCTCGACGGCTTCGCGCGCTCCAACGAAGTGTTTTCGCGGCCGCGGCCGTTCAGGGTGATACTTCCGAGCCGGCGCAGCCCCTGCTGCGACCAGTAGATGACCGCGGAGTCGCAGCGCCTGGATTCGCTCGATGTGTTCAGGGGCCTTTCGATTGCCGCGATGATTCTCGTCAGCACGCCGGGGACGTGGACGGCGGTCTACACACCTCTCGATCACGCGCTCTGGAACGGCTGGACCTTTACCGATCTGGTCTTCCCGTTTCTGCTGTTTGCGATGGGCGCGGCCGTTCCGTTCGCTTTGGCTCGCCGGCGCGGCACACCCCAACGGATCGGACGCCACATCGTCAGGCGGGCCGTGATTCTGTTCGCGCTGGGCCTGCTCCTCAACGCCATTGAGGCGGCCACTCCGGTGCAGTGGGCGACGTTTCGCATCCCCGGCGTCCTGCAGCGCATCGCGCTGGTGTTCCTGGCGGTCGCGTGGCTCACCGAACAGGCGTCGCTTCGAACACAGATCGCCGTGGTCGCCGCCGCGCTGATGACCTACTGGGCGGCGCTGACGCTCATCCCGGTTCCCGGCGCGGGCGCCGGCGTGCTCACACCGGAGGGCAACCTCGCGTCGTACATCGATCGCGCGCTACTGGGACGGCATCTGCTCAACCGCTACTCCGATCCCGAGGGCCTGCTCAGCACGCTGCCGGCGATCGCGACCGCGATGTTCGGCGTGTTCGCAGGTGACTGGCTGAAGGAGCGGCACCGGCCGCACGACAGCGCCGCGCTGTTTGCGGCGGGGCTGGCCGCGACGCTGGCGGGACTCGCGTGGGGACGCCTGTTCCCGATCAACAAGAATCTGTGGACCAGTTCCTTCGCGCTGTTCAGCGGCGGGCTGGCCGCGCAGACACTCGCGCTCTGTCACTGGCTCGTCGACGTACAGGGATGGCGCGCCTGGTCGCGCCCGCTCGCCGCCTTTGGACGCAACCCGCTGCTCGCCTACTTTCTCTCAGTCGGCTTCGACAGCCTGCTCAGTCGCGTCAGAGTGACAGGCGACGGATCGCTCAAGGGCATGGTGTACCGGAGCACGTTCGCGCCGGCGCTTCGACCGTGCTGCGGAGCGGAAGCGGCAAGCCTTGCCTACGCGATTGTCTACGTCATGTTGTGGGGCGTGATCCTCGGCGAAATGTACCGCCGCCGAATTTTCGTCCGCATCTGAAGGTATCATCGCGGGCAATGGCCCATGTGTCGCTCGATGCGTCCGCCCCACGTCCGACTGGCGCCTGGTACCGCGAGGTCACATCGACTCAATGGAAGGCGTTCGTCGGCTGCTACCTCGGATGGGTGCTCGACGGATTCGACTTCACCATCCTCACGTTTCTCCTCGTCGACATTCAGCGCAGCTTCACGGTCGACAAGGCACTGGTCGGCTCTCTCGGCACCATTACGCTGATCTTCCGTGTGGCCGGAGGCATCGGCGCCGGCACCGCGGCCGATCGCTGGGGCCGCAAGGGCCCGCTGATGTTCTCGATCCTCTGGTATTCGGCGTTCTCGTTTCTCGGCGGCTTCTCGACGTCGTTCCGGATGCTGTTCGCGATCAGGGCGCTCTTCGGCATCGGGATGGGCGGCGTGTGGGCGGCGGGCATGCCGCTGACGCTCGAGCACTGGCCCGCGCACCTTCGCGGGACCGCGTCCGGCCTGATGCAGAGCGGCTACTCGATGGGCTTCCTGCTGTCGTCGCTCGTGTTCGAGTTCGTCTATCCGCAATTGAACGGCGGCACCGATCTCGGCTGGCGCTGGATGATGTGGATTGGCATCCTGCCGTCGTTCCTGGTCTTCTTCATCATGCGCGGCGTTCAGGAAAGCCCCGTGTGGCTCGAGCGTCAGCGTCACCTGAAGCAGCATGATCAGCGCGATTCGCTGTCGCTGCTTCACCTGT
>DASSGK010000585.1:0-7264 GCA_035693505.1 Vicinamibacterales bacterium
GGCCGACGCTCGTCTCGCCGGGATCCAGTTCGACGATGGTGATGCCTTCCACGAGCGCGTCGAGGGGATCGCGTGGAGCCGTCGCGTTCGTCATGAGCCGAAACGCGTGCTCGACGCACGTTTCGACGCCGCCGTTCGTGAACTGATGGCCGTTTGCGGATGAGACGATCGCCGGTCGCACGGCCCAATTATGGACGAGGCGGAGAAATCGAGATACGATCCCTCCCTTGACCAGCAACGTTTCCACGCGACTCATCCCGCTTTCTGCCATTCAAGATGCCGCCGGCGCGGTCTACAACGCCGCGATCCGCACGCCGCTGATTCGCGTCGATCTCTCGACCGGCTCGACCGTCAACGCGGAGATCTATCTCAAGCTCGAAACCTTGCAGCCGATTGGGTCGTTCAAGATACGCGGCGCCTACAACGCGATCCGCCAGCTGACGCCCGCGCAATTGAAGGACGGTGTCTGGACCGTCAGCGCCGGCAACGCCGCGCAAGGCGTCGCCTTCGCGGCACGCAAGGCGGGTGCACGCTGCTCTGTGATGGTGATGGACACCGCGCCCGACACCAAGATCCGCGCGATCGAACGGCTCGGCGCATCCATTGTCCGCGCGACCTACGACGAGTGCTGGAAAACGGTCGAGGCACACGGATCGGACCGGATGAGCGGACACTTCGTGCATCCGTTCGACGACGACCAGTTCATCGCGGGTAACGCGACCGCCGGGCTGGAGATTCTGGAAGACCTTCCCGACGTCGACGCGATCGTCGCGCCGCTCGGGGGCGGCGGCCTGCTCTCTGGAATCTCGGCCGCGATCCGGGCGCTGAAGCCCGAGACACGCGTCTACGCGGCGGAACCGGACACGGCCGCGCCGCTGGCCGCATCGCTGGCCGCCGGCCGCCCCGTGTATTTCGAAGGCTGGAAAGCCTCGTTCGTCGACGGCGCCGGCGGCAAGTCGGTGCTGACGACGATGTGGCCGCTGCTCTCGGGCCTCACGGGCTCGATCGTCGTCTCGCTTGACCAGGTCGCCGGCGCGATGAAGCTTACGGCGGAGCGGGCCCGCGTGATTGCCGAAGGCGCCGCCGGCTGCGCGATCGCCGCCGCGATGAGCGGCCGGGCCGGTTCCGGGAAAATCGTCGCCGTCGTCTCTGGCGGAAACATCGATCTCGCGAAATTTGCCGCGCTCGTCGGCGCATGTGACCAATGATTCCAGACAGCTCCGTCGTTCCGTCCCGCATTAACCGTCTCGAAGAGCTCGCCAGCGATCTCTGGTGGAGCTGGCATCCAGAAGCGCGCTCGGTGTTCCGGCGCCTCGACTACGGGCTGTGGCGATCGACCGCCCACAATCCGCTGCGGATGGTCCGCCTGATCTCCCGAGAGAAACTCGACGCCGCCGTCGCCGATCCGGCGTTTCTCGACGTCTACGATCGCGCCATGGCGTCGCTCGATGCCGCGAGAGCCGCTCACAACACCTGGTGGACGAACACGATGCCGAACATCGGCGGCCAGCCGATCGCGTACTTCTCGGCGGAGTTCGCGCTGCACCAGTCGCTGCCCATCTACGCCGGTGGCCTCGGCGTGCTGGCCGGCGATCACTGCAAGGAAGCCAGCGATCTGGGTGTGCCGCTCATCGGCGTCGGGTTCATGTATCCGCAGGGCTACTTCCACCAGCACGTGTCCGCGGAGGGCTGGCAGGAGGAAGGCTACGAGATGCTGACGTGGGCCGACGCGCCGATCGAGCAGGCGCTCGCGCCCGACGGCAAGCCGTGCATCACGGCCGTCCCCCTCGGCGATCGATCGGTGCTCGTGGCTGTCTGGCGGGTGCGCCTGGGACGTGTGACGCTCTATCTACTGGACACCAGCCTCGAAGAGAACGCGCCGTGGGATCGCGAACTGACCGCGCGGCTGTACGGCGGCGATCGTGAAACGCGCATCCAGCAGGAGATCATCCTCGGCATCGGCGGCGTTCGCGCGCTGAAGGCGCTCGGGCTCACCCCAGGCGGATTCCACCTGAACGAAGGCCACGCGGGCTTCGTGGTCCTCCAGCGCATCCGCGATCTCATCGAGCAGGGCGCCACGTTCGACGCGGCGCTGACTGAAATCCGGAACACGACGGTGTTCACCACGCACACGCCCGTCCCCGCCGGACATGACGCGTTTCCGTTCAGCATGGTCGAAAAGCATCTGGCCAGCTGCTGGGGAACACTCGGGGCCAACCGCGATCGGTTTCTCGCGCTCGGATCGTACGACAACGGCAGCGGCGAGCAGTTCAACATGACGGCGCTCGCGATTCGCTCCGCGGGATCGACCAACGCGGTCAGTCAGCTCCACGGCACCGTCACGCGCGAGATGTTCGCGCCGATGTGGCCGGGCATCTCGGAGTCCGAGCGCCCGGTTTCGTCGGTCACCAACGGCGTGCACGTGCCGACGTGGATCGCTCCCGATCTGGCCAACCTGTTCGCGAAGCACCTGGGTGGGGACTGGATCGAGCGGCACGACGACCCCGCGATGTGGGAGGGCGTGCTCGCGATTCCCGACGAGGAGCTGTGGGCCGTTCGGCAGGGATTGCGCCGGTATCTCTTTGCGTTCATTCGCGAGCGGGCGCGGCAGCGGTGGGTCGAAGAGCACGTCGGGCCGACGCGCGTCGTCGCGGCCGGCACGCTTCTCGAGCCCGAAGCGCTGACGCTCGGCTTCGCCCGCCGCTTCGCCGGCTACAAGCGCTCGGAGCTGGTCTTCCGCGATCCCGAGCGGCTCTCCCGCATCCTCAACGCCGCCGGACGGCCGGTCCAGATCATCTTCGCGGGTAAGGCGCATCCGGCCGACGACATCGGCAAGCACAATCTCCAGCACGTCTACAAACGCGCGCTCGATCCGCTGTTTGGCGGGCGTATCGCATTCGTCGACGACTACGATCTTCACGTGGCACACTTTCTGGTCCAGGGTTGCGACGTGTGGCTCAACAACCCGCGCAAGCCGCTCGAAGCGAGCGGCACCAGCGGAATGAAGGCGGCGATGAACGGCGTGCCGCACCTGAGCATCGGGGACGGCTGGTGGGCCGAGGGGTTCACGGGCGCCAACGGCTGGGTGATCGACGGCCGCGCGCCGGCCGACAACCCGGACGCTGTCGACGCCGCGGACGCGGACGCGTTGTATCGTCTGCTCGAGGAAGAAGTGGTCCCGGCCTTCTACGATCGTGACCGTTCCGACGTGCCGCATCGCTGGATCAAGACCGTCAAGGAAGCCATCCGCACGGTGACGCCGCAATTCTCGGCCCGGCGCATGGTCAAGGAATACGCACGGCGCATGTATGCGCCAGCCCTGGAGAAAAGGGCCCATCTCAAGTCAGAGGTTTGAAGTTAGAGGTTAGAAGTTAGAGGTTAGAAGTCGAAGGTCGGAACTCGGAAGTCTGCACTACAATTGGGAATGCCTCGCAAGTCGGTTGCCAAGTCGCGCTGCGCTCTCTGCGGCGCCAAAGAGGTCTCGGAACCTCGCGGCGAGGAGAAGTACTGCCGCGACTGCTGGGACAAGAAGATCGCCGTCGAAGAAATCGTCGCGCGCGAGTTCGCGATTAAACGCTATATCCGCGCCCAGAGCGCGGAAAAGTACCTGATTTACCACTCCACCCAGAAGCGCCCCTGCGGGCAGCTCATCGTCGTGGACGACGGCTACGACCTGTTCCTGACGCTGATGCTGTATCCCACGTTTGGCTGGGACGAGCGGGCCTACCATCTCGAAGGCGATCCCGAAGGGCGCCTCTTCTCGGAAATCCTGGTCGATGTCATCGCCGCGGAGGTCATCGAACCCTGGGGCGGCGGCAAGTGGCACATGGAGATCTTCCGCTCGGTCGCGCCCGAGCCCGAAGACTGGAACGGGGAGATGTAATATAATTCCGCCGTTTTTGTCCTGTTTTCTGATAGTCCTTTTCCGGGAGGAATCTATGACTCGCGCGCGCCTTATCGTTGCCGCGACGCTAGTGGGCGCCAGCATGGTCGCCGCTCACGCTCAAACACCGCAGGCTCCGCCGATGACATCGGTGCTCGCGGGCAAGAAGTTCACGCCGCCGTTCAAGGGCACGGCCGAAGTCGACTTCACCAAGCCCGTGTCGAAGAACGACAAGGGCATGGTCGTCACGACCATCATGGTGAAGAACAACGCGCCGGGACCGATCCTGCGGTTGACGGTCGACGAGACCTGGTACGACGCGGGCGGCGGCCTTGTCACCGGCGGCAAGGGCGTCATCAACCGCCTGGAGTCGGGCGAAGTCGGTACGATCAAGATCGAGACGCCGTATAACCCGAAGATGAAGGCGAACAACTACAACTTCTCGCACGCCAACGGCCAGGTGAAACCGCACGTGGTGCCGAAGCTCGCCGC
The DNA here is from genome assembly GCA_035693505.1 of Vicinamibacterales bacterium. Taxonomy (GTDB): domain Bacteria; phylum Acidobacteriota; class Vicinamibacteria; order Vicinamibacterales; family CAVVIG01; genus CAVQFC01. The sequence continues at coordinate 4,376 of DASSGK010000585.1, forward strand.
GGCCACCGACAAGGATGCGGCACCCGCAAAGCCGGCAGCGGCTGCTACGAAGAAAAAGTAAGAAGTTAGAAGTTAGAACGTAGAAGCGGAAGTTAGAAAGTAGACGTTGAAGGGGCGCGCTCCTGGTTGGGACGCGCCCTTTTTATTTGAGGACCTTTTCGAATTTCACGTCGGTGACCGAGGCCTTCGGGATCGCGACCAGGTCGTAGGGAAACGTGAGGACCTGCGCGGAGACTCGTCCCGGAGCGGGGAAGGTTTCCGAGTAACGCACCATCAGGACGCCGTTTCCCGCCGTCGCGCTGATCACGGCCGTGCTGAAGCCGGCGGTCGGCCGGCTGCCCATGAACAGCCCGACGACCATCTCCTTCGAAAAATCAATCGCGGGGCGAGGCCGATCCGGGGCGTGCTGCTGCCACAACGCGGTCCACTCCGCGTCGTTCCGCACCAGTACCCTCTTCCCTTCGTCGATGTGACTTTGATCGCCCTTGTCGATCGTACGCGAGTTGGGCGCTTCCAGGACCATATCGTGCAAATCTCGCGCGGCGGGCGGCTGCTGGGCGAGCATCCCTGCACCGCCGGCCGCGACGACCAGCCCGGCGATCGCGAACGCGTGCAGCCGCCGTCGGGACGTCCGCGCGCCCCGGTTTCCGGTGTCGCGGGCCAGGTGGGCGATCATCGCACCGGCGCCTGGCGAGGCGGCCCCACGGTGAACTGGAGTTCGCGCGCCACGGGCGGCGTCTGCCCCAGCCGGGACTTCGCTTCCACTTTCAGGACGTAGCTCCCCGTCGCGAGATCCTTGAGCGGCACGCGCGTGGCGTACCCATAGCCGCCGCGCTTCCCGCCCAGATCCGAGGAGTCGCGCGTTTCGTCCGTCTTGTACAGGACCTTTCCCTCGTCGGTGGTCACCGTCGTGACGATGTCCACCTTGTGCGGCGTGGTGCTCGCACTGTCGTAGACCTCGGCGAACAGCGCGATCTCGTCGTTCTGCGGGAACGCACGCATCGCAATCGGCGGGCCGGGCAGCATCGGCTTGAGCTGCTCGTCGGCCTTGACGGTGGGAAACACCGCCCCGGCCGCCGACGTCAGCACGAGGCCGCTCATCGCGAACGGCGCCTTCGCGTAGTCCGGCACTTCGAGATCGTACTGGACCGAGCCGACGTTTCCGCCGGCCGAATCGTGCGCGGCGATGCGCAGCTGATATTTGCCTGGCGGGAGATCGAGGCGATTGAGCATCCGGAGCCCGCTCTGCTCGATGCGCGTCTTGGATTCCGGCTTCAAATTGGTCAGCGTGAGCGAATCGGTGTTGCCGCCCCTGACCTTCCCGTTCGCGTCGATCGCGATATACGAAAGGAGAATCTTCGAATTCGCATCGACTTTCATGTCGCGGCCGCGGAGCTCAACGCCGAACAGCACCGACGCGTTCGGCGCGGCGCCCTTGAACGGCGCGGCGAACACATGCATGGTCAGGCCGCTGACCGGCAGCGGGCTGTCGAGCGCCTCGCGCAATTCCGGCGTGGCGGGGCTGTTGCTCGTCGTCTTCGGCGGATCGACTTTCTTCGGCGTCAGGTACGCCTTGCGCGCGCGGACGGTCAACCCGGGCCGCGTGAGACGAACGTCGATCTTGTGGATCCGGCCCGGCCGCGGATCGGGCGGATAGTACGCGAGCACGTAGTACGAACTGTTGTCTTCGACGATGCGCTGGAAGGCCGTCGAGAAATCGTTTCGATTGACGACGGCGAAGCCGCCCGTCTCTTCCGAAAGGGTGCGGAGGCTGTCCTGCGAGAGGCGCAGCTCGTTCTGGAGCGAGCCCTGACCGATACCGAGCGACGTGTCATCGGGGAACGAGCCGATCTCGATCGACTCATCGCCCAGGTCCGTGAGCCCCCGCGGATCGATGCCGTAGATGGCGACGTTCGATCGGGTCGCCGCGCCGATGGCCTCTCGCGTCGCGTCGAGGACGGTCGACGCGCTCTGATGGTTCGAGCCGTTCGACGCGATGATGTCGTAGATGTCGTAGTCGATCCCCTCGCTGACGAAGAGGATCGCCTTTCGCCGCCCGCGCACCGAGCCGAACCACTCGGCGACGTTGCGCAGCGTATCGAGCGTGGTGCGCGCGTTGAAGCCGCGCTCCATGTCGTCGGGATCGTTCAGCGGATCCCCCGGCTGCCGGATGCCGCGCGTGTTGTTGTACTCGGTGGTTTTGTTCGCCGTGGCCGAATCGAGCTTGCGTCCGTGCGTCTTGTCGACGGCGGCCAGGAGCAGTTTCTTGTTGCTCGTGAATTCCTGGTTGGAGTCACTCGAGCCGGAGGTGTGGACGACGGCCATCAAATCGTTCGCGCCGAGACGACGCTCGATGAACTGTTTCGCCGCGGTCTTCACACGAACGGTCCGCCCGAAGCGCGTGTGCAGGTCGTCCACGACCATCACGTACACGCGCCCGTCGAACGGCTTCTCGTTCGTCTTCACGTCAGGCTCGATCGGCGTGGGCGAGAACAGCGGACGATTCTCCTTGTCGATCGGAATGTCCACGAGCGTGAAGTTCGTGATCGCCTGCGACTTTCCGTCCTCGAGCACCTGAAAGTCTTCCTTCTTCAGATCGCGGACGAGGCGTCCCTCTTTGTCGGTCACGACCGCGTCCACCTCGACGAAGTCGACGCGCACCTTGAAGGTTGGCGGCTGTTGAGCCGCGGACGGCGTTTGCGGCGGCTGCGCCGGCGGCGCGGGCGCCTGGCCTGCGGTCAACGCGGCGCCCGTCAACAGGACGAGCAGCCCCATCAGTCGAAGTCGTGCATTCATGGTCACTTCTCTCGATTGCGTCGCCGCGGATCGCAGCCGGGCGGCGTATCAACGCGCAGGCAAACAGGCGTGGCTCGATTATACGTCCCGGCC
>DASSGK010000586.1:0-3209 GCA_035693505.1 Vicinamibacterales bacterium
AAAACATCTTCATGCCGCTGGGCATGAAGCGCAGCTTCATCGACCGGGCACCATATCACCTCGTGGCGCACCGATCGCACAGTTACGCGGCGACCGACGAGGGAACGAAAGAGCAGCGGTTCGACTTCGACACCGGCATCACGGTGTCCAACGGCGGACTGAACGCGCCGTTGGGCGATATGGCGAAGTACCTGGCGTTCCTCATCGGCGGCAACGAGACGATTCTCAAGCAGTCATCGCTCGACGAGATGTTCACGCCTCAGATCCGCGCGTCGGACGGCGAAGGCGGCAGCGGCGACGATGTGCAGGCCGGCCTGTCGTGTTTCATCGAGCGGCATGGCAGCGTCGAGCTGGTGGGGCACAGCGGCGATCAGAACGGCTTCATCTCCCACCTCTACTTTCACCGGCCGTCGAAATCCGGTTACATCGTGTCGTTCAACACGGACGTGACGTCGAAGCGCGATCCGAAGCACACGACCCGCGCGGTCGACAACGATCTGCGCGACGCGATCGCGAAGGAGTTCTGGTCAGGGGGCGCGCGGTGACGCTGGATGGACTCCGCGAGATCTGCAAGGCGCTCCCCGGCGCAACCGAGGACGTGAAGTGGGGACAGGATCTGTGCTTTTGCGTCGGCGGAAAAATGTTCGCCGCGGTCAACCTGGAACCGCCGCACCAGCTTGGATTCAAGTGCTCGCCGGAGGATTTCGCGGAGCTCACCGAGCGCGAGGGCATCGTGCCGGCGCCGTACCTCGCGCGCGCGATGTGGGTTCAGGAGAGCGAGCTTGGCATCGCGCTGGATCGGCAGGAATTGGCTGCGTTGATGCGGTCGGCCTACGATCTCGTGGTCGCGAAGCTGCCGAAGTCGCGGCAGCCCGGTGCAAAGCAGTCAGCGAAGACCAGGCGCACCGCGAAGCCCCGAAAGGTCGCGGCGAGGATGCGCGCGTCGAAGGCACGCAGGACGTCGAAACGCCGTTAGCGCCGCTCGCGATCGCCTTACGACCACACCGGCGCGGGGCGGCCCTTCCAGTACCAGGCGATGAGATCGGTCATCGGCGGCTCGCCGCCGAGTTCGCGAAGCCGCGTGGCATTCTGCCCGCGGTGGTAATGGCTGTGCATCGCGCACTGCGTGAGCGCCTCGGTGACGGTAATCGTGAGGGGCGGATCGGAGAACCACGGCATCACGATGGAAGAGCCCAGATGGGCGTCGGTGACGGTGCTCAACAGCTTGTCGATTTCCTCGTGCGATTCGCGCGCATAGGTCTTCAGCTCCGCGATCGAGCTGAATTGGTCCGCCGTCGTCACTGAAAAACCAGTCGCGCGACTTCCAACCGCCCAGCTGAACGCGCGCTGCACCAGGTGAATGTGATGCAGCCTCGCCCTGATCGCGGCATCTGCCGCCGCGGGCGGGTGGGCTTCGATCGCTCGCCAGTGCTCGCCGTCGGCCCAGAGTTGATGTACGCACAAATCGCGAATCAGAGAACTCATAGCATGTGATTATCTGCAATGTTTTCGCGGAGTCGCGCAAAAAGCCTCGGAAAAACTGCTGGTGCAGAGCTTGCTCTCGTGATGAGGCATGGATGCATACGAATTCGACCGTCTCGTTGCCCGCGCTCGCGATCCGCGGCTGATTTCCGGTATCTACAACTACTGCGACGGCCGCTGTCCGAGATGTTCCTTCACGCAGCGATGCCTGACCTATCTCGACTCGCAGGAGCTGATGTCGGAGCCGGAGAGTGAACGATGCCTGGCCGACACGCTTGCGGACTCGCTGCGGCGGGCGTCCGAGATGCTCGCCGAGGCGGCGCGGCGCGAGGGCTTCGATCTCGAAGCGCCGGATGACGATCGGACCTCGCCGGGGATCGGTGAAGATCTCGATCGTCATCGCCAGGATCCGCTCGCGGTTCGCTCGCGGGAGTACGCGCAGCTCGCCTGGCGGATCGCGCAGGCGGTCGAACCGATCGCGAAGGCGCGCGACGATGGTCCGCTTGTGGAGGCCGTCGAAACGATCGACTGGTTCTCGTCGAAGATCAGCTCGAAGATCTATCGTGCGATTTGCGGTCAGGCGGAGGGATGGGGGGAGCAGGACGAGATCCAGACGGATTTCAACGGCTCCGCGAAGGTCGCGCTGATCGGCATCGGCGAGTCGCGGCGCGCGTGGGGCGTGCTGATGGAGAAAGGGCGCGCGACGGCCGACGGCGTTCCGGCGCAGGCGGTCCGGATGCTCGAGGCGCTCGATTCGGAGATGCGCGATCGGTTTCCCCGGGCGATGGAATTCGTGAGGCCGGGATTCGACGAGCGCGGACATGAACGAGGCCCGGCGTGATCGTCAGCGGCGTTGATGCCGGACAAAACAAAAAAGCCCGATCGTCTTTCGACGATCGGGCTCGAACGAATAATGCCGGCAGCGACCTACTCTCCCATACAGTTTCCCATACAGTACCATCGGCGGTATCAGGCTTAACTTCCGTGTTCGGAATGGGAACGGGTGTGACCCTGATCCTATGACCACCGGCAAACTTGCTGCCTGGGGTCCCCGCCTTCGCGCCTGAGGGCGCTTCGGCGTGGCGGGCCTATTCATCGGCCTGCCGCGACGTAGCTCGCGGAGCGAGCGGAGTCGGGGTCGTCCCAGACAATCTTTGTACGACTATTGAGAAAGAGCGAAACCGTTGGACCTGGTCCTCCGGTTCGACACCTGAATATTCTGCAAACGGTAGTTTCGCCAGACCAGACACGCAGCGGTTCTTGTGTGCATTCCGGGGACGAATCCCCGGGGCAATAAGAATTATGGTCAAGCCTCACGGCTGATTAGTATCGGTAAGCTCAACGTGTCACCACGCTTACACACCCGACCTATTACCTGGTCATCTTCCAGGAGCCTTTAGGAGCCTTACGGCTCGGGAGATCTCATCTTGTGGAGGGTTTCACGCTTAGATGCCTTCAGCGTTTCTCCCTTCCGGACGTAGCTACCCGGCGCTACCGCTGGCGCGATAACCGGTACACTAGAGGTCCGTCCAACCCGGTCCTCTCGTACTAAGGTCAGCCCCACTCAAATCTCCTGCGCCCATGATAGATAGAGACCGAACTGTCTCGCGACGTTCTAAACCCAGCTCACGTACCACTTTAACCGGCGAACAGCCGGACCCTTGGAACCTGCTACAGCTCCAGGATGTGATGAGCCGACATCGAGGTGCCAAACCCTAGCGTCGATG
>DASSGK010000587.1:0-6465 GCA_035693505.1 Vicinamibacterales bacterium
TTCGCTTGGTCGTCAAGCCGAAATACTCGCGAGCTCCGGCCGGCCGGTACGAGATCCGCATCCCGGAGACACACACAGCAACCGAACAGGAACGCTCCTTGTTCGAAGCGCACAAGCTCTACACGACAGCCTTCGCACTGAACGACGCGGGGCGATACGACGCTGCCCAGCAGGCGGCCGCACGCGCCGTGGCGGCTGGAGAGGCCGCCGCGCCGAACGACACCTACGTCGGGTTCCTCCTCACAGGGCTCGCGAACGTCGAGAGAGCGCGAGGGAACAACGCGACGGCCGACGAGCTCTTTCAACGCGCGCTGACCATCGACGAGGCGACGGTCGGACGCGACGATCCGCAAATGGCGTTCCTGTTCCAGTCGATGGCGGCGCTCTACTTGAGCACGGACGACTACGCCCGCGCGGAGCCGTTGATCCGCGACGCGCTCGCCATCACGACGAAAACGCTCGGCGAGCGGCACCCGCGCATCATCGGCAACCTGATGAATCTCGTCCTCCTGCACGTCTACCGCGACGACTATCAGCGTGCGCTCCCCGAGCTTCAGCGCGCCCTCTCAATCGGCGAAGAAACGCTGGAGCCAGACGATTTCATCCTGAGCACGGTCGTCAACAACCTGTCGGGCATCTACATCAGGCTCGACGACTACGAGCACGCCGAACCGCTGGCGGAGCGCGCGCTCAAGGCCTTCGAAAAACGATTCGGGCCCGACAATCCGCGCGTCACGAATACGCTCGCGAACCTGGCGATCATCGCGCGGGAACGGAAGCAGTACCCGAGGGCGCTCGACCTGCTGAACCGGGCGCTCACGATTCGCGAAAAGACGATGGGGCCGCGGCACCCGGACACCGCGGCCCTGATGATCATCATCGGCAACGTCCATCGCGCCGCCGGCGACTATCCCGCCGCACTCGACGTGTACAGCCAGGCGTTCGATGTGCTGAACACCGCAGCCGGTCCGTACCACAGCCTCACGCTCCTGGCCGTCGGCAACGCGGCGGTCGCGTATGCCGCGCAGGGCGACATCGCCAGGGCCGTCGAGTTTCAGGCCCGGATGGATCAGATTCAGGAGAAAAACATCGAGCTGAACGTCGCCATCGGCACCGAGCGCGAGAAATTCGCCTACGTCGACGCGGTGTCGTCGCGGACCGATCGCACGCTCTCCCTTCACGCGCGCCAGGCCCCCGACGACAAGGCCGCGACGGAGCTGGCGGTGCAGGTGCTCCTGCAGCGCAAGGGCCGAGTGCTCGATGCCGTGGCGGAGAACATGGCCACGCTGAGGCAGCGGTTGAATCCCGACGACCAGCAGCTCCTCGACAAGCTCGGTGCCACGACCAAACAACTGGCGACGCTTGCGCTGAATGGACCCGGCAGGCCGCCCGCCGCGGACTATCGCACGCGCCTGGAAGCGCTCGAGAGCGAGCGCGAAACGCTCGAAACCGCGATCAGCGGACGCAGCTCGGAATTCCGTGCACAGACGCAGCCGGTCACCCTCGCGGCGGTGAAGGCCGCCATCCCGGCGGATGCCGCGCTCGTCGAGTTCGCGATCTACAAGCCGTTCGATCCGAAGGCCTCGAGCGACAGGGACGCCTACGGCGAGCCTCGCTATGTCGGCTACGTGATCCGTCGTGAAGGCGACGTGCGCTGGACGGACCTCGGGACGACGACGGAGGTCGACCAGGCGGTGTCGGCATTCCGGGAGGCCTTGCGCGATCCGGCGCGGGACGACGTGAAGGCGCGCGCGCGCGAGGTGGACCGGCGCGTGATGCAGCCCGCGCGAACGTTGGTCGGCGACGCAGCGCGCCTGCTGATCTCGCCGATCGGCGAGCTCAATCTGATTCCGTTCGAAGCGCTTGTCGACGACCAGGGCCGCTACGGGGTCGAGCGCTTCGCCATGAGTTACCTGACCAGCGGTCGCGATCTCCTGCGCATGCAGGTTCCCCGCACGAGCCGGAACGAGCCGGTCATCGTCGCGGACCCGCTGTTTGGTGAGCCGGCGAGCATGCAGACGCGCGCGGCGTCGACGCCGGCGTCCACGCAGGCCCGCCGGCGCAGCGTCACCGCGGCGGCGGACTTGTCGAGCGTCTACTTCGCCCCGCTCGCCGCCAGCGGAGAAGAAGCCCGTGCGATCAAACGCCTCCTGCCGGGAGCCACGATCCTCACGCGGCAATACGCGACCAAGGAAGCGCTCGAGCGAATCGAGGCGCCTCGCATCCTGCACATCGCCACGCACGGATTCTTCCTGCAGCCGCCGGCGCTGGGCGCCGCGTCCGCGGCAGGCACCGCCGCCGCGTCAACCAGTGCGGATCGAGCAGCGGCACTCGAAAACCCGCTGCTCCGTTCGGGTCTCGCGCTGGCCGGCGCGAACTTGACCAGGAGCGCGCGCCACGCAGGCATCCTCACGGCGCTCGAAGCGTCCAGCCTGAACCTGTGGGGCACGAAGCTGGTGACGCTCTCCGCGTGCGAAACCGGGGTGGGTGACGTAAAGAGCGCCGAGGGCGTGTACGGCTTGCGCCGATCGATCTTCCTCGCCGGCGCCGAGACGCTCGTTATGAGCTTCTGGACGGTCAGCGACGCGATCACGAGAGAGATGATGGTTGCGTACTACACCGGCTTGAGAGACGGCCTCGGGCGCGGCGATGCGCTGCGCCGCGCGCAGCTCGACATGCTGAAACGCGAGAGCCGCAAGCACCCGTTCTACTGGGCGAGCTTCATTCAAGCCGGCGATTGGACGAGCCTCGACGCGCGCTAGCCACACGGTCGCGCGAAGGCTTTACAGGGTCGACTGCGACGTAGTGCAGGCCTTCAGGCCTGCCCGACACGGCGGACTTGAAGGTCCGCACTACCACCGGTAGCGCGAAGGCTTCAGCCGAGCGGCTAGTCGTCGAGCAGGAAGCGGCACTCCTCGAATCGGGCGGCGACGGTGTGGCTTTCCGTCGTGCGGACCACTCGTGCCGCGCAGACCTGCTTTCCGTTTGCGAATCCGTTGACCTGAATCGGCGGCTCGAGGATCACCTCGACCGAGGCGCCGGGTTCCAGCTCGCTCGGCCCGAACAGCACGCCCGAGGCGCTCAGGTTGAGCACGCTCGCCTGGAACCAGTGATCGTCTCCAGGCCGGTGATACATGATGGGAATTTCCACTGTCACACGGTCGGCTCGTGGACGGACGGTTGTTTCCATCGGTTGACTCCAGTGGTGGTCGAGACGCCCTATCCTGCGCCGATCGGCGGAGGAGTTCAACAGAAATGGCCTAGAATCGCGACCGTCGACCAAACCGCATGCGTCTCTTCCTGTCTCACGCGTCGGAACAGCGGCCGGACGCGGACCGCCTGGCCATCGCCCTTCGGGCGCGCGGGCACACGGTGTTTCTCGACTCGGACGACTTGCCGGCCGGCGGCGACTACCAGTCGCGCATCGAGCAGGCGATCGCGAGCTGCGATCTGTTCTGCTTCCTCATCTCGCCGCAATCGGTCGCGCCCAGGCGTTTCACGCTCAGCGAGCTGAGCATCGCTCGCCGGCGGTGGCCCAACCCGGCGGGTCACGTCCTGCCGATCATGGTGGACAAGGTCCCGATCGACGACGTGCCGGCGTACCTGCGCGCGGTCTCCATCCTCCAGCCGGAAGGCGACATGGTCGCGGAGGCGCTGCCGTGCGTCGAGGCGCTGCGTCCGAAACGCTCGTGGCCCGCGTGGACTCCGTGGGCGGCCGGTGCCGCCGTGATCGTGCTCGCCGGGCTGATGGCGACCTATGTCGTTCGTCAAAGGCGTGCGGCGGCCGTTCCTGCGAGCACGGCTTCTGCTTCGCCCACTGCGACGCCGGAATCAGCCGGGGGTCTGCAGATTCCGGCGCTCGACAAGGTGCGCGGCACCCTCGTGCGCTTCGTCGCCTACATGAAGAGCATCGGTTTCACGCAGGCGGACGAGAACGTCACCGTGTATCTCTATTCGAAAGAGTCGCCGCTCCCGGGAGACCTTCGCAATCAAAGCGACACCGTCAACGCCTTCTACTACGACCACGCCGTCTACGTGCACTGGTCGATGTCGGCGGACATGAGCGTCTTCCTGCGCGAGTACACGCACCACGTGCTGCTCGACGCCGCCGCCGACGGACCGATCGGCGCGGCCGCATCCGAGAGCGCCCTCGCCGACTACTTCCCCGCCAGTTTCCTGGGAAGCTCGCTCATCGGCGAAAGCCTCGGCCCTCTGTTCAACCTGCGCACGTCCTACATTCGACGGCTCGACAACTCGCTCACCTACACGAGTGTCGACGACGAGGCGCACGCGCGCGGCGAGGTCTGGGCAGCCGCGCTGTGGACCTGCCGGCAGGAGCTTGGCCAGGCGACCGTAGACACCATTCCCGTGAAAGCCTGGCTCTCCGTGGCGCGAGCGACCACGAATCTCGAGGGAGCGTTCGGAAAGGCGCTCATCGCCGCGGCAGGACCATCCGCCTCTTGCCTCTCTCGCGAGATGAACGCGAGGAAGCTTCCACGCTGAACTGAGGCGGATCTGAGGCGCTTGACGATCGCTTCTGCGAGATGTACCATTTGGTACATGTGCTGACTGACCTGAGCCGGCACCTGGAACGAAAGGAGTTCGTCATGGCGAGCGGCGGAGGAGAGCGGGCGTCCATCACGATTGACGCGCCGATTGATGTGGTGTGGTCGGTGTTCACCGATGTCGAGCGATGGCCGACCTGGGCTTCGTCATTCACATCGGTGGAGTTGATCGACGGTCCGATGCGGTTGGGCGCGAAGGCGCGTATCCGGCAGCCGAAACTGCCAACAGTGGTCTGGGAAGTGATCAAGTGGGAGCCGGGCCATTCATGGACCTGGGCGGCGACCGGTCCCGGCGCGCGCACGGAAGCGTCCCACGTCCTGACGACGGCGGGCGGTCGAACCGTCGCGGAACAGGCGATCGTGTCGACTGGTCCTGTCGGCCGGCTGCTCGCATGGATGTGGCGCTCGCTGACGCGACGCTACCTCGCGATCGAAGCGGCCGGACTGAAGGAGAAGAGCGAGCAGGTAGCAGCCCAGTCGAGGGCGGCGGCGCGGGCCAGGTGACCGAACGTCGCGACGACCTGCTTCGACGCGTCGTCAAGGCGGCCGCCAACGGCGGACTGGCCCGCCGATCGCTGCGTGACTTCGCGGCGCAGGTCGGGACCAGCCATCGCATGCTGATTCACCATTTCGGATCGCGCGATGGGCTCATGGCGGCGGTGGTCGAGTCGGTCGAGCGCGATCAGAACGAGCGGCTCGGCGAACTGCCCGAGGACGCGGCCGAAGCGATTCGCTTGACCTGGAGACGCACGTCCGTGCCGTCGCTCTGGCCGATCGAACGTCTGTTCTTCGAGTGCTATGCGCGCGGAGCGCAGGGCGAGCCGCCATTCGACCGGCTCGTCCCCGCGCTGGTCGAGCGCACGCTGGAGGCCGTGTCGACGCGTCCGGACGTCAGTGTCGACGAGGAAGGCAGGGCAGCCGCACGACTCGGGCTGGCGGTCATCCGGGGATTGCTGCTCGACCTCGTGGCTACCGGCGATCGCAAGGCGACCGATCGCGCGCTCGAGCTCTACGCGTCCCTGGTCGCGGATCGAGTGGAGGCCCGCCGGATCGGGTCGAACACCGCTCCGGTGAAACGAACGCGTCGCTCGCGCACTCGAAGAAAATGATGAACTGACTATTGCCGCGAGCCGCGTGCGCCTCGTTGCAAGCGAACGTTCACACAGAGCAACGGAGGAACGAAGGCGAACTGAGGCCTGCCCGGCGTTCGGCGAGCGGGCCTGCGGAGCAGGCCCAATGGCACGGCCCGCGAGCCGCGAGATACACGAACCGTAGATCGGGGATGGGTTCGTGTATCTCGTGGCTCGCGGGTTGTGCCGCCGCTTCGCGGCGCCCGCCGAACCGCGACGGCTCTGGCGCACGCGTTCCGATCGGCTGGCAGCCCCGTTCGTCCTCCGTTTCTTTGTTCCTCCTGTAAACCGTGGACTCGATCGCAGCGCGACAGCGAACGTCGAATTCATCGCGACGGTTCGACGATCGTCATCACCGTGTCGATCGCGACGTCGCGCACCTCTTGAGTGGTACCGTCAGGCCATCGAATGAGCACGCCGTCCACTCGCGTGCGATCGCCGAGTCCGAACGTGAGCGTGCGCTCCGACTGCGACAAATAGCCGCGCGTCGGCATCACCGTCTGGCGCATCGTTGTGGCGCCGGCCCGGACCTCCACGACCGATCCAATCGCGTCTCGGTTTGATCGCGTGCCGCGGAGCGACACGCGCAGCCAGTGATGGCCGGGCGGCAAATCGTTGCGCAACAGCCGCGGCGGTCCCTTCACTGCGGTGAGCACGAGATCCAGATCCCCGTCGCCGTCGATGTCGGCGGCCGCCGCCCCGCGCGCCACCATAGGCCGGGCGAGATCGGGAGAAGCGCTGATCGTCACCGGCGTCAGCGTCGGGCGGCC
>DASSGK010000588.1:0-13808 GCA_035693505.1 Vicinamibacterales bacterium
TCCGTTCGATCAGACGAACGAGGCGTACAAGCTCGGCGTGAACTATTTGATTTACGGTCTCACACACTAAACCGCCACGAAACGCACGAAACGCACGAAACACACGAAACACACGAGACGTACAAAACCCTAACCGCTTTAGCGAAGGGGTAGCGCCCCGCGATCGGCTACTGGCGGCGAGGCTGGATGTACTGCTGAATGACGGTCTCGACAGCCTGGCGTTCGGAGAAGGCGCGTGTGAATGGCGTCGGCCACTGAATCGTCAGCGTCGTGGCAGGGCCGCTTCCGGCGTACGCGGATCGATGAAGATCGCCTGCGCATGCAGTCTTGCAGAGCAACCATCGTGCCTCGTCGCTGTTTCCTCCACTCACGTAACGGATGTCGGATCGCAGTCAATCGAAGCACGAAATTGACTGACGTGTTACAAGTTCAGCGCGGGCGTCCTGCCAATGTACGGAAATCGCAAGACCAAGATGAGGCCGCTCGACACGGTTGAGGCAGTGGCAAAGCGAGGCCGCGATGATCTGGATTGAAGGCGTCGTGGTGCTGGCGTGCATCACGGCCGGCGCCAGGCTGGGCGGCATCGGAATCGGCACGGCGGCGGGGATCGGCTTGTTCGTCTTCGTGTTCGTGTTCGGCCTGCCGCCCGGAGGACCGCCAGCCGCGGTCATCGGCATGATCATCGCGGTGATCACCGCTCTTGCAGCGCTGGAGGCCGCCGGTGGGCTCAGCTATCTCATCGTGATTGCCGAGAGGGTCATGCGGCGTCGGCCGCAGGCGATCACCTTCGTCGCGCCGCTGGTGACCTACGCGCTCGTATTCGCCTCCGGCACCACGCATGTCATCTACGCGCTGCTGCCGATCATCGCCGAGGTCGCGCGCAAAGCCGGCATCAGGCCGGAGCGCCCGCTTTCGATCAGCGTCGTCGCCGGCTTCCAGGGCGTGCGGGCGTCACCCATTTCCGCCGCGACGGTGGCGATGTTCGGGTTTCTCTCGCCGAAGGGTATTTCCCTGCCGATGCTGATGGCCGTCACAATCCCCTCGACGTTGGTCGGAGTGATGATCGGCGCGTTGTCCGTTGCCTGGCGTGGCGCCGAATTGAGCGAGGACGAGATGTACCTCACTCGCCTCGCGAACGGCGTCGTCACGGCTCCGGAGGCGGCGCCGGCACCTCTCGAAGGCAAGGCGCTCTTCAACGCGCGCGGCTCGACGATCGTGTTTCTCGCCGCCATGCTGGCCGTCGTCTTGATCGGCGTATTCCCAGGCCTGCGCCCGATGTACGACGGGGCAGGCGACGGGTTCGAAAACGATCAAGTGGCAATGGGCACGGCGATCATGATCGTCATGATCGCGATTTCGGGTGTGACGATGATCGGCTTCGGCGCGTCGCCGCAGGCGGCGGTCCGCGGCGCCGTCATGCGGAATGGCATCACGGCCATCATCTCGATCATCGGCGTCTCGTGGCTGGGCTCGTCGTTTTTCGAAGGCAACAGGACGGCGATTGTCACCGGCATGTCGAGCCTGGTGCAGGTGCACCCGTGGACGTTTGCCGTCGGCCTGTTCGTCCTCTCGAGCCTGCTGTTCAGCGCGGCGGCGGCAGTCGTCGTGCTTGTCCCGGTCGGCGTGGCCATGGGGATCTCCGCACCGCTGCTGGTTGCGTTCTACCCCGCGGCCAGCGGCAATTTCTTCCTTCCGACCTATGGGACGCTGCTTGCCGCTGTCTCATTCGATTCGACCGGCACGACCCGAATCGGGAAGTGGCTTCTCAATCACAGCTTCATGCGCCCCGGTCTCGTGACGATGGTGTCGTCGATCCTGATCGCGCTCGCGCTCAGCGAAATGCTCTTCCGGTAGCGGGGTCGTCACCACGCGTAACCTCCAGACCCCGATGAGTGCTCATGCCGTCAGAATCGCCAGACGACCGCGCCGGCTATCTCGATCTGCGGCAGGGAACCCTGGCAGAAGCCGAACGGGTCGCAGAAATCGCCGGACGAGGTGTCCTTGAGGAACGTGGGTTTGTAGCGGAAGTGCGCACGCACGCCGAAGTCGGACCACGGGAAATACTTCACGCCGCCGCCGACATCCATCGAGAACTTCGTTTCGGAATCGAGCGTGGCGGCGCTGAAGAACGTGGCGCCGAGCCCGCCGAAGACGAACGGCCGCCAGCGGGCGTTGGGCTGCCCGAGCTGATACACGACGTTGCCATGCAGCTGCTTCACGGTCATCGAGAAGAGGTCGGCCTTGCCGGCGGCCGTTCCGATTTCGAGCGCCGTCTCCTCCCGCGTCCACAGCACTTCGGCTCCGAGGGATGGCGTGAAGAACCGCGCGCCCTGCACGCCCCAGGTGAATCCGCTACCGACGTCGACGGCGTCGAGTTCCGGCGCCTTCCGGTCAATCGCCGCTGACGGCGTGAGCCCCAGAAGTGCCGAGGCCTCCCACGATTGCGCGCGAGCAGGCGAGCTCGCGAACAGCAGGACGATGATGGCGAGCGCGACGGCGGCCCTCATGACGGAATCACCCGGCTCGATCCGAGGATCACGATGTAGCCGCGAAATCCGCCGACGGCCGCTCCCCAGCCGACGAGCACGCGGCCGTCCGGCGAAATGCCGGTGATGGTTCCGGTATTGATCCAGGTCTTGAAGGCGTCCGGCACGCCGTTCGCCTGCAGGAAATCTTTCAGGTAGGCCGCCTGGCCGCCGATCCAGATCACGGCGTTCGAATCGACCGAACCGCCGACGTTCTGAGAGCCACCGACCACCTGACCGTCCTCGCTCGTCGCGGTCGCCTCGCCGATGATGACCGGACCCGGCGAAGGTATCCGCTTCGGGGGAGCGAGACAGGTCGTGCCGCCTTGCGCCCGCCAGATCCACGCGCTCTGATCCGCCTCCGTCCCGAATCGACAGATTCGTCCTACGACGACCGAGCCGTCGCTGTTGGTGCCGATCGCGGCTCCGACGAAACCGTTGACGCCCGGAATCAGCTCCTGTCGTCCTCCCACCCAGCGCGCGCCCTGAGGAACTCCATCGGCGCGCGTTTGCGAGCCCACGATGACGTTGCCGTCACTCGACACGCCTCGGGCCGAGCTTGGCCGCCCGTCGACCGAGCTGCCGAGATCGACCATTCCGGTCGATTCCTGCCAGCGGAACGCGTGGCTCAGCGTGCAGCCGTTGTAGGCCTGGCCGACGACCACCTGTCCGTTGCTGTTTGTGCCGGCCGCCGAGCTCAGGAACCGGTCGCAGGGCGCGGCGTTCGATCCGAAAGAACCGAGCAGCCGCCATTCGGTTCCGCGCACCCAGATCGCAGCTTGCTGAATCAATCGGGCATCGGTGGCCGTTCCGACGATCGTGTGACCGTCACGGCTCACGCCGGTTGCGCTCAGGCCACCCGCGAATATCACGCCGGTGGTTGGCATCCAGTAAAAGGCGTTGAGCGAATCGTTCAGGGTGCCGACGATGACGGCGCCGCTCGCGCTCATGGCGGTAGGCAGGGCGCTGCCGCGGGGATCGAGCTCGATCAACAAGCTCTTGTCGTCGGCGTGAATCTCGAACGCCGATGCCGAGACCAAGGCAATTGCGAGGATGGCAGTGATCACGCTTCGCGCAGGCATTTCGAGTCCTCAGATGCGGAGTCCGACATGTCGGAGGCGCCCTCGCCTCGTCGTGCGAATTTCGGCGAAAAGGCCCTGTGACGGCACCGTTATGCAACGCGCGGTCCTCCTCCATGTCGCGGATAGAATCGTTTCAGGTTCGACTGTGATCTACGATGAGCCCGGGTTCCTGCTGATTGCCAGAGAGCGGCTGCGGCCTGGCTCAGCGGATGCCTACAACGAAAACGAGATTCAGATCGCCACGGCCTGCGCGACGCTGAACGGTCCGCATCCGTACCTGGCGCTCGTGTGCCCGGTCGATCCTGCAGAAGTGTGGTGGGTGAACGCCTTCGCGTCGGAAGTAGAACGAGATGGTCTCGGCGAGGCCTACGCGCGCAACGAGCCGCTGATGACGAGGATCGCGCCGCTCGGCAAACGCAAAGAAGACTTCAGGGAGACGTTCACCACCATCGCGCTGACTCGTCATCCGGACGTGGACGGCCGCGAGAGTCTCCAGATCGCAGGAGCCCGCTATTTGATCGTCAGTACGTCGAAAGACGCGAAGACGAGTCGGTCGGTTGCAGTCTTCAAGGCTCCTGACGGCGAGTCGTTCACGATCGCCACCGCAGCCACTCGTGCGGGCGCGGACGAAGCCGCCGCGCGGTTCGACCAGGCGGCGTCAATCCTTGCCGTGCAACCCCAGTGGAGTTTTCCCGCTGAGGCGTGGGTCCGCGCCGACCCGGACTTCTGGAGTTCCAATCCGGCCGCGCGGATTCGGCGATGGACATGAGATCTAGACCGTGGCTGGTTTCCGGACTTCGTACGTGAGAGCGACCGTGCCGCTTACGTACGCTTTGACCTCGGCCAGGTGCAGCGCGACGTCTCTATCGAGCTTCTCGAAGAACGGGATGCCGTCTCCGATCAGGATCGGCAGGATCGAATAGCGAACCTCGTCGGCGAGCCCGAGGCGAAGGCATTCGCCTGACACCGCGCCGCCTCCAACGAACCAGATGCTTCGGAACGCAGGCCGCAGGCGTCCGTTGACCAACTGCGTCAGGTCGCCCGCGTAGAACTCGATCGTCTCTCGCGTCCGCGGCAAATCGCGGCGCGTGAGGACGAACGTCGGCTTGTCGCCATACGCCCAGCCGAATCCCCTGGCTTCGAAACCCAGCGCCGTCTCGTAGGTTCGCGATCCCATCACGTAGCAATCGATCGTTTTGAGAAACGCCTCAACGTATCCGGGGTCCATGGTTTCCCCGCCTTTGAACTCGTCTGGCGTTTCGAGCCAATCGACGCTTCCGTCTTTTCGAGCGATGAAGCCGTCGAGGCTCGCAGCCATGTGGATGGTGACGCGGGAGTCTGTGTGTGCCACGTGATGCCTGATGAAGGTTGAAGGGACCGATCAGCCGCGAGGGTTGACGAAGTAGCCTTGTGCGAGCGCGCGGAATTCCTCGACCTGCCGTGCCTGCCATGCCGCGTCACG
Organism: Vicinamibacterales bacterium; assembly: GCA_035693505.1. Classification (GTDB taxonomy): domain Bacteria; phylum Acidobacteriota; class Vicinamibacteria; order Vicinamibacterales; family CAVVIG01; genus CAVQFC01. The sequence continues at coordinate 5,070 of DASSGK010000588.1, forward strand.
ATCCAGTTCGCGCGCGAGCAGCCTGGCCGTCTCCGGCGCCATCTCGATGGCGGCCTTGGCGTTCAGAAACAGCGCGCGCGTCCGGCGTGCGAGCACATCTTCGACCGTGCGCGCCATCTCGGCGCGCGCCGCCCAGACCACTTCAGCGCCGCAGTACGGAAGCGCCGGGTGAAGGGGAGTCGCGAGGGCCGGCTCGGCTCGAATCAGATCCTGGACGAGCAGCGCGTCGGATCCGTACACCGACAGCGCGCCGAAGTTCTGCGCCTGACGATGAAAGCCGTGGACGTTCAGCGTTCGCGTCACACAGGGCTTCTCGGTCAACTGCGCAAGCGTCGCCGCGTTGTCGACGGTGTCTTCGGCCATGTGGCGATAGGTCGTCCACTTGCCGCCGACGACGGTGAGCAGCCCCGAGGGATCGATGTGAATCGTGTGGTCGCGGGACAGCGACGCCGTGTTCGCGCCCGATCCCGATCGAACGAGCGGCCTGATGCCGACAAAGACGCTGAGGACATCGGCGCGGGTAATCGGCCGCCGCAGATAGCGGCCTGCCGTTTCCAGGATGAACTCGATCTCGTCTTCCTGCGGACGCGGTTCGAGCGGGACGTCGCTGATGGCCGTGTCCGTCGTGCCGACGAGCGTGTGCCCGTGCCACGGGATGGCGAACATCACGCGGCCGTCGGTGGTGTGAGGGACCATGATCGCGGTGCCGCCCTCGAGAAACGATCCGTCGAACACCAGATGGATGCCCTGGCTCGGTGCCATCAGCGGCGCGGCGTCGGCGTGTGCGAGCCGGCGCACGCGATCGGCCTGCGGGCCCGCCGCGTTGATGACCACCCGCGCGTGCGCCCGGAACTCGCGCCCGCTCTCCAGGTCTTTCGCGACGACGCCATCGATGAAGTCGTCGGCGCCGCGGGTGAACGCCGTGGCCGGCGTGTAGTTCAGGGTCAACGCTCCCTGCTCGACCGCGGTGGCCGCCAGGTTGATCAACAGCCGCGCATCGTCGAATTGCCCGTCGTAGTAGACGACTCCGCCGCGCAGGCCCTCGGTCTTGATGGTCGGCAGGCGCGCGAGCGTTTCGTCCTTGGAGAGGACTTCGGATCGACCGAAGCCATACCGGCCGGCCAGCAGGTCGTACACTTTCAAGCCGACGCCGTAGAACGGTGCCTCCCACCATTCGTAGTTGGGAACGACGAACGCGAGGTCGGTCACCAGGTGCGGCGCGTTCTGGCGCAGCAGGCCGCGCTCCTTCAGCGCTTCCATCACCAGGGACACGGCGCCTTGTTCCAGGTACCGGACACCGCCGTGCACCAGCTTCGTCGATCGGCTCGAGGTGCCCTTGCCGAAATCGTGCTGCTCGACGAGCAGGACATCGTAGCCGCGCGACGCGGCGTCGACGGCCACGCCCATGCCGACCGCGCCGCCGCCGACGATCACCATGTCCCAGGGATCCCGGCGGGCGGTGGCGCGCCCAATCATTTCGGCGCGATTCATGGGCGCGGCGACCTAATGCGCAATCTGTTCATGAGTTCTCTGGCTGGTGATCTTCTCACCGTTCTTCCAGAAACCCCAAGCCATCGACGAGACGCCCACCGCAGTCGGTCGGGGTTTCGATCGCGGCCGGCACGTTGATAACCCCGATCGTCGTGAGTTCAACACCGCAAGGATCGCGTGAAATTGACGAACGGAGGACGCTTGAACTCGCCGCTCTTATCGAGCAGGATCCGCCTGGCCGGCCCGAGTGAGAGTTTTGTTTAAGACGTCCTGCGTATTCAGCCGGGGGTGAAAGTAAATCGGGAGGTTCATGGAAAGCCTCCATGTGTAGACGGTCACCCACGAGAATTTCCAGCGTTACAAGAAGAGAATAGCCGGTACCAGGTCGCGCTGTAAGTTCGATCAGATGCGTTCTCGCTCCTGGAGACGCTGACGAGCGGCCACCCAGCGAATCCCGACGTCGGCGGCCGAGCGGACACGATCGATCAATTGCGCGGCGTGGTGCTGGATGTGCCTGATATTGACGAACTGGTGCTCCAGCTTGGACATGCGATACCAGCTGAAGCCGCACTCGGTGCGGTCGAAGTCCAGCGCGTCCACGGCGTCATCGACCATCCGATCGCAAAACTCCCAGTACTCGAGCACCTGCGCCTGGGTGTATGGCTCACCGCTGATGCCGTCGCCCTCGCCGCGATGCTGCTCCCATAGCCGAAACGCCGCTTCGTCACGCTGAAGATAGAGGTGGGCAAAGAAGAGCGCGTGATACGACACCTGCCAGAACGCATTTCTGTGGCCGGTGCTCAGCCACTCTTCGGGCGGGCAGCGCTCGACCGCTTCGCGGAGCATCGCCAGCGAGGCGTGATACTGGCTTTTCAACACAGAGCGAAGCATCGGGTGTGTGTGGCTCATAGTAGACTCGGCGCGAGGTCAGACCGTCTCGGGCTTGTGAGGAGTGCACCATGCCATACAGCCGCCGCGCGTTTCTAGAGCATGCATCCGTTCTGCTCGCCGGCGCGCAGCTCGCGCCCTGGCTGAAGGTCGCCGGCGCCGCGGAGTTCGAGCATGTGGTCGGCGACACAGCCGCCGGCAAGGTTCGCGGCATCATCGTCGACACCGTCAACGTATTCAAGGGCATCCCCTACGGAGCGGCGACCGACGGCAAGAACCGATTCATGCCGCCCGTCAAGCCCGCGCCATGGACGGGCGTCCGCGATGCGCTCGCATTCGGTCCAACGGCTCCGCAGCGCGGCGACAACTCCGGCACGACCGCCGCCGGTTCCCCAATGCAGCACAGCGAAGACTGTCTCGTGCTGAACGTCTTCACGCCAGGATTGCACGACGGACGCAAGCGACCCGTGATGGTCTGGCTGCACGGCGGGGGATTCTCGAGTGGCTCCGGCTCCGGCCGCATTCTCGACGGCACGAGCCTGGCCCACACACAAGACGTCGTCGTGGTGACGCTGAATCACCGGCTCAACGTATTTGGTTACACGTATCTCGGCGACGCGATGGGATCCGACTTCGCGCTGTCGAGCAGCGCCGGCCTTCTCGATCTCGTCGCGGCGCTCGAGTGGGTGCGCGACAACATCGCCGGCTTCGGCGGCGATGCGAATCAGGTGACCATCTTCGGCCAGTCGGGCGGCGGTCGAAAAGTCGCCACCCTGATGTCGATGCCGGGCGCGAAGGGCCTGTTCCATCGCGCGATCATCGAGAGCGGCGCGGTCCTGCGCCTGACGACCCCTGACGATGCGGTGAAATACGCCGACCTGCTGCTCTCCGAGCTCGGGCTGAAGCACGGGCAGGTGCACGAGCTCCAGGCCGTCCCGATGGCGCGGCTCCTCGATGCCGACGCGGCCGCGCAGAAGAAGATGACGCTGCACGAGGTCGGTATGACACCGAACACGCCGATGGTCGACGGCAAGTCGATTCCGGCGCATCCCTGGGATCCGAAGGGTCCGGCGATCTCGGCTGGGATACCGCTGCTCATCGGCTACGCCCACACCGAGGAGACGCTGTACGATCGCCCGACGCCGGAGAAGCTCACGCTCGACGAGACCGGACTTCGAGAGCGTGCCTCGAAGCGCCTCGGCCAGGATCCCACGCGCGTCATCGACGCGTTCCGCAAAGCCAACCCGAAGGCGTCGCCGTGGGACCTGTGGATTCTGATCGCGACCGATCATCCGCGCGGGACCTACTCGCGCGAGCTGGCGAAGCGCAAAGCGGATCAACACGGCGCGCCGGTGTTCGCGTATCGGTACGACTGGGAGACGCCCGAAGGCGGCGGCCATATGCGGTCGCCGCACACGATCGAGATTCAGTTCGTCTTCAACAACATCAAGATCGCGGGACCGCTCATCTCGAAGATGCCCGAGGCGTACGCGCTGGCGGAGAAGACGAGCGCCGCATGGGCCGCGTTCGCGCGGAAGGGCGATCCGAATACATCGAAGCTGCCGAAATGGGCGCCCTATTCGGGATCAGCGCGCGAGACGATGCTCTTCAACAACGAGTGCCGCGTCGTGGCCGATCCCGACCGCGAATCGCGGCTGGAGATGGAGCGCGTTCTCAAGTTGTAGCTGCCGGTACTGACGGTGCCGCCGGCGCGAGGCCAGGCGCGAGGATCTGTTTGCGCCCGCTGCGCGCGCGTTGGAACGCCTTCGCAAACTGTTCCAACGGGTAAATTCCGTCGATGAGCGGTTGGACGTCGATGCGGCCGGCCGCGAGCGCGTCGATCGCCACCTGGAAGGGACCGCAACGCGAGCCGACGATCGTGATCTCGTCGACGACCAGCGGTGAAAAGGCGACCGGTGTTTCGCCGTGAAACGTGGACTTCAGCACCAGGGTGCCACGCGGTCGCACCAGAACGCGCGCGCGGGCAAATCCTTCCGGCGCGCCGGTCGCATCCACGACGAGATCGAACCGCCGCGCCAGCGACTCCATGGAGTCGACGCTCGCTGCGTTCAAGCCGAGCTCCGCGCACAATGCTCGCGCCGTATCACCTCGCACGAAGACAACGGTATCGGCACCCCGTTCGCGGAGGACCTGCGCGACGAGCAACCCCAATCGACCCGCGCCGACCACGGCCGCTCTCGTGCGGCCATCGACTGGCACTTGATCCACGACGCGATAGGCGGCCGCCGTTGGCTCGACGAACACAGCGGTCGCGTCGTCGAGCGAGTCCGGCACGGCGTGCAGGTTGACGGCGGGCAGCACGAGATACTCGGCGAACGCGCCGTCGCGGCCGAGGATGCCCATCACGCTGCGAACATCGCAATGTCCTCGTCCAGCGGCACGGCATCCATCGCAGCGATCGCAGCCGACAGTGATCTCGCCGACGACCCGGAGCCCCATCCAATGGGCGTCCTCGTCAGGCGTCTGTTCGACGATGCCGACGAACTCGTGACCGGGCACGCCCGTGAACTGCGCGTAGCCGCGCTGCAGTTCGAGGTCCGTGCCGCAGATGCCGGCCGCCGTCACGCGAATCAGGCATTCGTCCACCGAGCGGGGCCGGTCGCGATGCTGGAGAGACAATCGGCCGTCGCTGCCGAGAACGAGCGCGCGCACGCCGCCAGCTTAGCTCACCTTAACTGAAGACGGATGCGGGCTGGTCCGCCGTCTACAGCTTCGGGTGCCGCGCGTGAAAATCCGTGTGCGCCTGGAACGCGTGCGCGAGCAGCAGCATCTGCTGTTCGCCGAAAAGCTTTCCCGTGAGGTGCAGGGCGGTCGGCGATCCGTTCGAGAATCCGCTCGGGATGCTCATTACCGGGTGACCCGTGCGGTTCGTGATCGCCTGGTTGCTGCCAATGAAGAGATCCAGATCGCCAAGCGCGGCATCGACCTGTTCCATCACGCGCATGCGGAACCGGTTTGCCTGGATGAAGTCGACCGCCGGGATGAAGTAGCCGGCGCGAATCTCGTCGGGCCGACGACTCTGCTCGGGTCCTTGCTCGGCCTGCGTCAGCAGTCCCGTCCGCGTCACCTCATCGAATGCCGCTGACGTCTCCGCGTAGCGGATGAAATCGATCGCCTCGATGGGCACGTCGGGCAGCGAGAACGGGACGACCGTGACACCGAGCGATCGGATCACCCGCAGCGCGTTTTCGTCGCTTCGGCGCGTTTCCTCGTCCACCGCGCCACCATCGGCTGCGCGCATGAAGCCGACGCGGAGCTTCGACACGTCGGCCGTCGCGTCCCAGTTGAACGGCACGTCGAGGACCGTATTGTCACGGCCGTCGGGTCCATGAATCACGTCGAGCACCAGCGCGCAGTCTTCGGCCGATCGGCAGATCGGGCCGACGGTATCCTGCGTCCACGCGAGGGTCATGCCGCCAAAGCGGCTCACGCGTCCGAACGTCGGGCGGATGCCGCTGCAACCGTTTCTGGAGGAAGGCTGGATGATCGAGCCGCCAGTGTCGCTGCCGATCGAAAAGCCAACGAGCCCCGCAGCGGTCGCCGCACCGGGACCCGCGGACGATCCGGACGCGTCCTGCGCGGTGTTCCACGGATTGCGTGTGAGCCCGCCGAACCACTGCGCCGTGACGGCAATGGCGCCGGTCGACAGCTTCGCGACGAGGATCGCTCCCGCCTTCGTCAGCCGCTCGTACACCGTCGCGTCCTCGTCGATCACGCGATCCTTGAACGGCGTCATTCCCCATGTCGTCCTGACTCCGCGAACGGAAAACAGATCCTTCAGCCCGTACGGGACGCCGTGGAGAGGGCCGCGATAGCGGCCGGCGGCGATCTCGCCATCCGCCTCGCGCGCCTGCCGCAGCGCGAGCTCCTCGGTGAGGGTGACGACGCAGTGCAGCTGCGGGTCGTATTTCTTCAGGCGCTCGAGATAGAGCTTCGTGAGATCGGTCGGCGTGATCTTGCGCGCTTCGACAAGCCTCGACAGGTGCGTGAGCGGAAGGAACGCGACCTCCTCGTCCGAGCGCGGCATTGGCACGTCGATCGCCTGCCGGCGCAGCGGGCGGCGCTCGGTCGGCAGAGTCTTCCCCGGCACGACCGGGTTGAAGACGATGGCCGGCTGTGTGGTCCCGAGATTCGCCTCGCGCAATCGCGCGTAGCCGGCCTGGTAACCGCGCGCTCCGTTCAGTTTCTCGAGCAGTCGCCGCTGTTCGTCGGGCGTGAACGAGACGCCCGCGATGCGCATCGCGTCGCGCAACATGTCGGGAGTGATCGTCGCCGCATCCTGGGCGATCGCCGCAAGTGCGCCGGGCAGCAGCGCCGCTCCGGCGCCGAAAGCGGAGAAGCATTCGATGAAACGGCGCCGGTTGAGATCCGCATCCATCAGGCGCTTCTCAGCTGCTCTTCTGCCGTTCCATCCACGAGAAGCCTGCGGAGAATCTTGCCGGAAGGAGACTTGGGAATCTGCTCGACGAATTCGAGCCGCCGGATCTTCTTGTGCGGAGCGACGCGCTCGGCGACCCACGCCATGATGGCTTTTCCAGTGGTCGCCTTCGATTCGGGGTCGCCCTTGAGCGCGACGAACGCCTTCGGAACTTCGCCCGCATCCTCGTCTGGACGCCGGACGACGGCGACATCGAGCACGGCAGGGTGCGTCAGCAGCAGCGCCTCGAGCTCGGCGGGCGCGACCTGCATGCCTTTGTACTTGATCAGCTCCTTCGTGCGATCGACGATGAAGAACCAGCCGTCTTCGTCGACGTAGCCCACGTCGCCGGTGTGGTACCAGCCGTCAGCGTCGATCGATGCTGCCGTCTCGGCAGGCTGATTGAGATATCCCTTCATGATCTGCGGACCTCGAATCAGCAGTTCGCCTTCGCACCGTTGACCCGCGACCGGATCGCCGGTCACCGGGTCCACGATGGCGACTTCCGTGTTCGGCACGATCCGGCCGGCCGATCCGCACTTGACGAACACGCCGTCGCGCGTGGGGCTCGTGTGCGTGACCGGGCTCGCCTCGGTCATGCCGTACCCCTGGCGCACCTGGCAGCCGAGGCGATCCGTCAGCTGTTGGGCCTGCGCTTCCCCGAGAGGCGCTGCGCCTGAAAACACGATGCGTACGCTCGACAAGTCGTACTGATTCACCACGGGGCTCTTCACCATCGCCAGCACGATCGGCGGCACGAGCGGCAGCATCGTCAGCTTGTACTTCTGGGTGAGTGCGAGGAACTCTTCGAAGTCGAAGCGCGGCACAGTGACGATCGTCGCCCCGTTCGAGAGGCCGAGCTCCATGACGACGACCATGCCGTAGATGTGGAAGAGCGGCAGCACGCACAGGACCCGGTCGTGCTCCTGAAAGGCGTCGAAGCCTTCGGCGCCGTTCATCTGACACATGTTGGCAACCAGGTTCCGGTGCGTGAGCATCACGCCCTTCGGCAAGCCGGTCGTCCCGCTCGAATATGGGAGGACGACGAGGTCGTTCGCCGGATCGATCGCGACGTTCGGCGGATCCGGTGGCGCTGACATCAGCTCGGCGAACGGACGTACGCCGGCGGCCTCACCGAAGACGTAGATGTCTTCGACGCCGGCCGCGGCGGCCGCTTCCTTTGCCTTGTCGAGAAACGGCGGCGCCGTGATCAGGAACCGTGCGTGGCAGTCTTTCAATTGCTTTGTGAGCTCGCCGGCGGTGCAGAGCGGATTCGCCGTGGTGACAATGCCGCCGACGAGGGCGACGCCGTTGAAGACGGACGCGTACTCCGGCACGTTGTGGCTGTAGATGGCGAAGACATCGCCCTTCCGGAATCCGCGCCGGTGCAGCGCCGTGGCGACGCGCCGAACGCTGTCGGCGAGCGCGCCGTAGGTGACCGTCCGGCCGGTCGGACCGTCGATGATCGCGGGCTTGTCGGCGAGGCGCTCGGCATGGCGGAGAACGAATTCCGGAACCGTGGCTGAGGGAATCTCGACGTCCCGAACGGTGCTCTTCAGAATCACGTGCGGAGTCTACTCCGAGCGGACTCGATCGGGCGCGCCACGTTTCGCGACGTTCATCTCTCGATCGTGATGGCCGCGCCGCGGGCGGCCATCACGATGTCAATGCTGCTCGCGGGCTTACGGCTTGACGAAGAACAGCGGACCCTGCAAATCGGGGAAATTGCTCGTGTTCAGGACCTGAATGCCGGCGTTGTGCTCGCCGTTGAACGGCGTCGTGTCGGCCGGGCATCCGGCATTGCCCGCATCGACCGACGAGTTGAACCAGAGGCCCAGGTGAAAGGTGTGGACCGGGTTGGTGACCGGGTTCAAGCTCGCATCGGGAAACGCATTGTTGTGCACGACCGGCGCGGGCACGCT
>DASSGK010000589.1:0-4275 GCA_035693505.1 Vicinamibacterales bacterium
TTGGAAGTGCGGCCGTGGCTGTCGCACGAGAAATCATTGCTCGGGGATCGGATTCAGCTCACGACCGTCGCGGGGACGATGGTGTTCGCCGAGCTGGCGAAGACCGACGCCGCGAACGCGGACGCGCGGACGCTGGCGCTGGAAGGCGCCGATGCCGCGCTGAAGGAGAAGGACGGCGGCATCCCGCAATACGGGCAGGGATGGACCGACGACATGTTCATGGCGTCGGCCATACTCGCGAGGTCTTCGTCGATGACGGGACGGCAGGGCGATCTCGATCGCGCGGCGCAGCTGCTGATCGCGTACGCCGGCCGGCTGCAGCAGAAGGACGGCATCTTCAACCACGCGACCGACGGACCCGCCGCATGGGGGCGAGGCAACGGCTTCGCGGCGTTCGGCCTGATGGAGACGCTCACGGCGATGCCCGCCGGCCATCCGTCGCGCGCGGCGCTCCTCGGGATCTTCACGAAGCAGATGCGCGGCCTTGCGAGCTGGCAGGCACCTGACGGCACCTGGAGGGAGATCATCGACCGTCCCGGCGCGTATCGGGAAGAAACGGCGACGGCGATGATCCAGACCGCGATGGCGCGAGGCGTCAGGCTGGGTTGGCTCGATCGATCGTATGCGCCCGTCGTTGACCGGGCGTGGCGCGCCCTCTCGGCGCACATCGCGGAAGACGGCGGGCTGGTGGACGTCTGCAGCGGAACCGGCGCGGGACCGACGCCGCGCTACTACTTCGATCGCCCCGCGATCGAAGGCCCGGACGACCGCGGCGGCGCGATGGCGCTGGTGGCGGCGATGGAACGGCTGCGATAAGAAGGAACCGCAGAGACCGCGAAGACCGCAGAGAAACCGATTCTCCACGAAACGCACGAAACACACGAAACTCTGATGCCTTTTTCGTGACTTTCGTGTATTTCGTGGCTAAGACGTAGCCTGCCTATGGTTCTTCGCGGTCTCGGCGGTTTCTTCCGATCGTGGTCTTACGCGATGATGTCGTGGATCACGTTGCCCGAGACGTCGGTGAGGCGGAAATCGCGTCCGCTGTAGCGATACGTCAGCTTCGTGTGATCGATGCCGAGCAGGTACAGGATGGTCGCGTGCAGATCGTGGACATGCACGGGCTTCTCCACCGCCTTGAACCCGAAGTCGTCCGTGGCGCCGTAGACGGTGCCGCCCTTCACGCCGCCTCCCGCCAGCCACATCGTGAAGCCGAACGGGTTGTGATCGCGGCCGTTCTGGGTCGTCCCCGCGCCGCCGCCGATCTCCATCACCGGCGTCCGTCCGAACTCGGATCCGCAGACGACGAGCGTGTCCTTGAAGAGTCCGCGTGACTTCAGATCCTTGATCACGGCGGCGAACGGCTGATCGGAATCCTTGGCGTTCTTGCGGTGCGCCTGAATATCGCCGTGCGCATCCCACGGATCGCCCTTCGCGTAGTACACCTGCGCCATCCGCACGCCCCGCTCGATCAGTCGGACCGCCATGAGGCAGCTGCGCGCCGTGCTGCCGGGTCCGTACAGCTTCAGCGTGGCCTCACTCTCCTTCCGGATATCGAAGACATCGGGCGCTTCCGTCTGCATCCTGTAGGCGGTTTCCATCGAGGAGATCGCCGCCTCCAGCTTGCTGTCGTGCACCGCCTCGCGTTCGAGCTGCAGACGATTGAGCGACTCGAGCAGATCGAGCTCACGCCGCTGCTCGGTGAGGGTGAACTTGTCGTTGTGAATGTACGAGATGAGCGTCTTGGGATCGAAGTCCTTGCCGATGAGCGCCGTGTCGGTCTGCTTCTCGACCTTGTTGGCGATGAACGTGCCCTGGTGGACGGCCGGGAGAAAGGCGCTGTTCCACAGCGGCGGCCCGACCGTCGTCGGGACGTCCGGGCAGAGCACGACGTAACCCGGAAGGTTCTTGTTGTCGGTGCCGAGCCCGTACGTCAGCCACGAACCAATCGACGGCCGGCCCACCTGCGTATGGCCGGTGTTCATCATGAGCATCGACGGCTCGTGGTTCGGAATGTCCGTGTACATCGAGCGGATGAAGCAGATGTCGTCGACGCATTCCCCGACGTGCGGGAACAGCTCGCTGACCTCGATGCCGGCCTTGCCGTACTTCTTGAACGTGAACGGCGAGCGCATCAGCGCGCCGGTCTTCCGTTCGGTCGCGACCGAGCCGCCCGGCAGCGGCTGACCGTGATACTGGTCGAGCATCGGCTTGTGATCGAAGCTGTCGACCTGCGACAGGCCGCCGTTCATGAACAGGAAGATCACGCGCTTGGCACGCGCCGGATGATCGAGCCGGCGTTGATCGATGCTGCCGTCCTGCGCGAAGCTTCCAGCCGCCCTGACGATCGACTCGTTGACCAGGCTGGCAAAGGCCAGCATGCCGAAGCCGCCGCCCATGCGGCAGAGCGCATCGCGCCTCGTCAGCGGTTGCCGTGCTTTGTGTGACGCCATATATCAATCCACGAAGAGAAATTCGCTCGAGCTGAGCAGGATCTTGATGTACCGGCCCCAGGCCGTCGGGGGAAGCAGCTTCTCGCCGTCGCTTTTCTTCGAGGCGCCGGGAATGACCCCGGCCATCATGCCTTCGCCAACCTTCTCGGGCCCATCCTCGTCGTCACCGTCTTTCTTGGCGTCCTTCGAGGCTCCGGGATCCTTTGTGTCCTTCGTACCCTTTGTGTCCTTCGTACCCTTTGTGTCCTTGGCGCTTTTGCGTTCCTCGTATTCCTTCAACGGCTCCGTTGACAGATACGCGATGCCGGTCCGGATTTCGACGTCGCTCGGCGCCCGGCCGAAGATCAGGCTGTAGGCTTTCTGGATTCTCGCGGTGTTGTTCGGTTCCGTCGCGACTCGGCGCGCGATGAGTTCACCCTGCTGCTGCATGAAATCGCTGTTCATGAAGAACAGCCGCTGCAGCGGCACGGTTGTGGTGAACCGCCGCTCCGCCGACAGGTTCGGGCTCGGGAAGTCGAACAACTGTAAGTAGTCGTCGAGCTTGTAGCGGCTCACCTTTCCGTAGACCGTGCGCCGGGTGAAGGACGGCGAAAGGGCCGTCGAGGGACCGCCCATCTTGTCGTCCAGCGACCCGGAGACCATCAGCAGCGAATCGCGAATCTGTTCGGCCGTCATGCGATGGCGATCGGCGCGCCAGTACAGCCGGTTGCCCGCATCCTTCTCGAAATTCGGCGCCGAGTACTCCGTGCTCAGCTGGTACACCGCGCTCAGCATGATGTCGCGGTGCAGCTGCTTGATGGAGAGCTTCTGATCGACGAAGCGCTGCGCGAGGTACTCGAGAAGTTCCGGATTGGACGGCCGTTCTCCGGCGACGCCGAAGTTGCTTGGCGTGTCGACGAGACCTGTTCCGAAGTGCCCCTTCCACACGCGATTGACGATGACGCGCATGGACAGCGGCTGGCGGAGGATCGCATCGGCGAGCTCGAGTCGTCCGCTGCCTTTCGCAAACGGCACCGGGTCGCCCTCCGAGAGCACCGAGAGGAAGTGCCGCGGCTCCTCGTCGCCGAGATTGTACGGGCTGCCGCGCTTGCTGACTTTCAGGTTGACCGGCTTCTCGACGTCCGCGACGCCGTGCACGAACGCGTACTTCGGCGGCTGCGCCTTGCGCAACGCGGCGATGTCGGCCCGAAGTCCGTCGACGTACCGCCGCCGATCGGCGCTCAACTGGCGCTCAAGTCCCCAGCCGCGGAACGCGAGCAGGCCGGGCTTGATGCGGTCGGACGCTTGCGCGGGGTCGAACCCCTCCTGCAGATCCCGCTGGAACACGTCGGTCCAGAGATTGTTCCGCTCGACCGGCAGGCTCTTCAGCTCCAGCCCGCAGCCTGGGCAGAAATCGTCGTTCGTGACGAAGTCGCTGGGCAGCTTGGCCGGTTCCTTCTTCTTCGTCCCGACGAGTGCCTTCGCCGCGATGATGTCGTTCTCTTCCTTGATTTCCTTGCGGTCGAACATGACCTCGAGCAGGACGGTCTGGAATTCGTCCGCGAGCTTCTTCGCCTCCGCGGCGCTTCCGCCGCTCTTGATCATCTCCTGCCACCTGGTCAGGTACGGATAGAAGCGCGGCGGCTTCACGAGGAACTTGAGCCAGCGATCGAACAGCTCGTAGTCGAGTTTCTCGGCGTCGACGATCTTCGGCGCCTCTTCTTTCGGCTCGCCAAGCACCTTCCACGCGGCGGCCATGTACTTCGACGCCTGCAGCGCGAGCGTCTCGCCGAGCTGCTGCGACTCGGTCCGCATGAATTCGTCGAGCAGCTTCTCCTTCTTC
>DASSGK010000590.1:0-2514 GCA_035693505.1 Vicinamibacterales bacterium
GTCCGGGCCGCATCGAGCGCGCCTCGATCCACGCCGGTTTGGCCGCCCGAAACTATCTTCTGTATTCCCCGCATCCTCTATAATCCGCGCAGATCATGCGCCGTCTGCTGACCATCGCCGGACTCTTTCTGATTGTCGTGGCGACGATGTTCGCCGCCAGCGATTTTTCTGCGGCTCGACTCGCATCGGCGCCCACGACGAGCTGGCCGACAAACGGCGGCAACCTGTATAACCAGCGCTATTCGCCTCTGACGCTCATCAATCGCGACAACGTCGCGCAAGTGAGAGGCGTCTGGCGCGCGCGCCTGCGAGGATCGGGCACAGCACCGCAGTACTCGGGCGCGGCCCAGCCGATCGTCGCCGACGGCGTCGCCTATGTCAGCACCGGCGCCAACGATGTCTTCGCGCTGTCGATCGACACGGGAGACATCCTCTGGCAGTACGATGCGCACCTCGACGCGTCGATCACCTCCGTCTGCTGCGGCTGGAACAACAAAGGCGTGGCCATCAGCGACGACCGAGTGTTCCTCGGCCGGCTCGACGGTCAGCTCGTCGCGCTCGATCGTACGACCGGCAAAGTCGTGTGGTCGATCCAGGCCGAACGTTGGCAGGACAACTTCTCGATTACGTCGGCGCCGGTGTACGTCAACGGGATGGTGATCACAGGATTCGCCGGCGGCGACCGCGGCACGCGCGGCCGCGTCAAGGCGTACGACGCGAAGGACGGGCGTCTGCTCTGGACGTTCTATACGATTCCCGGTCCGGGCGAGCCCGGCCACGACACGTGGCCCAAGGACAACGACTCGTGGAAGTACGGCGGCGCGTCGGTGTGGCAAACGCCGGCCGTCGACCCAGTGCTCGGCCTCGTTTACTTTTCGACTGGCAACGCCGGCCCCGACTACAACGGCGCCGTCCGCGCAGGCGACAACTTATATACGGCATCCGTCGTCGCCATCGAGCTCGCGACAGGAAAGTACCGCTGGCACTTTCAGCAGGTTCATCACGACATCTGGGATTACGACGCCACCAATCCGGTCGTGCTGATGGACGTCAACGTTGCGGGCAGAACGCGCAAGGCGATCGCGGAAGTCGGCAAGACAGGTTGGGCCTACATCCTCGATCGGCAGACTGGCAAGCCGATCGTCGGCATCGACGAACGGCCCGTGCCGCAGGAACCGCGTCAGGCGACTGCCGCGACGCAGCCGTTTCCACGAGGCGATGCCGTGCTGCCGCAGTTCATTCCGATGGCGCCGGAGGGATTTTCGCTCGTCAACGACGGCCGCATCTTCACGCCGTTTGTCGGCAAGGCGGCGACGCTCGTGCAGCCCGGCATCTGGGGCGGCGCCAACTGGCCGCCGAGCGCGTACGATCCGGAACAGCAGCTGCTCTTCGTCTGCGCATCCTCTGTCGTCGGCGGCTACACGGGCGGCGGCGACGCGAAGTTCGCCGCGCCGCAGGACGGCGTCAGCTTTCTGGGAGGCGCGACGACGTACACGCGTGTCCCGCGCGCCGGCATCATTGCGGCGCTCGACGTCACGAACAACAAGCTCGCCTGGCGATATCAGTGGCCCGAGCAGTGCTACAGCGGCACGCTCGCGACCGGTGGCCGTCTCCTCTTCGTCGGCCGCAACGATGGACGCCTCACCGCGCTCGACTCGTCGACGGGAAAGCAGCTGTGGGAGTTTCAAACAGGCGCAGGGATGCACGCGCCAGCGAGCACGTTCGAGCACAAGGGCAAGCAGTACGTGATCGCGTTTTCTGCCGGGAACGCGCTGATCGGATCCGCGCGCGGCGACAGCGTTTGGCTGTTCGGCGTCGACGGCACGATGCCGCCCGTGACGCCGGGCGCGCCCGTGTCCCGTCAGGTCGCCGCGGCCGCAGGAGCGGCCAACCTTACGGCGGGCCGTCAGGTGTACGTGCAGACATGCGTCGTTTGCCATGGTGACGACGGAAAGGGCGGGCATACAGGCGGTGCGTCGCTCGCCGAACTCAAAGATGTCGCGACCACGATCCAAACGGTGTCGGGCGGTCGCAACGCGATGCCGGCGTTCAGCACCTCACTCTCATCCGAGCAAATCCGCGACGTGAGCGCGTTCGTCGTCCAGTCGCTGGCGCGACAGTCCGGGCAATAGCCCCGTCGAATTCCCGTTAACGCCGTCCGGTACGATCGTTGCCTCTTTCTGAAGTAGCCGCTGAAGAAGCGACGGCGCCGAAGGAAGGTCGACCATGGAAGGCTATGTGAGCCGCGGATTCGAGCGAGTACGCGAGGCCTTCGCGGACAACTTCGCTCGGCGTCACGAGCTCGGTGGCGCATGCTGCGCGTATGTGCGCGGCGAGAAAGTCGTCGATCTCTGGGGCGGCATTCGGAATCAGCAGACCGACCAGCCGTGGGAGCGCGACACGATGGTCATCGTGTACTCCGCGACCAAAGGGCTCGCGGCGATGACGCTGGCTCTTGCGCATTCGCACGGATGGCTCGACTACGACGAACGCGTCAGCGCGTATTGGCCGGAG
>DASSGK010000591.1:0-13756 GCA_035693505.1 Vicinamibacterales bacterium
GCCGCAAAAGGCGTCGGCTGAATCGCCAGGCACGGCCGCTGCTTGCCTGGCTTGGTGCCGACCCGCGGCTCGAGATCGACGACGTACACGTGCCATTGTTCAGGCGTCACGAACTGCGTGCGATACGCGAGTGCGCCCGAAATTCCGCGTTGGCCCGCGCGCTGCTCGCGGCCGCTCGCGACGCCGCCCGCTTCCAGCGCTCGATCCGCTCACGCCGGAAGGCCTCCTGTTCGAGCAGTTCCATGCCGGCGCGGACAACGTCGATCTTGGTGGCGATCCCCAGACGCACCTTCAGGCGCTCGATGCGCTGATCGTCGGCCTCTTGAATCATCAGCGGCTTGCCCATACTTTGAAGTATATCTCAAAGTATATTCGACGGGTCTTTCACTTCATCGAGGAGCGCGTCAGGGCCTGGCCGCGTCGGCCACGAACGCGGGAGCCTCCGGCTCGCCCGCGTAGAAGGTCTTCGGCATTCCCCTGGTGAGCGCCCAGCGGTGGATCCAGGTGATGCCCCCGGTGCCGACGAACGTGTCCGGCGATCGATATGCCTCGTCCTCCAGCGCCCGTTCGAGCGTGATGAACCGGTAACCGCGCCGCTCGAACATCGACGCCAGATCGCCGAAGCGCTCGGCGTTGAGCATGTTGGCGTGCACCAGCAGGACCTCCGGAATCTCACGGCCGAACAGATCGCGTGAGTTGCGCTCGAAGAACTCGACCTTCGATTCCATGTACGGCACATACGCGTCGGCAATCCGAGCCGCCAGGCTGGCGTTGCCGCGCGCAAGGGATCGGTCGTACGCGCCGGCGAAGACGTACTCGTCATTGTCGATCGTCACGGGAGCCACGCGGTAGCCATGCTCGGCGAGAAATCGTTCGAACTGTGCCTTCTTCTCGAGGTCGCGGCCCGTGTGAAGGTACGGGTGGCGGAAATAACGCAGGCGGAGCCCCCGCTCCTGCATCAACTCGCGCGTGACACGCTCTCCCTTCAGTACGTCCGACTCGAACGCATCGAGCGCTGTCGCATGCAGGTCCGCGTGCGAGTACGAGTGGTTCCCAAGCTCGAGCCCCGCCTCCAGCCAGCGCTTCAGCAGATCCACGCGCTGCGTATCGACGACGCCATTTGCCGCATTGAGCTTGTCCTCGTTGACGAATCCGATCGTCGGCACGTGGTGCGCGGCGACGGCACCCAGCAGCTTGCGCGTCAGGTCGCGACTCGCGTCGATGTCTCTCGGCAGCACGCCGGCGATGGGCAGATCGTCGAAGGTGACGGCCACGCTTCGAGCCGCCGCCGTCTGCGGCAGCCGCGCGGCGCCGGCCTGCGTCAGCGCGAACACACTAATGATGCTGACGACGATCGCGGAAGTACTGAATCTGGAACTTCTGGACATTCCGGTTGTGCTCCTCGAGCGTGCGCGCGAACTCGTGCGATCCGTCGTTGCGGCTGACGAAGTACAGGTAGTCGGCGTCCGCCGGGTGGACGGCGGCCTCGATCGACGCGCGGCCGGGCGACGCGATCGGTCCGGGTGGAAGCCCCGGGTACCGGTACGTGTTGTACGGCGAATCGAACGACAGGTCGTCCTTGTGGATGTTCCCGTCGTAGCGGTGGGCCTTGACGAGGCCGTAGATGACCGTCGGATCGCACTGCAGCGGCATCCCGATGCGCAGCCGTGTCGTGTAGACGGCGGCAACCAGCGGGCGCTCGTCAGTCTTCGCCGTTTCCTTTTCCACGATGGACGCGAGCGTGACCGCCTGGCGGACGCTCAGATTTCTCGCGGCGGCCGCCTGCCGCAGTTCCGGCGTCAGAATCTTCTCGAACCGCGAGACCATCATCCGTACGAGCTTCCCGGCGTCGGTGTGCCGCGGGACGTTGTAGGTTTCCGGAAACAGGTAGCCTTCGAGATCCTTCGCCGCCGGATCCAGGTCGTGAATCAGCGATCCATCGTGAGCCGCCTGCACGAACATCGCGGACGTCCCGAGCCCGTGCGATTCGAAGATTTTCGACATCTCGGCGATCGTCAGGCCTTCCGGAAACGTCAGGCTGACTACGAAAACGTCGCCACGCGCCATCTTGTCGATGACCTCGAACGGCGTCATGGCACGATCGAACCGGTATTCACCCGCCTTCAGATGACGGCCCTGATGGCTGAGCCAGAGCGCCACCCGAAACGTGAGCGTGTCTCGTACGATTCCCGCCGCGACGAGGCGCTCGCCAATCGGCGAAGAACCGGTGCCTTGCGGGATCTCGACGAACTGCTCGTTGCCTTCGAAACCGCGGTACGGCCGGTTGACGCGCGAATAGAAGACGGCCGCGGCCGCGCCGCCGGCGATCACGATCAGCAACAGGAACCAGAGGAGCTTCTTCATAAGGGATCTGCCGACGCCCTACATCCGATCAAGATAGTCCTGCAGGAACACCGCCGCCGACGCCGCGTCGAGCTGCGCTTTCCGCTTCCGCCAGTCCTTCTCACGCCGCGCGAGCCGGCTCTCGGCCTCGCGGCTGGTGAGCCGCTCGTCTGCTGTGTCGATCGGCAGCGAAATTCGTGCCCGTAAGCGCGCGATAAAGGCGTTCACGGCCGCGGTCTGCGGCGTCGGCGTGCCGTCGAGGCTGGTGGGCATCCCCACCACGATCGTCGCAACCCCATCGTCTTCGCTGTCGAGCTGTTCGATGCGACGCGCGACCCGTTCGACGGCGTCCGCCTCGCTCGTCACCGCGATCGCCTCGAGCGGCCGAGCGAGCGTCCGCGACGCGTCGCTGATCGCCAACCCCACGCGGCGCGCGCCGACGTCGACGGCCACAACACGTCCCTTCACAAATTTACCAGCCAACTGACACGCCGATTCACCATCACCAGCTCACCAATTCCCAGATGGTATAGTTTCTTCTCTCCAAACATCCGTGAAACCCCTTCTGCTCGCTTCGATTGTCCTCTGCCTGAGCGCTTTCGCCGCGTGCGGACCGCGCCGGCCGCCTCAGAAGTTTCAGCAGAAGCTCGTCATTCTGGGCTTCGACGGCATGGATCCGCATCTCGTCCAGAAGTGGATGGACGAAGGCAAGTTGCCGAACATGAAGAGGCTCGCCGCGGCTGGAAGCGGCCTGCGGTCCCTCGGAACAACGCACTCTCCCGAATCGCCGACGGCCTGGGCGTCTTTTGCGACCGGCGTCAACGCGGGCAAACACAACATCTACGACTTCCTGATTCGCGACACGAGCTCGTACCTGCCCGATCTCGGCATGGTCCACTTCGAGCCTCCGCGCTTCGTCCTCAACTACATCCCGGTCTCCAAGCCCGTGGTTCAGTCCATTCGCGGCGGGACATCGTTCTGGGTGACGGCAGGTAAGGCCGGCGTGCGCTCCAGCATGCTGACGGTGCCGGTGACGTTTCCGCCCGAAGACGTGCCCAACGGCGAGCTGCTTTCGGGGCTGCCGCTGCCGGACATCCGCCGGACGATGGGCACGTTCTACTACTTCGGGACGGACTTGAGCCGCTACGAAGAAGGCAACACGGAATTCGGGGGCATCCTCAAGCGGCTCGTCTTCGACGGACAGTACGCGCAGACCGAGCTGGTCGGTCCGCCGAATCCCATCGTGAAACAGCAGCTCCGCGAATTGCGCGCGAACTCACCGTTGTCCGCCCAGACCGAGGCCGACAAGATGAAGATCGCGGAGCTCGAGGCGCGCGAGGACATACGGCTGCCGGTCTCGATTCACTGGAACAAAGCCGAGAAGTCGGCGACGGTCACCATCGGCGATAACTCGATTCTGCTGGCCGAACACCAGTGGAGCAAATGGATCAACCTCGATTTCAGCGTCAATCTGTTGATCCGCGTCCACGGAATGGCGCAGCTCTATTTGATCAACGCCGGGTCCGAGCTGCAGCTGTACATCTCGCCGGTCAACTGGCGCCCCGACAACCCTCCGGCGGCGATGTCGTCTCCCGCGTCGTTCTCGGCCGACATCTTCGAGCGTCTGGGCCCGTACCGCACGCTGGGATGGGCGGAAGCCACCTGGCCGCTCAACGAAGATCGCATCGACGAGAAAGTCTTCATGGACGATCTGTACCGCGCGTTCGACGACCGCGCGCAGGTGATCCTCCAGCGCATCGATTCGAAGCAGTGGGACCTGCTCGTCGGCGTCATCGAGTCGACCGATCGCGTGCAGCACATGATGTGGCGCCTCATCGATCCGGCGCACCCGATGTACGACAAGGCGCTGGCGGCGAAATTCGGCGACTCCATCGAGCGCGTGTATCGAAAATGCGATGACTTCGTCGGCGAGGTGATGGCTCGCGTCGATCGGTCCACGCCGATTCTGATCGTCTCCGATCACGGGTTCCATTCGTTCCGGCAGTCGGTCAACCTGAACACGTGGCTCGTCCAGGAAGGATTCATGGCGATCCGCGGCCAGCAGCCGGGCGAGAAGAAACTGCAGGATCTGTTTGGCGGCGGCACCTTCTGGGAAAACGTCGACTGGACCCACACGCGCGCGTACTCGATGGGCCTCGGGCAGATCTACGTCAACCTGCAGGGACGCGAGGGACATGGCAGTGTCGCGCCCGCCGACTCGGACAACGTTCAGAACGCCGTCGTCGGCCGACTGCTGGAGATGATGGATCCCAAGACGAACGCGCGAATGGTCGACGCCGTCTACAAACGCGACGACATCTACAAAGGGCCTTACCTGGCAAACGCATCGGAGCTGCAGGTCGGCTTCGCCGACGGCTACCGTGTGTCGTGGCAGACGTCGCTCGGCGGCTCCCCACCAGGAATCGTCTATCCCAACATGAAGAAGTGGTCGGGGGACCACGGGTCGTTCGACTACAAGCAGACGTCCGGGACGCTCATCTCCAGCCGTCCGCTGGCCACCGATCGCGTCGACATCATGGATATCGCCCCGACGGTGTTGAAGTATTTCGGCCTGCCGATACCGTCAGATATAGATGGGAAGCCGATCTTCTAGGAACCACCTGACGACGAAGAGGGAACCGCGGAGCACGCGAAGACCGCTGAGAATAGTTTTCTCTGCCATCTTTGCAGTCTGTGCGGTTTCTTCTTCGTACGTGGTTGCCGCGCAGGGGCTGTCCGAGCGCGCACGGACCGAGGCGCTGGCACGGCGCGCGGCTGAACGCCTGCAGGCGCTGCAACGGGAGGCCGATCGGCTGGCCGCTGACGAGCGAACGCTCCTGGGCGATCTCCGCAAGCTCGAGGTCGACCGGCTGATCAAAGCGGAAGAGCTCAAGCGCGTGGATACGGATGCGGCGGGCGTGCAAGCCGAGCTCGAAAAAACCAGCGCGCGGATGGATTCGTTGCAGCAGTCGGCTCGCGCACAGGTGCCCGAGTTGCAGCAACGTCTCGTCGAGATCTACAAGCTCGGCCAGGCGCGGTACCTCCGCCTGTTGCTGTCGACACCCGATCTCCGAGGTCTGGGACAGGCGACGCGGACGGTCGCGGCGTTGGCCAAACTCGATCGGGATCGCATCGCGACGCACGCCAAAACGGTGGCGGAGCTCGAGAACGAGCGCCGCGCACTTCAGTCGCGGCGGAAAGAACTGGCGACGCTTCATGCCGCCGCCGAGAAGGCGCAGGCCGCTTCCCTGCGCGCTACGCAAGCCAAGGCCGACCTCGTGCGTGACATCGACAGCCGCCGCGACCTGAACGCGCAGCTGTCGAGCGAACTTCAGACGGCGCAACAGAAGCTGCAAGGTACGCTGCGCGATCTCGCCGCCGGCGTGGCGGCGGCGGATGCGCAGCTCCCCCTCCGGCCGTTCCGCGGCGCGCTGGAATGGCCGGTGGACGGCCCGGTCGTGCGCAAATTCGGGCGAGGAACCTCGGCCAACGGCATCGAGATTTCCGCAACCGAGGGCGCCGGCCCCGTGGTCGCCATCCACGACGGAACCGTCGCGTTTGCGGGACCGTTTGCCGGATATGGGAATCTGGTCATCGTCGACCATGGCGCACAGACCTTCAGCCTTTACGGCGATTTGCTCGACATCGGCGTCCAGAAAGGGGCCCGGATCGAGCACGGCCACACCGTCGGGACCGCAGGCCCGATCCCGTCGGGCTCGGACGGCATCTACTTCGAGCTGCGCGTCGACGCCCACCCGGTCGATCCCTTACAATGGCTCAAGAAACGTTAGGTGCGTTCCTTCGGACTCGTGGCTGAATTTGAGGTGATATGAGCTCTCGCACCCGCGCCCTGGTGATGTCCATCTCCGCGCCCGTGATCGCGTTCGCGATCGTCGGCGGTTTCCTCGGCAGGGTGATGGCGCGCGAGGACACGTATCAGCACCTCAAGATCTTCGACGACGTCGTCAGCCTCATCTCGAGCAACTACGTCGAAGACGCCGACCTCGACAAGGTGATGCGCGGCGCAATGCACGGTCTCGCAGACTCTCTGGATCCCGACAGCGCCTACCTCACGCCATCGCAGGTGAAACAGGTCGAGAGCGGCGCGCCGCTGCCACCGGCCGGCGTCGGGCTCGAGCTCACGCGTCAGTACTATCTCCGGGTGATCGCGGCGCGCGACAACTCGCCTGCTGCGAAGGCAGGCCTGCGCACCGGCGACTACATCCGCGCGATCAACGACATGCCCACGCGCGATCTCTCGGTGTGGGAAGGCATGCGCATGCTGCGCGGAACGGCCGGTTCCAAGGTCTCGGTCACCATCATCCGCGGCAACGCGAACGACCCGCACGTCGTCGAGCTCACGCGCGAAACGGAACCGGCTTCAGTCGTCAACGGCCGCATCGCGGGAAGCGGCATCGGGTACGTTCGTGTCGCCTCAATCGGCCCAAACACGGCCTCGCAGGTGAAGTCCCAGATCGCCGAGCTCACGAAGGCTGGAGCATCCAAGCTGGTCGTCGACGTCCGCCGCGTGTCGAACGGCACCATCGACGAAGGCGTGGCGCTCTCGCGGCTCTTCGTCGGAAAGGGTACGCTCGCGATTCGCGAGGCGAAGGGCGGCGCGCGTGAAACGATCGCGTCCGCAGACGGAGACGGCTCTGTGACACTGCCTGCGGTCGTCTTGATCGACACGGGCACGTCGGGCGCGTCGGAAGTCTTCGCGTCGGCCCTGGCGGGCAACCAGCGCGCGGACCTGATTGGCGAGCACACCATCGGACGCGCCGCGTCGCAAAAGCTGGTGCGGCTGCCCGACGGCGCCGGCTTGTGGCTGTCGACCATGCGATACCTCACGCCGAAAGGCGATCCGCTGCACGAAAAGGGGCTGGAGCCGACAGTGCCCGTTGACGATCCGGACATCGAGTTCGGCGCCCCGGCCCCGACTACCGATCCCATTCTGGAGAAGGCCATCGAGCGCCTGAGCGCGAAAAAAGCCGCCTGATTCTGCTATACTGATCGTTCGTCTAACGTCAGCTTTTTGCAGGATGTAGGCGCGTAGCTCAGAGGTTAGAGCGCCTGCTTGACACGCAGGAGGTCGGTGGTTCGAGTCCACCCGTGCCTACCAGCCTTCGCTCGGCCGCTTCGCCTTCACGAGCTACGGCTTGCAAGCCCTAAGGCGAGGCTGATTGCCGGCCTGTTCCGCCGAAACGCGTTGCGCGAAGGCGGAAGCGGCAAAGCCGCGAAGGCGGACCGTCTGAGTCAGCGATTTCCCATGAGTCAGGTCGCAATCACTCTTCCAGACGGCTCGGTGCGCAGTGTGCCGGCCGGGACGCCCGTACGCGGCGTGGCGGAAGAGATCTCTCCGAATCTCGCCAAGGCCGCGCTCGCCGGCGTGGTGGACGGCAAGCTGGTCGACCTGACCTACCCGCTCGATCGCGACGCGGCCGTCCGCATCGTCACCGACAAGAGCGCTGAAGCGCTGCCGCTGTTACGTCACAGCACGGCGCACCTGCTCGCCGCGGCCGTGACCAACTTGTTCCCGGGCGTGCAGTGCGGCATCGGCCCGGCCACCGACGAAGGCTTCTTTTACGACTTCGTCGTCCCGCGTCCGTTCGTCCCCGAGGACCTCGAGACGATCGAAGCGAAGATGCGCGAGCTCGCGTCACAGGATCTCGTCTACGAACGGCAGATGTGGCCGCGCGAGGAAGCGAAGGCGTTTTTCGCGAAGCGCGGCGAGCCGCTCAAGATGCAGTTGATCGACGAGAAGACCGAAGGTCAGAAGGAAGTGTCCTGCTACACCATCAAGGACAAGGACACCTTCATCGACTTCTGCGTCGGCCCGCATGTGCCGAGCACCAGCAAGCTCAAGGCGTTCAAGCTCACCACGACCTCGAACGCCTACTGGAAGGGCGACGCGCACAACCAGCCGATGCAACGCGTGTACGGCACCGCGTTCGCGTCGGACAAGGAGCTGAAGGCGCATCTCACCCAGCTCGAGGAAGCGAAGAAGCGCGATCACCGCAAGCTCGGTCGAGAGCTCGGGCTCTTCACCTTCCATCAGTGGGCGCCGGGCGCGGCGTTCTGGCTCGGCAAGGGCACGACGCTCTACAACACGCTCGCGAACTACATGCGTGACGTGCTGTTCCCCGCGGGCTACGTCGAGGTCAAGACGCCGCTCGTCTACAACAAGGCGTTGTGGGAGCGGTCCGGGCACTGGGCCTTCTATCAGCCGAACATGTTCATTGTCGAATCGGAAGGCGAGACGATGAGCATGAAGCCGATGAACTGCCCAGGACATTTCCTGACCTTCGCGAGTCAGACCCACAGTTATCGGGATCTGCCGGTGCGCTACCACGAGCAAACGCCGTTGCACCGCAACGAAGCCTCGGGCGTGCTCTCGGGCCTTACGCGCGTGCGGCAGTTCTCGCAGGACGACGCGCACTGCTTCGTCACGCCGGAGCAGATCGGCGACGAGGTCGAGCGGCTGATCGCGCTGGTCCAGCGTGTGTACGGCGACTTCGGCCTGCCGTTCACGGCGAAGCTGTCGACCATGCCCGACGAGCACATGGGCGAAGTCGCGACCTGGCAACACGCCGAGGCCCAGCTCAAGGCCGCGCTCGAGCGGACGAAGATGGCCTACGACCTGAACGAGAAGGACGGCGCCTTTTACGGTCCGAAAATCGACTTCGACGTGACCGACGCGATCGGGAGGAAGTGGCAGTGCGCCACGATCCAGCTCGATTACATGCAGCCGGAGAACTTCGACCTGAAGTACATCGGCGCCGACAACGCCGAGCACCGGCCCGTCGTCATCCACCGGGCGATTCTCGGCAGCTTCGAGCGCTTCATCGCGATTCTGATCGAGCACTACGCCGGGGCCTTCCCGCTCTGGCTGGCGCCGGTCCAGGCCATCGTGCTCCCAATCGCCGACCGCCATCTGCCCTACGCGGCCTCCGTCCGCGAGACGCTGCGGGCGGCGGGGCTGCGAGTCGAGCTCGACGAGCGCCAGGAAAAGATCGGATATAAGATCCGGGAGGCCCAGCTGCAGAAAGTGCCCTACATGCTGGTCATCGGCGACCGCGAGGCTGCGGAAGGCACGGTGTCGGTGCGGACGCGCGCCGGCGGCGATCAGGGCGCGAGCCCGGTCGACGGGTTCATCGCGTCTGCGCGCGAGGAAATCGCGCGGAAAGGTATATAGGAGGATTTATCGCTTTCGATCGAAGCCCCCGCCGAGACGACCGCACGCGGGTCAACGAACGCATCAGGGTCCGCGAAATCCGGGTGATCGACGACACCGGCGCGCAGCTGGGCATCATGCCGCCGCCACAGGCACTGGCCATTGCGAAGCAGAAAGGGCTCGACCTGGTCGAGATCTCGCCGACGGCGGTGCCGCCGGTCTGCCGCATCATGGATTTCGGGAAGTACCAATACCAGGAGCAGAAGCGCGCGCGCGAAGCCCGAAAGCATCAGAAAGTCATCGAGGTCAAAGAGATCAAGTTCCGCCCGAAGGTCGACGAACACGACTACCAGTTCAAGAAGAAGCACATCGAGCGCTTCCTCGAGGACGGGGACAAGGTGAAGGCGACCATCTTTTTCAGGGGCCGCGAAATGGCGCACCCTGAGATCGGCCGGCGGATTCTGGAGCGGCTGATCGGCGAACTGGCCGACGTCGCGCTCGCGGAAACGATGCCGCGGATGGAAGGCAA
Source organism: Vicinamibacterales bacterium (assembly GCA_035693505.1). Classification (GTDB taxonomy): domain Bacteria; phylum Acidobacteriota; class Vicinamibacteria; order Vicinamibacterales; family CAVVIG01; genus CAVQFC01. The sequence continues at coordinate 10,044 of DASSGK010000591.1, forward strand.
TCAGATGCACACCATCCTGTCGAGACGGCCGCAGGGCGGCGGCGGAAAAGCAAAGGCGGCGGCAGCAGTCGCTGTCACGAAGTAGACGGACGAAGAAGAAACCGCAGAGAACGCAAAGACCACAGAGAAGTACGCGGAGAGAATTGTTTTCTCGGCGGTCTCAGCGAGCTCGGCGGTAAAACAACAGGAACACGATGGCGAAAAAAGCGAAGAAGATCAAACTGAAGACCCACCGCGGCGCCGCCAAGCGCTTCAAGCGGACGAAGAACGGCAAGTTTCTGCGCGGCAAGGCGTTCAGCCAGCACATCCTGACCAGCAAGACCAGGAAGCGGAAGCGCGGCCTCCGTGGGACGACCACGGTGGCGGACGTCGACGTGCCGAAGCTCGAACGGATGCTGCCGTATAAGTGAGCGTGAGAGTTCAGATTTAAGAAGTCAGGTTTCAGATTGATTGTGGATTGATCGCCATCTGAAATCTGAAATGAAATCTGAAATCTGAATTCCGAAATCTGAAATCTCTGGAGATAGACAATGCCGCGTGTAAAAAGAGGAACGGTCCGTCGCGCCAAGCGTAAGAAGCTGCTCGGCCTCGCGAAGGGCTACTACGCCAACAAGAGCAAGCTGTATCGCGCCGCGAAAGAGTCGGTGGACACGGCCCTCAAGTACGCCTTCGTCGGCCGCCGCCGCAAGAAGCGCGACTTCCGCCGCTTGTGGGTCGTGCGGATCAACGCGGCCGCTCGCGAGCACGGTTTGACGTACGGGCAGATGATGAACGGCCTGAAGAACGCGGGCATCACCCTGGACCGCAAGAGCCTGTCCGAGCTGGCGATCTCCAGCCCCGCGGCGTTTGCGACGCTGGCCGCGCAGGCCAAGGCCGCCGCGAAGATCGCCGTCAAGTCCGCGAAGAACGCCGAGAAAGCTGTCGCCTCGAAAGCGGCCAGCGCTCGGGCTGCCGCGCGCGCATAACCGTACTCGCTAGGGGCTGGGGAGTGGGGCTTGCAAGCCGGGGTTGCCTTCCCAGCCCCAAGCCCCTTAGCCTCTAACCCCTAGCTCATGTCCGACGCCCTTCCCAATCAAGAAGCGGTCGACGCTCACGTCGCGTCGTTTGAGCGCGAGCTGGCGGCAGCCTCGTCCCTGAACGACGCCAAGTCGCTCCGCGACCGCTATCTCGGACGCAAGCAGAGCATCGTCGCATCGTGGATGCAGATGATCGGCAGCGCGCCGGCCGATCAGAAGAAGAACATCGGGCAGTGCGCCAACGCGCTCAAGGTCGCCATCGAGGCCCGATGGAAAACGTACGAGGAGGCGGCGCAGAACGCCGCGCCGGCCGGCGGCGTCGACGTCACGCTTCCCGGCCGTGTGCCGCTGCTTGGCCACCGTCATCCCCTGACCGTCGTGCGCGATCGCATGGAGGAAATCTTCACGCGCATGGGGTTCACGATCGTGGAGGGCCCGGAGGTCGAAGACGAGTGGCACTGCTTCGACGCGCTGAACATGCCGGCGGAGCATCCCGCGCGCGATATGCAGGACACGCTGTATCTCGCGACGCCTATGCCGCCAGTGGCCGGCGATCCCGCGACCCTCGTCAGGACGCTGCTGCGCACGCATACGTCGTCGATGCAGATCCGCTACATGCAGGCCCATCAGCCTCCGATTCGCATCGTCGTGCCGGGCCGCGTGTATCGCCGTGACGATCTGGATCTGACGCACACCCCGATGTTCTCGCAGATGGAGGGCCTGGTCGTCGGCGAAGGCATTTCGCTGGCCGATCTCAAAGGCACGCTGCTCGCCTTCGCGCGCGACATGTTCGGCGAGAAATCGCGCCTGCGGTTCCGTCCCAGCTTTTTCCCGTACACGGAACCGAGCGCCGAGGTGGACATCAGCTGCTGGTCGTGCGACGGAACAGGGTGCTCGATGTGCAAGAAAAGCGGATGGATCGAGATTCTCGGTTGCGGAATGGTCCACCCGGCGGTGTTCGAGGCGGTGGGATACGACGCCGAGAAATACACCGGCTTCGCCTGGGGCATCGGCATCGAGCGCGTGGCGATTCTCCGCTACCAGGTCGAGGACATCCGGTTGTTCTACGAGAACGATCTTCGGTTTCTGGAGCAATTCCCTTACTGACGTCCGCCTGCGGGCATCTACCCGAAATCACCTCTGAGGTAAAACCTCTGAGACGAAACCTCTGAGACGAAACCTCTGAGACGAAACCTCTGAGGTGGTCTAACGACGAATGCTATGAGACTCGTTCTGTCCTGGCTGCGGGAATTTGTCGACGTCAAGGCGACGGCGGAAGACGTCGCGAGCACGCTCGCGCTGCGCGGGTTCGAGGTCGCCTCCATCGAGCCGCTCGACGAGGGTGACGCCGTGATCGACTTCGAGGTGACGGCCAATCGCCCCGACGCGCTGAGCGTCCTCGGCCTCGCGCGTGAGGTGGCGACGGCCTACGAGCTACCGCTCGCGTTGCCGTCTTCGAGCACGCATGCGAAAACGCGGATCGCGGACGTTCCCCTCGGTGCGTCGGATCGCATCACGGTGTCGATCGACGACGAGGAGCTCTGTCCCAGATATGCAGCGGCCGTCGCCGACGTCCGCGTGGGCCCTTCGCCGGCCTGGATGGCCGCGCGGCTTCGCGCGGCCGGTATTCGTCCGATTGGCAACATCGTCGACATCACCAACTACGTGAACATCGAGCTCGGACAGCCGATGCATGCCTTCGATCTCGCGCGGCTCGCAGGGCCGGAGATCCGCGTGCGTGGAGCACGACCAGGCGAACGGATCACGACTCTCGACGGCGTTCAGCGCACGCTCGAGCCCGACATGCTCGTCATCGCCGACCGCGATCGGCCGCAGGCCATTGGCGGCGTGATGGGCGGCGCTGATTCCGAGGTAACCGCATCCACCTCGACGGTCGTGTTCGAGAGTGCGTATTTCAAGGCGGCATCCGTCCGGCGCACCAGCAAACGGCTCGGCTTGAAGACCGAAGCGTCCTCGCGATTCGAGCGCGGAGCGGACATTGCCGGACAGGTGGCGGCCATCCAGCGCGCGGTCGCGCTGATGCAGCTGATTGACGCGGGCCAGCCGTCGGGATCGATCGTCGATTGCTATCCAAACCCGCGCCAGCCTCGAAGACTGCATCTGCGGCGCGAGCGGCTCGCGCGTCTGCTCGGAGCGTCGGTACCCGGCGCCGAGGTGGTGAAAATCCTTCGCGGCCTGGGGCTCGACGTGGTGGAGGCCGCTGACGGCTGGGACGCGACGATTCCGCTGTTTCGCGTGGATCTGCTGCGAGAGGCCGACCTCATCGAGGAAGTCGGTCGTCACTACGGCTTCGACAAACTCGAGCCGACGTTCCCCGTCGTCACGCGCCCCGCCCCGCCACCCGATCCCCGCATCGGTCGCGATCGCCTCGCGCGGCGGGTGCTGACGGCGGCCGGGTTCTCGGAAGCCGTGACCTTCGGCTTCATCGAGGAAAAAGCGCTCGAAGACTTCCGGAAGGAACCGCAGCCACAGACCAAAGATGTCTCAGCGGTCTCCCCGGTTTCTTCCGATCGGCTCGGCATCGCGAACCCGCTCTCCGGCAAGTTCGATACGCTGCGCCCCTCGCTGCTGCCGGGCCTTGTGGACGCGCTCGCGCACAATCGGCGGCACGGTCAACGGAACGTGCAGCTCTTCGAGCTCGGCACGCGATTCGCCCCGTCGGGCGAGACGCGCGCG
>DASSGK010000592.1:0-9060 GCA_035693505.1 Vicinamibacterales bacterium
GCTGCCGCCCCAGGCGAAGGCGTCGATGCTCGAGGATCTCGAACGCGGTCGTCGCATCGAGCTGCCCTGGCTGAGCGGCGCCGTCGTCCGTCTGGGACACGAGGCCGGCGTGCCCACCCCGATCCACTCGTTCATTGCCACGGTGTTGAAGCCCTACGTCAACGGAAGGGACTAGGGGACGGGGATCATCAGGGCTCAGGGCTCAGGGCTACGCTCGAAACCACTTGTAGTGCAGGCCTTCAGGCCTGCCCCCGCAGTTTATGGTCTTTTTCGAGGCCGCCGCTCACCACCGGCCCGCTGCTGCGCGCGCGCGACCTCCACGGATCGTCTTGCCCAGGCTGTCAGCGTGTCGCTGTCCTCGAGCACGGCGATCGGCACGCTGTAGTACTGCGTCGTGCCGCGACGGCGCCGGCGGCCGGGATACGGCTGGAACGGACGTCCGCCCGCCGCTTCGAGCAGGCCGCGCGTGGAATCGTCAGCTTTCAGGTACACCTCGTCGCCCGCAATCAGCGCGAAGAACAGGTCGCCGGCGTAGAGGCCGACACCGCCGAACATGCGCTTCGACGTGATCGGACCGAGCGCCTCGAGTTGCTCGAGCACGAACTCCAGGAAGCTGTCGGTGACTGGCATAGGGCGCGAGTCCGGACCTCACGGACGAGTGTAGCGACCCGCGGACGAGTGTAGTGCAGGCCTTCAGGCCTGATCTATCGCGTCTCGGTGTCTCTGTGGCCCGTCAAAGGGCGAGTGCGCGATTTCATACCTCTATCGTCGGTAGCGTCCGCCTTCCGGCCTTCGCGCTCCGCGCTTCGTCCCGGTCTCGCCGTAGCTCCGTCGACAATCGTCGGAGCGGAGGCGGACAGGCGGACCCGTGCGAGGTCCGGCTAAAGCCGGACGCGACCGGGTCAGGATTGAACGCTCGGCGCGTCGACCCCGAGCACCGACTTCAGCCAGGGCTGCCATTTCGCGCGAATCGCCTCGACCTCCTCCGCGCTTTTTCCGTAGACGGACAGCACCGTATAGACGTACTGGTTCGGGCCCGCGCCGGCCATCGCGTGCGCGAGGTAAGCCTGGTCGAGTTCGTCGATGGTGATCTCCAGCATGCCGGGCTGCTTCACGAACACCACGGTCCCCTGCACGACGTCGCCGGGGCCGGTCGTGGTGGAGAACTGTTGTCCCGCGACTGGCGTGAAGCCGAATCCGCCGGACCCGGTGAGACGAGCCCAGCCCTCCTCGAGCGAGACGGGCAGTTTGCCGATGACCTTGATCGTCGCGCGCGGCTTTCCGGGGTGGCGTTCGAGATAGTGACGCAGGGTGCGAAGGAACGACGGCCACCCGGAGTTGGTGCCGTCGTAGAAGCTGTCCCATTCGGGTCCGCTCGGAATGCCGGAGTGAACCAATCGCAGAACCGTTTTGCCGTCGCGTCGTTCGATCGTGTACTCGAGGACCATCGGTGCCGATTCGCCGCCCTGTGCCGCAGCGGGCCCTGGCTTGGAGAGCCGGAGCTTCTGATTGGGTTCCCACACGTCGATCTGGTTCCGCCCTTTCTCGCCGCCATCCCACGAGATTTCGACCGTGCCGCCGACGCCAGGGGTCACCGAGGCTTCGTCGACGAACCAGCGCGTCAGCTCTTCACCATCCACGATCGCCTTCCACACGGCTTCGAGCGGGGCGTCGATGATGATCTCGTGCTCCTGTTTTCTGCTCATGCGTGTCTCCTTGCTCGGTTGCGCGTGGCCGTCCGCCGGCGGCTGCCGCGGTGTCGCGCGGTCTCAGCCGCGGCGTCGGCCTCGGTTTTGGTGACGAGGGGATGGGAGCCCACGACGACGCGGAAGCGGCGACTCTTCGGTGCCGTAGTGTCGTACCGCGCAGCGATTCTCGTGACAGCGTCCGCGAGCTCTTCGGTGAACGATCGGTACGCGACCGGCGAAGCAAAACCGACATCGCATTCCATCGTGAACGTGGCCAGCCGCTGATCGACCGCACGCGCGCGTTCGTCGAGGAGCGCGACGTCGCGAATGAGCCGCGTCGCGGTCGCGACGAGGAAGGCGCTCGAAAAGCGATCGCGAGCCTGATCCGGATCGTCGGACAGCGCGCCGAGCAGCGCCGGGTTGACCACGAACGCCCGCGACGCCACTTTCAGCATCCGCTCGACGCACCCGCGGCGGGGCCGTTCTTCGACGAGCTCGAGGAACCCTTCGCGTTCGAGCTCGCGCAGGTGATAGTTCAGCGTCTGGCGCGACAGGCCGAGGCGGGGCGACAAGGTCGTCGCCGACTGCGGCTCCTGCATTTCCTTCAGCACACGCATGCGCACCGGCGAGAGCGCGGCGGCGAGCCTGCTGGCGTCGGTGAGCACTTCCACGACGGGGATTCTTAATTAGAAAAATTATTTTGTCAAATGGAGCCGAAAAAAGGCGGGCCGAAGCCCGCCAGTCTGAATTAAGAAGTCTGAATTAAGAATTGTGAATCAAGCATTCTTAATTCTTAATTCCAAATTCTTAATTCTTGTCACCTGCGGCAGTCGATGTGGTCTTCAACGACGAGTACATCTTGGCGACCACCTCGTTCAACTGCTTGTCGCCGCGAATCCAGCGGAACACCGCGACGATGTCGTTGTCCCAGTCGATGTAGATGATGTTCGACCCGTTGCCGACGAAGCGCACGACGGTCTCGGGTGCCGCCGGCAGCGGCTTCCGATCGGTGTTGAGATACCAGTTCGCGAACCCGTAGGTCTTGTTGTCCGAGCCAGGGGTCCGCGCCATCTTGATCCACTGCTCCGACACGATCGACTTGTCCTTCCACTTGCCGTTGCGCAGGAACAGATAGCCGAACCGCGCCATGTCGTACGAGCTCATGAACACGCCGCCACCCCAATGCCCGCCGCCGCTGACCGACTGGATCTTCTTTCCGTCGAGCTCGACCCACGAGTTCTCATAGCCGTACCACCGCCAGGTCGACGAGGCGCCGATCGGCTCCATCACCTCTTCGCGCAGGACTTCAGGCAGCGGCCGCCGCCAGACCTGCAGCGCCGCCAGCGCCATCACGTTCACCCGGACGTCGTTGTACTTGAAGTGCGTGCCCGGCTCGAACAGCTTGCGGTGCGCCCATTCGTCGGGCGTGTCGCCAACCGGACGATCCGCCCAGTCCGGCTTACCCCACAACGTCCCCTGCCAGTCGCTCGTCTGCCGCAGCAGGTGATCCCACTTGATCTTCGCGTTGTGTTCCGACTCGAAGAGATCCACGTGCGGCGGCATGTAGTCCTTCGCGTAGTCGTTCACGTCCTTGATGAGGCCCTTCTGCCACGCGAGCCCCACGACCGTCGTCAGGAACGTCTTCGTCACGCTGTTGACGATGTCAGCGCGATTCGGGTCGCCCCATTTCGCGACGATGTAGCCGTGGCGCGTGATGATGCCGCTGGCCGGGCCACGATCCTTCACCGGCCCGACGATCGTGTCGAACGGCTCCTTGCCGAAGCTGTTCTTGAGGAACAGCGTCATGTCGTGCGTGCCCGGCGTGTCGGCCGCGATCGCGAGCTGCACGGCCTCGTTGACCAGCGCGCCGTTCATGCCGACTTCTTCGGGTGTCTTGCTCTGCCAGGCAAGCCGCTCCGGGAAATACGGCGTCTGCGCTTGCGCAGCGGCGCCGGCCCGCTGATAGGTGGATGGGACCCGATCCTGCGCGAGCGCAGGGACAATCAGGAGCGCCGTGAGGAGGACGGGAAGTGCGCGTCGCAGCATGAGTATCTCCTTGCGAAGCCTGCAGTATAGTGCAGAGACTCAGGTCATGCGCGTTCTCACCGCCCTCGCCCTGGCGCTGTCCCTGAGCGCCGCGCTGGCGCTCGCGGCGCCCCAGCCGCCTGCCCGGCCGGACCTGGAAACCGTGCTGAACCGCGCGGGCTGGTATCTCGACTACTTCGTCGACGAATTCGAGAACGTCGTTGCCGAGGAAAACTACATACAGGACTCGTCCGCGCTGCTCCCCACCATCAGTCCGGCGGGCGGCGGGCGCGGTGCCATTGCCCCTCCGCCATCAGCGGCGGAAATGCTGCGTGCGCGCCATCGCGACCTCCGCTCCGACTTTCTCCTCGTCAAGTCGCCGGAAACCGAGGCGCTCGTCCCGTTCCGCGACGTCATCCAGGTGGACGGCATCATGGTGCGCGATCGAGAAGAGCGGCTGGCCAAGCTGTTCCTGACCGCATCGAGCGACACGATGGTACAGGCCGAACACATCCGCGAGGAGGGCGCTCGCTACAACCTGGGCAACATGCGCAGCACGCTCGGTAATCCGGTGCTCGCCCTGGGCGTCCTTCAACAAACCTATCAGCCGCGATTCCGCTTTTCTCTGGCCAAAGAAGACAGAGGCTTCGGCCCCGGCGTCGCCGTCGTCGAGTACAAGGAAGTCGGATCGCCGGCGATGATTCGCGGCGAAGCGGGCCGCGACCTTCCTGCGCACGGCCGCCTGTGGGTCGACATCGCGACCGGCCGCGTCCTGAAGACCGAGCTCCAGGTCGAGCAGCCGGCGATCAGGGCCGTCATCACGACGACGTTCCAGGCCGAGGAGAAATCGGGCATCGCGGTGCCGCTCGAAATGCGGGAGCAGTACACGTTTCCGAATGGCAACAAGGTGAACACCGTGGCCAGCTACGGCCGCTTCCGGCGATTCGACGTGAACGCGAACGAAGACATTCGCACGCCGATCGCCACGACCACCGACGCCTGGACCGGCATGGTGTTCGTCGAGCTGCCGCCGGGACGCTTCACGATGGGCAGCGCGTCGACAGAGACCGGACGCAACGACGACGAGACACTACACGACGTCGAAATCACGCGGCCGATCTTCATGGGCCAGCACGAGGTGACGCAGCAGCAGTGGCGCACCGTGATGGGCGACGCGCCGAGCCACTTCGGCACCTGCGGACCGCGTTGCCCCGTCGAGAACATCAGCTACCTCGACGTGCAGAAGTTTCTCGACAAGATGAACGCGCATACACCGCACTCGCTGCGCTACCGTCTGCCGACCGAGGCTGAATGGGAATACGCGTGCCGCGCGCGCACGACCGGCCCGTTTTCCACGGGCGAGAATCTGACGACGGCGCAGGCGAACTACAACGGCCGGCAACCGTACGGATCGTTTCCGGCCGGCGAGTTCCGCCAGAAGACGACGCCCGCCGGGACGTTTCCACTCAATCCGTGGGGACTCGCGGACCTGCACGGCAACGTCTGGGAATGGACGTCGGACTGGTACGGACCGTACTCCGAGAGCGCGGCGGCCAACATCGACCCGCATGGTCCGGCGTCGGGTGAGAAGCGCGTGATTCGCGGCGGGAGCTGGTTCTTCGACGGCAACAGCGCGCGCTGCGCGCTGCGCTACACGCACGCGCCTCAGGACAAAGGCTTCAGCCTCGGTTTTCGCGTGGCGGCAGATCGTCCTCGCTGATCGCCGCGATGTCCGGCACGACGTAGGCGTACTGCAGCTGATCGGTGATCACGCCGTTCTTGATCGCGCTGCGGCGCAGCCGCGCCTCCAGGGTATAGCCGGCCTTCTCGAGCACGCGGCACGACGCGGCGTTCCACGCGAACGGCAGCGCGTACACCCGCGTCAACGCGTGCGTCTCAATCGCGTAGGCGGTCAGCGCGATGAGCGCGTCGGTCGCAATCCCGCGTCCCCAGAACGGCTCGGCGAGCCAGTAGCCGATTTCCGCCGACACACGCTCGACGTCGGGACGCAGGACGAACCCGACGCTGCCGACGGGCTCTTCGTTCACCGCAATCGCGAACGTGGTCTCGGGCACGCGGTTGCGAACCGACCGGATGAATTCGCGCGCGTCATGGCCGGTGTAGGGATGCGGGAACGCGTCGCGCAGGTTCAGCCAGATCTTCCGATTGTCGGCGTGGCGTGCCAGCGGCTCGGCATCCGCCAGCCGCCACGATCGCACCTCGCACGACTTGAGCTTCAGCTGCACGGCGATGATCGGCGGGCCCGTTCGAGCAGAATCGCCAGCTCGGCGCGCCGGCTCGTGAGCGTGCGCTGCAGCGCCGGCCGCTGCTCGGTAGATGCGGTGGACAGCTGCCGCTCGAGCGCCGCGATCTCGTTGAGCAGTTCGATTTCAGCCGGCACGCAGTTGGCGCTCTTCAACAACGAATAAGCGACGCGCAGATCGGCCGGGAGCTTGAAGTACTCATCAAGGTCGATCGGCTTGCCGGACCCCGGCAGGTTGTCGAACTCGCCATCCTGCATCGCCTCGCGGATCTTGTTTTCAGCGATTCGTTCCCACGCCATAGCCTCATTTTCTCATCTGGTCATTTCTCATCGGGTCATTTTTTGCTTTCCTCGCGGGGCTGAAGGTGTCCCTAAGGGACACAGTCGGATCGGCGGTCGGGACCGCATTGAAACAATGCGGGCACGCTCGACGCCGTCCACTCTCGCGTGTTGGCCCACAGTCGGCTCCGGCCGTAGCTCTCGAACGTCCAGCCGATCCGCCGTTTCTCGCGCCAAACCCGTTCGAGTGCGGCGTCCTCGCCGCCGAGCAGGAGATGCTGAGCCTCGTGCAGAAGGATGGCCGCCCGCTCGGTGTCATCGATCGCCACCGCGAAAAACGGCCGATAGAGCGTGACGACGCCGAGCGGCGAGTTGGTCGCGGCGTACGCGTCGCTATGCCCCAGGTAGATGTTCCACCAGTTGTCAGTCGCCCGGTAGTTGGCGAAGTGCCGCAGCATCAGCACCTCCCTCGTGAAGCCGGCGTGCTCGAGCAGCCTGATCGCCGGTAGCACGAGCTGGCGCTGGCTGGCGTCGATCGGGTCAGAGGTGACGAGCAGCGAGCGCGACCAGAGGAACATCAACGCGATCGTGACGCTGACGAGCCACAGCAGCCGCCGGCCCGTGCCGCGCATCGCGCCCGGCGCCTTCTCCTCTCTCACCGTTCCGACTTCGCGGCGGTGATGTCGCACGCACGTCGAACACGCTCGACGATCGATATCTCATTCGCGCCCGGAGTGATGTCCTCGGCCGCCGACGCCGCCCTCCCGGCGACCTGGCAGGTGACGCTGACGTGACGAACGGCATCGGTCGATCCGTCGCGCTCGAATTTCGTCCGCTGCTCGGTCGCCGTCGCCGCGCCGTAAGAGTCGACCAGTGCGTAACCCCGCGCGTCGAACGTGATCGACCTCTTCCCGTCTGTCCCGGAAACGATGACCTCCCGCACGATGGTGTTGGCGGCGGTGGCGCCGTAGGCCATGGCGAACCGCTCGAGGCGTTCGAATCTGTGACCAGCCGCATCGGTGTACACGAGCCGTTGCCGTTCGAACTGCGAGCAGCGGCCCTGGCCGTCGTAGGCCATCGATTCGGTGACCGCACCGTCGGTGTAACGCACGAGCCGATCGTGGTCGTCGTAGGCATACTCCTTCGTCACGCCAACCGAGTACTCGGTCTTGATCAGGCGTCCCGGAGCGTCATAGGCGTACGTCGACCAGCGGCCGCTGTCGTCCCATCCGAGGACAACTCGATCGTGATCGTCGTAGATGAACTCGATCGTGTGTCGGTGCTCGCTCTCGAGCTTCGCGAGGTTGCCGCGCGCGTCGAACGTCATCCTGATCTCGCGACCATTCGGGTCCTTGTAGCCCGAGACCGTGCAGACCTTCTTCGCGGCCGGATCACACGAAGGAAAGCGATAGCTGGAGCCATTCGACAGCTCGAGCAGCCAGTCGCTTCCCTTCCAGGTGAGATGCGAGTTCAGAAACCGAGAGGGCGTGGCATCGTGCACCAGCACCCAGCGGCCAGCTTCGAGCATGGGTCGATAGTGCACGCGACCGCCGTCCTCGAGGTTGAGGTCGACAGACGTCAGCGGTTCCTCGCCAGTGAGGAACTGTCCGTAAGAATGGTTGGCGCCGAGCCCGAAGGGACGCGACTGCCGATCGTTGCTGCGATAGGTTCGTTCGAGAGCGACGCGCGGCGTGTCCTCGAGCGCGAAATCGACGTCGCGATGCACGTAGATTCCGGTCGACAAGCTGACGGGAATCACCGCGTCGATCAGCGGGCGGCCGCTCAGGAATCCCGCCGCCACCAGGTCGTCCGACATCGCATCGAGCGCCGAGACCGAAGAAATTCTGTCGTAGAGCGGGCTCGTCGGATCGCTGGTGAGCGCCATGTCGAGATAGGAGCGGCCAATATATTTCGTGACCATGCGCCGCAATCGCGTCCGCAGCAGATTCTCGTCAGCGTCCTGTCTGTTCCAGCGAGGATCCATGCGGGCGCTGGAAACGATGGCGACCCGCGCCGCGGTCCACCATCCAAACACCCACCCGTCGCGCTTCGACGCGATGTCGTCGTCCGTGATGGCGATCACGACCACGCGGCCGCTGCGAAGGCGATCTTCCTCGCGCTCGATCAGTTCGCCGGCGACAGCCTCGGCAGACCATTGCCGCCTATCCGCGCTCCAGGCTGCCAGCGAAGGCGAAAAAGGCGGAAGCACCTGCACGTCGAGATGCAGGACCTCGTGGTAATAGCGTTGGAGCCCGGCGATGCGTTCGGGCGGCACCGACATCGGCACCAGGTAGACACCGTCCCGTTGGGCCGGAGTGCGGCTATCTTGCGAGTAGAAAAGGCTGGAAATACCGACGAGCATGACGAAAACGAAATTGAGGGCGGCGGCAGGCATGAATCAGTGCCGATCCTATCGGCCGATTACAGGCCTGGCGTGAGAGCGGGATGCGCTACTCCGCCCGAAGCGCCACGAGCGGATCGACCCTGAGCGCACGCCGAGCGGGGATGACCAATGCCGCGCACGCGGTTGCCGCGAACAGCATCAGCACCATGACATACGTCAGCGGGTCCATCGGCGACACTTCGAACAGCAGGCCGCGCATCGCGCGGCCGACGAGGGCGGCGGCGAGACTGCCGGTGACCATCCCGCCGATCGTGAGACGCAGCCCTTCTCCTGCCACCAGCCGCACGACCGCACGCCCCTCGGCGCCGAGCGCCATCCGGATTCCAATCTCCTGCGTGCGCTGAGTGACGGTGTAGGCGATCACGCCGTAGAGACCCGCTGCCGCCATCACGAGCGCCACG
>DASSGK010000593.1:0-2545 GCA_035693505.1 Vicinamibacterales bacterium
GCCACCCGATGAGCGGTTCGCTCGAAGGCGCCCGGAATCTGCCTGATGCTCTTCGCAGGGTAGGCCGCGGATCGCTTCTGAATGGGATAGTTGTCCGCCACGGTCTGCAGGACGATGGCGTTGTAGGCGTTGAGCCAGAACGCGAGCTGTTCATCGCGCGGGAGCTTGTCAATCGAAGTTGAACCGAGCTGACTGACGTAGCCGTCGAGCTTCGCGTGCTCCGCTTTCATCGCCCTGTAGTACACGTCTCCGCCGCGGACGTAGAGATCGAGAAGCTGATCGAGCGCCCTGGCCCGGCCGGCATCGACGACGGGTTCCTGCGCGATTGGCGACGCCACGGCGCACAGAGCCGCCACAATCGAAATCATTACGATGCGCATGTTTTCGACTATACCCGATGGCTGAGGAATGCCGCGAGAGCACCGTTGAACAATTCGGGCTGCTCGATGTTCGACAGGTGGCCCGCATGCGGAATACGCACGAGCTGGGCACCGCCGATGCTTCGCTGCATCTCTTCCGACAACGCCGGCGGCGTCAGCGTGTCTTCTTCGCCGACGACGATCAGGGTCGGCACGTGAATCGACGCGAGCAGCGGCGTCGAATCCGGACGCGTCATCAGCGCGCGAATGGCTCCCGCGATCGCTTCCGTCGAGTTCGCGTTCACGAGCGATCGCACGCGATCTTCGATTGCCGGCTGCGTGCTGCGTGTCGTCGCGCCGAGCAGCTTCGGAACCATTTCACCGGCTACTGCTGACGGGCCCCGCTCCTGGACGAGCTGTAACATCCGCATGCGTCCGGCCGCGCCCTCCGGGGTGTCGGCTTGCGAGCGGGTGTCGGCGAGGATCAGCCCCTGGATGTAGCGGGCAGCCAAACGAAGCAGTGCGAACGCGACGTAGCCACCGAGCGACAGGCCAGCCACAACAGCCTGGTGCACATGTAGTGCATCGAGCAGATCGATGATGTCGCCGGCATAGTCGTCGACCGAGGTCGCCGGTGGATCGCCGGCACCGTCGTCGAAGCCGCGAAGCTGCGGGGCAACGACTCGCCAGCCGGTCGCCGCGAGCGTGAGCTGCTGGTCCCACATTCGCGCGTTCAGCGGGAAGGCGTGAATCAGCAGCAGGGTTCCGCGCGGGCGCTCGTTGGAGGGAGGCGGCGCGTCAAGATACCGGAGTCGACCGATGTTGGGCACGACTCATTGTAGATAATCTTGGAGGACGATCGCGAAGCCGGACGATCGCGCTCAGCGGCGCTCGGCCTTCACGAGCGCCGCGAGCACGCGATTCTGATCGTGCGAAGACTTGATGCGCTCAGCCGCGGAGACGAACGCCTGTCGGGTCCCCGCGTCGACACCTGGCGCGAACGCGAGCAGGACTTCGGCACGATCGTAGTCCGACGTCATCTCCGCGACGGCGCCGTACACCGCGTCCTGAACCTCGTGAGCCGCCGAGCCTTTCTTCGCGAGGCTGGTCAGCACTTCGCGCCGATCGTAGTTGGATTTGATGGCCCGCACGGCCACGAAGAACGGCTCGCGCTCAGCGGCCTCGACGCTGAATCGATCGACATACATCGTCAGCACCTGACGCCGATCGTAGTCTGACTGCATGCCGGGAACAGCATCGAGGACGGCGCGGCGCGAAGCGGCGCTCAGCTGCCCCGGCTTCAGCGCCTGCTCGAGGACCATGCGCTTGTCGTAGCTCGATTTCATGTGCGCGAGCGCAGGCAGCAGGATGTCGCCGTCGGCGACATCGCGATGGTGTTCGGTCAGCGCGGAGAGCGCCTGGCGCTGATCGTAGTCGGATTTCATCGACGCCATCGCCTTCACGTAAGACGCTGCCGCCGCGCGATCGAGCGGAACGCGGGCCGCGACGTGCTCGAGCACCAGGCGCCGGTCGTAGTCGGACTTCATCAGCGCGCCTGCGCGCTGGAGGAGCGGTTGAACCGAGGTGGCGTTGAAACCTGCGATGTCGACGAGGGCGACGAGATACAGCCGGCGGGCGTAGTCGCCGCCGAGCAGATCGATCTCCTCGAACACGCCGTTGATCCCTCGCCGCTGAAAGATCGACTTCACGCGCGATTCGGCGCCAATCCCGGAGCGCCTCACGACGGCCGGCAGCTGCGTCGCCAGGAACCGCTTCGCCTCCTCATCCCAGGGCCGCTTCAACCCGGCGACGAAGTACGTGTGCGTCAGGACGCCTTTGGAGGACGTGATTTCAACGGTGTGCGGCACGAGCGTCGTCCAATCCCGAAGCGTCAGGACGCCGCCGTCCGACATGCTCTGCACGTCGGTCAAGTCGTCGGTGAACGTCACGTCGCCGTGCAGGCGGACGTCGAACCGATGCGAGTCGTCGCTCCACTGCATGTGCCAGTCGCCGCTCGAAGAAAGCGAGAAGGCACCAGGCGCCGGCGGCGCGGGCGGTGAAGGAGGCGACGGTGGGGCCGGCGGCGCCGGTGGTGCGGGTGGCGCGGGTACCGCGGGCGGCGCTGGCGGTGACGGCGGCGCGGGCGGAGCCGGTGGTGGCGGCGGCGTCATGCGCGCAAACGGTGC
>DASSGK010000594.1:0-6883 GCA_035693505.1 Vicinamibacterales bacterium
AGGGCACTCGCAAAGGCGTCTGGGCGGATCTCATGAAACCGGTCGTGGCGAATCTGACCAGCGAGGACATGCTGGCGATCGCGGCGTACACGGCATCGCGCGTGCCCTAACGATCGGAAGAAACCGCCGAGGACGCTAAGACCGCAGAGAGATAGATCTCTGCGCAGTTGGCGGTCTCTGCGGTTTCTTCTGAATCGTGTCCCTTTGTTCTTTCTCAGCGCGGCGGGATTGTCCACAGCCGCAGGATCTCGTCGCCGAGCGTGACGGTCTGATCCGGTACCCAGTCGCCGATCGGAAACTGGCGCGACACGATCCGCGTTCCCGGACGAAGATCGTGTTTGAGCTTCGACTCGAGCCGCAGGTTGACGCTGTACGACAACCACAGTGTGACGACCGTGGCTTTCGAGATGTCGGCCGCGAAGAGATCGCCCTCGATGAACGTCGCGCGATCGGCAACTTCGCCCTCGAGCGCCACCGTCCGTGAAATCTCCACGAGACGATGATCCATCTCAATCCCCACGCCGCGCGCACCGTACTTTTGCGCCGCCAGCACCACGATTCGTCCGTCACCCGAACCCAGGTCGTAGACCACGTCGTCTCTGGTGATTTTTGCCAGTTGGAGCATCGCATCCGCCAGCGGCTGCGGAGTCGCCGCGAAGTGGATGTCCGGTGTTCTCGGCGCCGGCAGCTGTGCGGCGATCCCAGAAGCGAACAGTCCGGACAGCAGCAGCACCACGCCGTGGACGGGAGCGATGCGTCGTCGGCTCACGAGAGCAGTGTAGCGCCTTAGCAGAGCGTTATCATGTCGCTGGAGTCCACATCGATGCTGCTCAACGATTTGCGATACACGGTGCGCATGCTGCGCAAGTCGCCGCTCTTCACGCTGGCGGTGGTGCTCACCGTCGCGCTCGGTATCGGCGCCAACACCGCCATCTTCAGCGTCGTCAACGCGGTGATGCTGCGGCCGCCGCCGTACGAGCAACCAGGTCGGCTAGTGTGGATCGCGGAGAAGAACGACAAGCTGAACCTCCCGACATTCGGCGCGTCGGTCTTGAACTACCTCGCGTGGAAAGAGCGTTCGCATGCCTTCGACTCCATGGGCGCATTCGGCTTCGCCACGTTCAATCTGACCGACGCTGGCGACCCCGAGCAGCTCACAGGCGGAACTGTGACGCCATCGCTATTCCCACTGCTCGGCATCAAACCGGTCATCGGGCGAGCGTTTGCCGAGGGCGAAGATCGACCCGGCAGCACGAAGGTCGCAATGATCGGCGAAGGACTCTGGAAGCGCCGGTTCGGCGGCGACCCGTCAATCGTCGGCCGTCATCTCACCCTCAGCGGCGTCGACACCACCGTCATCGGTGTTGCGCCCGCATCGTTGGCGCTGCTCTCGAACGGGGACTTGTGGATCCCGATGACGATCGATCCGGGTCGCGAGATCCGCCTCAATCACGTGATCCTCGCGGTCGCACGGCTGCGAAATGGCACGACGCTCGAGCAGGCTCAGGCCGAAATGAACGTCGTCGCTGGACAAGTGAGCCAGCAGTACCCGGAGATGAAGGAATGGGGGATCCGTCTCGTGGATTTCTATCACTTCTTCGTCAACCCGCAATTGCAGACCGGACTCATCGTGTTGCTGTGCGCGGTCGGGTGCGTGCTGCTGATCGCGGCCGCCAACGTGGCCAACCTGCTGCTGGCGCGCGCCGCCTCGCGGCAGAAGGAGATTGCCGTTCGCACGGCGATCGGCGCCAGCCGCGGACGCCTGCTGCGGCAATTGCTGGTGGAGAGCCTGGTGCTGTCGTCGATCGGCGGCGCCGTCGGCTTGCTCGCGGCGCTGTGGGGCGTGGACGCGATCAACGCCGTGATGCCCGCCAACCTGCTGCCGGTGCCCAACGTCGGCGTCGACGCCACGGTACTGTGGTTCGCGCTCGGACTGACCGTTGCCACGGGCCTGCTGTTCGGCATCGCGCCGGCGTGGCACTCGGCGAATACCGATCTGAACGAGGTCCTGAAACAGGCGACGCGTGCGTCGAGCGGCGCACGGCCCCGCCTGCGCAACAGCCTCGCCGCTGCCGAACTCGCGTTGGCGACAATCCTCTTGATCGGAGCGGGCCTGCTGTCTCAGAGCCTGCTTCGCCTGCAGCACGTCAGCCTCGGGTTTCAACCCGATCGAATGCTGACGTTCCAGATTTCTCTGCCGCGCACGAAGTATCCGGCCGAGAAGAGCACGGTGTTCTATCGCACCTTGCTCGACTCGCTGCGCGCGACGCCGGGAGTTCGGGCTGCCGGCGCGTCGAGCGGCATCCCCTTCGGGAACGGCGCCTACACGCAGACGCCGATTGTGACGACCGGTCCGTCACCGCTTCCGCCTGACACCGCGATCCCGACCGACTGGCGCGTCGTCACACCTGGCTTCTTCCACGTGATGAACATTCCGCTGTTGCGCGGGCGCGATTTCACCGACGCCGATGCGCCTTCCAGTGCACCGCTGGTGGTCATCGTGAGCCAGACCACGGCGAAGCGTTTCTGGGGCGACGCCGATCCGCTCGGCCGATCGCTCCATCGTCAGAGCGATCTCTCGCGCCAATACACCGTGGTCGGCGTGGTCGGTGACGTCCGGCAGGCCGCGCTGAGCCAGGAGTCGCCGGCGATTTACTATCCGACCCTCGGGCTGACCGCTTCGATGGGCGTCGTCGTGCGGACCGATCCGCCGCCGGCGTCATTGCTGCCGGTCGTCCGTCAGAAGGTGCACGATCTCGATCCGGGGTTGCCGATGTCGTCGGTGCGGACGATGGAGGAATGGGTCTCCAACAACGCCGCACAGCCGCGGTTGAACGCGGTTCTGCTGGGAGTCTTCGCGGCGGTCGCGATGCTGATTGCCGCGATCGGCATCTATGGAGTCCTGGCCTACTCGGTCAACCAGCGGACGCGCGAGATCGGACTGCGGATGGCGCTCGGTGCGCCACGGGCGCAGGTTCTGCGGCTGATCGTTCGAGAAGGCATGACCGTCGGCGCGATCGGGATTGCCGTGGGCCTGGCGAGCGCGCTGGTCCTCAGTCGCGTGCTCGCGAGCCTCGTCTTCGACGTCCCCGTGCGCGATCCGCTGACTTATCTGGCCGTCGCCTCGATGCTCACGCTCGTTGCGCTCGCGGCCTGCGCGATTCCCGCGCGAAAAGCATCGCGAGTGGATCCGATGGTCGCGTTGCGTTGCGATTAAGAAAGAAACCGCAGAGACCGCGAACGCGCTCCGCGGTTCCATCCGTGCGTATGATTTATTCCGCGTTGATCGCGCGGATCGGATCGAGGCGCTGCGCGCGTCGCGCCGGCAGATAGCACGCGAGCCACGCCACCGCGACGAGGACTGCCGTCACGCCAGCGAACGTGGCGGGATCGGCGGCGCCGATGCCGAACAGCAGCGACGATAGCGCGCGTGCCATTGCGACCGATCCCAACAAGCCGAGAACCGTGCCAATAGCGGTGAGCGTCAGACCGCTGCGCACCAACAACTCCGTCGCCTGCTTCGGTGTTGCGCCCAATGCGATACGCAAGCCAATTTCGCGGGTCCGCTGCTGGGCGGCGAATGCCATCGTGCCATAGAGACCGGTCATGGCGAGCGCAATTGCCGTCGCCGCGAACAGACCGAGCAACCATGCGCGGAATCGCGGCTGGCCGACCGCGGCGCTGAGCATTTGATCCATCGGATGCAGCGGCGGAATCGGAATGGTGTCGTCGACGGACCACACCGCCTGACGAACGGCTGCGCCGATGTGTGTGGCGTCGAGCGGCGTGCGAATCACGACAGCCATGGACGGCCACGGCATCTGGGCATGCGGAACGAACATCTGCGGCTCCGAGGGCTGCTCGAGGCCGAAGTGCCGCACGTCGCCCACGACCCCCACGATTTCGCGCGTCGTCGGCTGGCCAGGGACGATGGAGAGATCGTGCGTGATGCGGCGGCCAATCGGATCCTGGTTCGGCCAGAATCGCCGCGCCATCGAGTCATTGATGATGACGACGCCCGGCGCTGACGCGCCATCGCGCGCGCTGAACAAGCGACCGCGAGTGAGCGGCACGCCGATCGTCGAGAAATACTCCGGACTGACAACCTGAATTGATGCGGTCGGCCGCTGCGCAGGCGGCAGTGGCATCTCGCCCGCAATCGAGAAGGTGCTCTCATCGACGAAGAATCGCGCGCGTGGATCGAGCGGCAGTCCGAGCGTCACGGCGGCCGACTCCACGCCGGGTATCGCGTCCAGCCGTCGCACGAATCCGTCGAAGAACGCCGCGCTGGCCTCGGCCGAGGCCCGACTGCGGGGAAGCTCGATCCGTTCCACGGTCAGCACGGACGCCGGGCGGAATCCGACGTCGACGCGCTGAATGCGCGCGAAGCTCTGGATGAGGAGCATCGCACCAACCAGCAGCATGAGCGACAGGGCGATCTCTGCAACGGTCAGCACCTGGCGAACGCGCTGGTGTGCATTCGACACCAGGCCGCGGCCGGCCGAGAGCAGCGCGTCCTGCAGCCGCTGGCTGCGCACCTGAAACGCCGGTGCGAGGCTGAAGATGGTCCCCGACGCGATCGCGATCAGAAACGTGACGCCGACAGCGCTCGCGTCCATCCGCACGCTCTCCAGGCGTGGAATGCCCGGCGGTGCGAATCGCAGCAGGAGGTCCAGCACCCAGGCGCTGACGACGAGGCCGGCGGCGCCGCCGGCGATCGCGAGGACCAGGCTTTCGGTCAGCATCTGCCGCACGAGGCGCGCACGGTCGGCCCCCAGGGCCATCCGGATCGTGATCTCGCGCGTCCGGCCTGCGGCCCGGACGAGCAGCAGGCTTCCGACGTTCGCACACGCGATCAACAGCACGCAGCCGACGGCGGACAGGAGCAGGAGGAGCGCCGGACGAGCGGAGGCGACGACGGTTTCCTGCAGCGGGACTGCAGCGAAGTCGGCGTTGCGATTGCTGTCGGGGTACGTGGTCTCGAGGTGACGCGCGATCGCGGCAAGTTCCAGCCGCGCCCGGTCCACGCTGCTGCCGGCCTTCAACCGCGCGACAACGCCGAGGATTCGATACTGCCGGTACTTTTCTGCTGGAATGGCGCGATTGGGTGGTTGTGTGCGCGACAGCCGCAGCGGCACCCAGAGTTCGGTGCCCGAGACAGGGAAGTCGAATGACGCCGGCATCACGCCGACGATCGTCGTCGGCGTGCCGTCGAGCATTGTCTTCCGGCCGATCGCGTCAGGGTCGCCGCCGAAACGCCGCTTCCAGAGTCCGTATCCAAGAATCGCCACAGACGGGGCTCCGGGGACGTCGTCGTCCTCTGAGAGGCGGCGGCCGACGATCGGATCGACGCCGAGCACCTCGAACAGATCGTACGTGCAGGTGGTGGCGAGGACCTTCTCGGGCTCGCCGCCGTCGCTCGACAGGTTGACGCTGGGGCTCCAGTACGCCGCGATGCCAGCAAACTCGCGTGATTGCTCTTTCAGATCGAAGTAGTTCGGCGGCGAGATCGAGCGCCCGCGTCCGGTCATCCGATCGCGCTGCTGGACGCTCACCAACTCGGAAGAGCGCGGATAGTCGAGGGGCCGGAGCAGGACCGCGTTCACCACGGTGAAGATGGCCGCGTTGGCGCCAATCGTCAGGCCGAGGATGGAGAGCACGACGATCGTGAACAGCGGCTTTGCCAGGTATCCACGGATGGCGATCCGTACGTCCTGCAGGAACGAGCTCATGGACCCTCCCGGATGGCCCAACGATAGCGCGGACCCGCCGTGCGAAGGTGGAATCACGAGCGTCCGGATCCGGGAAACCACGATGGAGCGCAAGGCTTTCAGCCGAGCGACCGCCGCTCGCCTAAAAGGCTCGCGCTGCTTCCGGTACGAAGAGTCGGGGGATGGGCGTATATTCGTTGCCGGACGCCGCATGATCATCAAGGTCTTCGACGATAAGCGCTCACTGGGACTGGCTGCTGCGAATCAGGCCGCTGACGCCATCCGCACCGCGATCCGCGAGAAGAACCGCGCCCGCATGATTGCTGCGACCGGCGCGTCGCAGTTCGAATTGCTGGACGCGCTGACAAGCGCGTCCGGCATCGAGTGGGAACGAGTCGAGATGTTTCATCTCGATGAATACATCGGGTTGCCGGCAGAACATCCGGCAAGCTTCAGAAACTATCTGCGAACGCGCTTGATCGACAAAGTGGGCATCGTCCATCACCATCTCCTCGACGGAGAGCGGGATCCCGCGGCGGTGATTCGAACGGTCGGACAGGCGCTGCAGAGCGCTCCGATCGATGTGGCGCTGGTTGGGATCGGCGAAAACGGTCACCTCGCGTTCAACGATCCCCCGGCGGATTTCGACACCGAGGAGCCGTATCTCGTCGTGACGCTCGATGACGCTTGCCGGCGTCAGCAACTTGGCGAAGGCTGGTTCGAGAGTCTCGACGATGTACCTCGGCAAGCGATCTCGATGGGAGTCCGCCAGATTCTTCGAGCGAGCGAAATCATCGCTGCCGTGCCGGATGCGCGAAAGGCGAAGGCGGTGGCGGCATGCTGCGAAGGTGACATCAGTCCGCTGGCGCCCGCCTCGATCCTCCGCACCCATCCGAACACCACGATCTACCTGGACAAGAGCTCCGCCGCCCTGCTCACCGCAGGAAACCTCTGAGACGAAACCTCTGAGACGAAACCTCTGAGACGAAACCTCTGAGACGAAACCTCTGAGACGGAACCTCTGAGACGGGACCTCTGAGACGGAAATGCGGAGCGCAATCATGATTGAGCGAGACACTGACACAGTCGTCCGGCGGTTTGATGCGGTGCGTGACGCCGCATCGCTGCGCGAGTGCGTCATCGACCAGCAGAACTTCCATCGCAACCTCGAA
>DASSGK010000595.1:0-5625 GCA_035693505.1 Vicinamibacterales bacterium
TGACAGCTCGAGGGCGATGACCAGCGGCGATTCGTCTCGGCTGAACGGCGTCACCTCGTAGCGCCACGCCGGTCCAGCCAGCGCAATGGCACCGAGGATCATCGCGGCGGCGGTGAAGTGCCAGGGACGCCAGCCGCGCGTCCGGCCTCGAGGCACGAGGAGAAACTTGATCAGATGCGGCGCGATAAGGCCGTCGGCGCGGCTCGACGTCCGATCGAGCGCCCGTTGAGCGAAGAACACGAATAACGGCGCTGCGAGCAGCAGCAGCCACCATGGCCGGAGGAAGTGAAACTGCTCGATCACGCGAATCTCCAGCGCCTCAGCGCCGAGACTCCAGTCTCGACGACGAGGTAAGCCGCAATGAGCGCCATCGCCGCACCGAGCGGCCAATGAAACAACGGCCGCTTGGGTCGGTACGACATCGTCTTGAACGTCTGCTTCTGAATCGCGTCGAGCTCGCGATAGATGCTCGAGAGCCGCTGGCGATCCGTCGCCAGGTAGAACGTGCCGCCGGTTCTCGTCGCGATCGCTTGAAGGGCTTTCGTGTCGACGATGTCGCCTCCGGTGGCTTTCGGATCGCCGAGGGCAATGGTGTACACGGTGATGCCCTTCCCGGCCGCGATGTCGGCGGCTTTGAGCGGCGGCACGCGGCTGCCGGTGTCGTTGCCATCGGTCATGAGGATCAGCACCTTCTGCGGCGCGGTGCTTTTCTCGAACAGCCGGATGGCCAACCCGATCGCGTCGCCGATTGTGGTCTGCGAACCGGCCATGCCGATTCGCGTCTCGTGCAGCAGCTCCAGGCAGCTGTCGTGATCGAGCGTCAGCGGCGCCTGGAGATAGGCGCCGAGGCCAAACACAATCAGGCCTATCCTGTCGCCCCGGCGTCGCGCGATGAAGTCGTCGAGGACCGCGCGGGCAGCATCGAAGCGTCCGAGCTGTTTGCCGTCAGGGGTTTTGAAATCCCGCGTCTCCATCGACTCCGAGATGTCGACGGCGACGAAGAGATCGCGTGCAGACTCGATCCTTTCGATCGGAGGCTCGACCCACTGCGGACCGGCCAGCGCGACCACGACGAGCGCCCAGGCGACCGGCGCGACGAGCCATTGCAGCCACGTCCGTCGAAGCACGACAGCACCGCGTTGGGGACGAAGTCCGGCTGCACTGGACAGCGCCGCGAAAAACGGCGTGCGAACGGCAGACAGCCGCTCGCGGTACGCCGGCAGAAGGATCCAGACGAGAATCGGCAGCGGCAGCGTGGCCAGCAGCCACGGATGGTCAAGCTGGTACACGGTGCCCCCGGATCCACTGTCTGACCAGCGTGACGAGTGCCGCGGCGTTGCGGGCGGCGAATTGCTCACGCTGTCCGGCCGATTGGTACGGCAGATCCGCGAGAGCCTTACCATCGCCGGCAGAAAACCGGGTGCCGTGAAACGTCGCGTCGAGGAACGACAGCCAGGCAGCGCCGGATAACGATGCGACCCGCTCTCGCGGATACGCTGTCAGTGCGACCCGCTTCACCAGCGCGTCGAGCTCGACGAGCGCCTTGCTCCGGTCCTTCCCCGTCAACCGTTGCTCGATGACGATGAGCTCGTCGAGCGCGGCACGTCGATAGCGGTTGGCGCGGCGGTAGGCGACGACGCGCGAAACGACCCACGCAATCACGAGCAGCAGGACCGCGCCAACCACATACCAGCCGATCGTTTGCGGCCGATAGCTGACCGCCGGTGGCGTGACGATGCCCTGCAGGCGGTTGAAGTCGATGGAGACGACGTCGGGCTGCGTCATGGGCGCCTCGCCGGTCCGGCGACGGAGGGCTGACGCTTTCCTAGCAGACGCCGCACCTGTGCCGGCACCTCCTCGGATGTCGACAGCGGCATCACCGGCACGCCAATCTCGCGGCACCAGTCGAGGACTTGTTGAAGCCGGCCGCTGGATGCCGTCAACAGTCGCTCACGGACCGGACCGCGGCCGAGATCGACGTCCACCTGCAGCTCGCCGTCAGTCGCGACGATACGTCCTCGATCCGGCATCTCTCGCGCCGACGGATCCTGAACCAGCACCGCGATCACGTCGTTGTGCTGTGCCAGTTGCGCGAGCAGCCTTCTCGTGTCGTCGTTCACGCCGTCGAAGTCGCTGAAGACGACGACGGAATAGTCGTGATGGACGCTTCGCAGCGCCGTGCGCAGTGCGGTGTTCAGCATCCCCGGTGCGCCGGCCGACAGTGATGCGTGGAGTGCGCGATTCCGATCGACGATCGCATGAAGGAGCGCCAGGACCTGGCTCTGGCTCCGCTGCGGCCGGACCTCGGTGCAATCGCGATCGCCGAAGACGACTCCGCCAACACGATCACCGACCGAGAGCACGCGCCACGCCACCAGCGCCGCCGCCTCCGCGGCGGTCACCGACTTGAAGGCGAAGCGGGTCCCGAAGAACATCGACTGGCGTTGATCCACGACGAGGTACGCGGGCCGATCGCGTTCCTCGGTGAACACGCGCACCAGCGGACGGCCCGTGCGCGCGGTCGCTTTCCAGTCGAAGGAGCGGATGTCATCACCCGGCAGGTAGTCCCGGATCTCCTCGAAGTCGAGACCACGGCCGCGCATCCTCGAGGCATGGCGGCCAGCCAGGACGCTATGCGGCGACTGACGCGGGAGAAAACTCAGGCCTTTGGACTTGAACCGCAGCCGGACCAGATCGTCGAGGGTGACATAGACACCGCGTTCGCCGGCTGGTTCCGCTCTGTCAGCGCGCTGCACTGTCTGAACCCTGAACTCTGAACCCTGAACCCCGAAATATTTATGCGACCGCAACCTGTTTGATTACTTCTGCCACGACCTGGCTCGCGGTCGTGCCCTCTGCCTGAGCCTCGTACGTCAGCTTCACCCGATGTCTCAAGACGTCCGGCGCGACGTCGCGCACGTCATCGGGCGTCACGTGATCGCGTCCCTGCATCCACGCTCGCGCGCGCGCCGATCGATCGAGGCCGATCGACGCGCGGGGGCTGGCGCCGATCTGGATCCACTTCTTCAGGTTCTCGCCGTACTTGTCCGGGCGCCTCGTCGCAAACACCAGATCGACGATGTACTTGCCAATCGCCTCCGAGACGTACAGCTTCTGGATGTCGCCGCGTGCCTCGAAGACGGCCTGCTGCGGAATCTTGTTCGATGTGTCCGCTTTCGGTTCGTCCGTTTTTTCAACTTCCTCTTCACCTCGAACCAGCGCGACGATCTGTCCCTCGGATGCTTCGTCGGGATATTCCACGAGCACGTGCATCAGGAAGCGATCCATCTGCGCTTCCGGCAGCGGATACGTGCCTTCCTGTTCGATGGGATTCTGCGTCGCCATGACGAGGAACAGCGCCGGCAGCTTGTGCGTCTTGCCGGCCACGGTCACCTGGCGCTCTTCCATTGCTTCGAGCAGCGCCGCCTGAACCTTTGCCGGCGCGCGGTTCACTTCGTCGGCGAGCACGAGGTTGCTGAAGATCGGGCCTTGTTCGAAGCGGAACTCGGATTTTCCGTTGGCCTGATAGAACACTTCGGTACCGGTGATGTCCGACGGCAGCAGGTCTGGCGTGAACTGGATGCGCGAGAGACCGGCCTCGAGATGCTTCGACAGGCTCTTCACCGCGCGTGTCTTCGCCAGGCCCGGCAGTCCCTCGACGAGCAGGTTGCCGTTCGCCAGCAACCCGAGGATGAGCCGCTCGATGATGTGCTGCTGGCCGATGATCGACTCGCCCATCCGCTTCTGCAGCGCGAGAATCTGATCGCGAGCGCTCATGAAGAGGTTATGCCCTTCGAAAGCGTGCTTTACGCTCCTCGAGCGGGCTATGCAAATTCGGAAGTCCCTCGCGCGAAAACTATCTGTCGCCCTCGATCGGAAGGCTTCCGGCTATCGCGCGGAAGTAGGCGTTGGACGGATCGGATCGGAGGGCGCCGTTGAGCGCCTGCGCCCAGGCCGCGCGATCGCCGCGGTACGCCGACAGCCCGGCCTCGTAAAACTCAGCCAGTGTCTGCTGTCCGGCGGCGACGGCGTCACGAACCGACTGATCGGCACCGACAAGAGGCGGTGTCGTTCGCAGAGCGAGCACTTCAGACAGTACGCGCGCGAATTCGCCGCGGCGAACCCACGCGGCATATTCAATCGACGGACGGTCGTCGGTGACCGCTTCGGCATTGGCGGCGAATCGGTCGAGTCCCGTTCGATCGGTGACCCACGTCGCGAGCAGCGCATCGGGCGTCCGGATTCCGACTTCGGAGAGAGCCGTTGTCACCGGCGCCAACGCAAACCGTCGAGCAATCCGTTCGACGTTCAGCTCGATCGGATCTGCCGAGCCGACCAGGAGCATCTCGTGCAGCTCGGTGGTCCACAACGTGGTGTACGGAAACACATCGAGAAACGCGCGGACGAGCGTGCGCGAATCTTCGACGTTCTGGGTCGGCAGCGGCCACCATTGGGCAAGGATGCCGTCTTGCTGCAGCCGGCGGCGCGCGAGCTGATAGAAGTCGCGCGAGTACAAATTGACGACGCCGACCGCCGATGGCGGCGGCGGCTCGAGCGTGATGACGTCGTACTGCTCGTCCGACCGCAGAAGCTCGCGCCGCCCGTCGCGGAGCCGAATCTGAAGGGCCGGATCGCCGGCCGCGTTGAAGTTGCCCTGGAACAGCGACGCGGCGCCGACGACGGCCGGCAGAAGCTCGGCGCAGACGCGCCGGTCGAGTCCGGGATAGCGGCCGATCGCGCCGGCGGTGATGCCGGTGCCAAAGCCGATGACCATCGCCGACCGCGGTTCGCCCCGGTGAATCAACAGCGGCAGCAAGGCCTGGAGACGCATATAGCGGAGCGACGCCAGTGAGTCGCCGGAGTTCGAAACGCCCTGAATGTAGAGGCGTCGGAACCGCGCGCCCGCGTTCTCGACAACGGCAACGGTACCGCCGGCGTTTTCGTTGTAGTAGATCGCCTGCCCGCCGCCGCGATTGGCGGAGATCAGGCGCGCGAACCGGTCGGCCGGCGTCATCGCGGCAATCAGCAGCACGAGACCGGCAGTGAGATAAACGATGTTCCGAATCCACGACCCTCGGGTCGCCTGGCTGCAGGCGATGATGCCTATCGCCGCGGCGGCCATCGCGAGAATCGCGAGGGTGTGCACGAGACCAAAGGCCGGGACGAGGACGAATCCGGTCGCGAGCGATCCAACGACTCCACCGGCGGTGTTCCACGCGATCAACGCGCCGCTGTCGCCGCCCGGACGGTCGTGATCGACAGCAATCCGGACCGCTGCCGGAAAGGCAGCGCCGAGAAAGAGGGTCGGCAGCAGCACCAGGCCTCCCGCCGCAACCGCAAACCGGGTGATCATCGCGAGCGATTCCGCGCCGCCAGACCCGCGGACGAATTCCTCCGCGTCTGATTGAAGGCTCATCAGCCCTGGGCCCGCGACCGCAGCGAGCGCGAACGCCGAGAGTCCGGCGAACCCCACCAGCGCGCCGAACGCCGTCCAGGGATCGCGTACGCGGATGGCCAGCCGCGCGTACAATGCGCTCCCGACAGCGATTCCTATCAGGTACGTCGCCAGCATCACGTAAAATGCGAAGACACGCGTGCTCATGAACTGGATGGCGACCTGCGACC
>DASSGK010000596.1:0-7342 GCA_035693505.1 Vicinamibacterales bacterium
GGAACGGAGAGTTCTCGCCATGCGCCGGAACTGTTGCCGACGTCGAACCGTGGCCGTCCACGTTGAACGTCCTGTCATTCGTGAGCGCGGTAAAGAGACCGCTCGAAATCGACGCATCCGCCAAGTCGTGGCTGAGACGTCACGTTTCCGAGTCCGAAATCGAGTTTCTGGTGCGCGTGGGCGCGCGGCTCGTCGTGCCGGTATTCAGTCGCGGCGACAGCCTGAACGCGCTCATCGTGCTCGGTACGAAGAAGTCGGACGAGCCGTTCAGTACGGAGGACAAGAATCTGCTGATGGGGATTGCCGAAACGCTCGGCGATGCGACGGTGGCGCGGGACGGCCCTCCCGATCAGGTGGACGATGCGCTCGGAGCGGCCGAGGACGACACACGAGACCCGCTGTGGCTCGCCGCCGAGGCGCTCGTCCGGGGACACTCTATCGATCCGTCGTCGACGCTCACCATCGTGTCGGACGACGATCGAAGGCGTCTCCGCGAACTGGAATTTCTCATCGAGGCATCGGCCGTTGAACAGGCTGATGCCGAGGCCAGGAGGAATCGCTCCAACACGCCCACCGCGCCGCTGACGGGCGAGCGGCCGCGCTGGGGATCGTTCGAACTGATCGAGTGCATCGGGACGGGAAGCGTCGGCACCGTGTGGCGGTCACGCGATACGCTGGATCGCGACGTGGCAGTCAAGCTGCTCCGAAGCGATCGGTCGCACCGGGATCACCTCCTTTCAGAAGGAAAACGGCTGGCAAAGATTCGTCACGCCAATGTCGTCCACGTCTACGGCGCCGATGAATTCGACGATGTGTCGGGGTTGTGGATGGAGCTGATCGTGGGCGACACGCTGGCGGAGATGCTTCGCGCGAGAGGGCCGTTGGGATCCCAGGAAGTGATCGCCATCGGAAAGACGCTCTGCGCGGCGCTCGCGGCCGTTCACCAGGCCGGGCTCGTCCATCAGGACATCAAGGCGCAGAACGTGATGCGTGAGCGGGGCGCGCGGGCCGGCCGCTACGTGCTGATGGACCTCGGCGCCGGCATGGACGTGTCCGATCCCGCGGCGCCTCGGTGGGGCACCCCGGAGTATGCGGCGCCGGAGATTCTCTTCGGCGCGAGGGCGACGATCGAAAGCGATATCTACAGCCTCGGCGTCCTGCTCTTTTACCTGCTCACGAGCCGGTTTCCCGTGCCGGGCGACTCATTGGAGGCCATCAGGGACGCGCATCAGCGGTCCGAGCGCCTGTGGCTTCGGGATCTTCGCCCTGTGCTGCCGGCTCAGTTCGTCGAGACCATCGATCGCGCGTTGGCACCCACGCCCAGCCGGCGCTTTCCCTCCGCTGGCGCTCTCGCCGAGGCGCTGGTCTTCGACGAAAGCTGATGGAAGCCCCAGCCTGTTCGGATCTGCCCGTTGTGGTGTTTATCCACTATGTGATGCTGTGTCGCGCCCCGGATCTCGAGGAGCCTTAAGTGGATCAACAGCCCTCGATGGAGCTGCTGGAGCAGGCGCGCGGCGGAAGCGCCGAGGCGCTCGATCGCCTGCTGAGCCGGTACGTCCACCCCCTCCGCCGCTGGGCGCACAATCGACTGCCGTACTGGGCGAGGAACCTGGGGGACACCGAAGACCTTGTCCAGGAAGCCGTGGCGCAAACGCTCAAACAGCTGCCGCGGCTCCGTATCGAGCGGCAGGGAGGCCTTCACGCGTATCTCAAGGCCGCCATCCTCAACCGCATGAGGACGGAGCTGCGAAATACGAGGCGGCGTCCGCAGCGCGCCGAGCTCGATCCGGAATTGCCAGGCTCGTTGCCGTCCGCGCTGGACCTCGCGATGACCAACGAGAGGCGCGATCGCTACGAACGGGCCCTCGCCAGGCTTTCGCAGTCCGATCGCGAGGCGATCATCGCGCGGTTCGAGTTCGGGTTCTCCGGATCGGAACTGGCCGCGGCGCTTCACAAGCCGACGGCGGATGCCGCGCGCATGACCGTGACGCGAGCGGTGCTTCGCGTGACCCGGATTCTGGCTCAGGCAAAACCGTGAAGCTGTTCGGATCGGTCGGCTCCGGTGTTTATGACATCGGATGGCCCACCCATGCTTCAGCGGCTCGCCGATGTCTGGGGAGCATTTCGGATGGCGCGGGGACTCGGCTTGTCGTGGCGCGAGTCCGTAGCGGTCGCGTTGCAGCGATGGCGAGGGCCCTCACGATGAGTCTTTCGTCCGCAACGCTTCGCTCGAACATCAAGTAACGAATGCGTCGCACGAAAGGCCGTAGCCGATGTCGCACGAAGGCTTTAGCCGAGCGCAGGGCTAGAATTGGCCCGATGGTCCTGCGGGACGCCCGCCTCGCACTCCGATCGCTGGCGCGCGATCGCGCCTTTACTGCCGCGTCGCTCTTGTCGCTGGCGCTCGGCATCGGTGCGACCACCGCAATCTTCAGCGTTGTCTACGCGCTGCTTCTGCAGCCGCTGCCTTACAACGATG
Source organism: Vicinamibacterales bacterium (assembly GCA_035693505.1). Lineage (GTDB taxonomy): Bacteria > Acidobacteriota > Vicinamibacteria > Vicinamibacterales > CAVVIG01 > CAVQFC01. The sequence continues at coordinate 2,480 of DASSGK010000596.1, forward strand.
CCGATCGCCTCGTGATCCTGTGGAACCGCTCGCCGGGCCTGAACATCACGCAGGACTGGTTTTCGACCGCACAGTATTTCGACATCCGTCACGGTCATTCGGGCTTCGACGCGGTAGCGATCGCGATCGGCGCCAACGACAACCTGGCCGGCGACGGCATCGAGCCCGAGCGCGTGGGCTGCATCCGCATGTCGTCCAATCTGCTGCAGATGCTCGGCGCCGATCTCGCGCTCGGCCGCCTCTTCGAAGCCGACGAGGATCTGCCGGGCCGGAGCGGGACGGCGATTCTGAGCTACGGCACCTGGACGAGACGGTACGGACGTGATCCTCGCGTCGTTGGCCGCACGATCCGCCTGAACGATCAGCCGTTCGAGATCATCGGCGTCTTGAGCGAACGATTCACGCTGCCGCGAGAGGTGCTGCCGACGCTGGGCGTTACCGAAGACGGCGAGATTCTGCTGCCGCTGCCGCTCGGCGCGGCGGCACGTACCGATCGCGATCACGAGGACTACAACGTGATCGGCAAGCTGAAGCCAGGCGTCGGTGTGGCTGCGGCGCAGGCCGAGATGGACACGATCACAGCCCGGCTCCGGCGCGAGTTTCCCGACAGCTACCCGCCGAACGGCGGCCTGACGTTTGGAATCGTGCCGCTCCTCGAACAGGTGGTCGGCGACGTGCGCCGGCCGTTGTGGATCCTCCTCGGAGCCGTCGGCTTCGTGCTGCTGATCGCCTGTGTGAACGTCGCGAATCTCCAGTTGTCGCGAGCGCTCGACCGCGAGCGCGAGTTCGCCGTGCGCACGGCCATCGGGGCCACACGCGGCCGCCTCGTCGTGCAACTGCTGACCGAGAGCGTGGTGCTGTCGGCGGTCGGCGCGGCTGCCGGCGTCATGTTCGCGGCCGTCGCCGTGCGCGCGATTCAGCGGCTGCAGCCAGGAAATGTGCCGCGGCTGCACGACATCGCTGTCGACGGCGTCGCCGTCGCGTTCACCGTCGTCGTCGCGCTGGTGACCGGGGTGTTGTTCGGCCTTGCGCCGGCGATTGGCGCGGGACGGATCAATGTCACCGGATCGCTGAAAGATGGCGGTGGGTCGACATCGGCGAGCGGCCTCTCGGCGCGGCGGCCCACGCTCCGCTCGACGCTCGTCGCGCTCGAGCTTGCTGCATCAGTCGTGCTGCTGATCGGCGCCGGCCTGCTCATTCGCAGCTTCGTGCGAATCCAGAACATCGAGCCGGGGTTCGATCGGCGCGGTGTGCTGACGTTCGAGCTGATGATGGCAGGCCGCCAGTACGGCAACGCTCCTGCGGTCCGGAACGCGTACAAGCGACTCTGGGAGGAGATCGATCGGCTGCCAGGCGTTGTGGCCTCAGGCGGCGTCACATCGCTGCCGCTGTCCGGCTTCTTCGCGTGGGGACCGATCGCAATCGAGGGGCGCACGCCGCCGGCCGGCGAGCGGTTCATCAACGCCGATCAGCGGACCGTCAGCGGCCGCTATTTCGACGTCATGAAGATTCCGCTGGTCCGCGGGCGGCTGTTCGACGAGACCGATACCGCCGACACTCCGCGTGTGATCGTCATCGACGAGCGGATGGCGAACGAGTTCTGGCCGCGGCAGGATCCGATCGGCAAGCGCATCCGCAGCGGCGATCTCACGCGCGGCCCGTGGCTGACGATCGTCGGCGTGGTCGGCCGCGTGAAGCAGTATGCCCTGGACACCGACAGCCGCATCGCGTTCTACACACCGCAGTCGCAGGCGGTCGGCCGGTCGCTGTTCGTGGTCGTGCGAAGCCGTGCGGATCCTGCCGCGTTGACGCCGGCCGTCGCACAGGCTGTGCACCGCGTCGACCCGTCGCTGCCGATCTATCACGTCAGAACGCTGGAGGGGGTTGTCGCGCGGTCGATGGCGCAGCAGCGATTCACGACGGGACTGTTGACGCTCTTCGCTCTATCGGCGCTCGCGCTCGCCGTGATCGGCGTCTACGGGATGATGGCGTGCATCGTCGCGCAGGCGGCGCGCGATCTCGGCGTGCGGATGGCGCTCGGCGCGAGCCCGCGGATGATTCGATGGTGGGTGCTGCGCCGGGCCGCCAGCGTGACGGCTGCAGGCGTGGCGGCGGGACTGACGGGAGCAATTGTGGTGTCGCGGTCGATGCGCGGTCTCATGTCGGGCATCGACGAGATCGATGTCACGTCATGCGTGTCGATGGCGGCGATCCTCGTGGCCGCGGCGCTGGTCGCGAGCTATCTGCCCGCTCGACGCGCGTCACGGATCGATCCCGTGGCTTCAATGCGATGATACGGTCGACGTTGATCGAACCGGCTGCTCGGTCGGCCGCCTTCAGTCAGCGGGTCGTCGGGCCTTAGCGGCGGTCGGGGCCAGGACGGTTTCCCGGAGATCGCGAATCGTTCGAACGAAGACGCTGGTATCCCCCGTGCCGGCGCAGACGACCAGCGCGCCCTCGATGCGCACGACCATGTCCTCCGCGCGGCGTCTGGCGATCGCTCGCGGAAGTCCCGCCTCGACTCCAAGTGTTTCCACCGCATCCATCCATCTGCTGAACGCGCGGCCGAGCGGGCGCCGGAACGCCCGGGCATCGGCGCTCGCACACAACCGCTCGAGGAGGCATGCTTTCTTGCCGCTTTCGTAAAAGCTGTCGACGGTGTCGAGCATTCGTTCGAGCTTCTTCGCCGGCTTGTCCGCCGACTGCATAGGCTCGAAGAGCGCCGCCTCGAGCTGTTCCTCGAGGTGCGCGAGCACTTTCAGCCCCATCTCCTCTTTGCCGTTCGGAAAATGATGGTAGAGGCTCGACTTCCCAAGGCCGGTCGACTCGGAAATATCGGACAGCGATGCGCCGTCGAATCCCTTCTCGCGGAAGAGATCCATCAGGCGCGCCAGCAGATCCGGTTTGCTCATCAAAGGGGCGGGCATGACGACGACCTTATCATTTTGCCTGCCGCGGTGGATTGAACGGCGAGGCGTCGACGAGATCCCAGCGGACATCGGGCCGCAGCCCGAACGCGACCCACTCATGAATCGAGAACGTCCAGAAGCGCCGCGTTCCGCCAGTCAGCTGATGCGGATCGTCGGCATCGAACTCCAACTGCGCGGATCCGGAAAGAGAAAGAAGCCGGCCGCGATCGAAATCGACGACAGCCAGGCTCGCACGTGAATCGACCGCGAAATTGCCGAATGTCATGAACAGGCTGTTACCTGGATAGTCGGGCATGCGCAACGTTGACGCATCGACGACCTCGATGAATCCCGGCGACCCGCCTCGGTGAGACGTGTCGACGCCGCGTTCCGGGTGCACGCTGCCGACGAAGGCCGTGTCTGCGCGCTCGATCAGAGCACGCGTCTCGCCATTCAACCTGTTCCCGCGTTCCACAGAACCGACCGGCGATTCCGGCGAGGAGACATCGCTCGGCTGCCGCCGTTGAATGTATTTCGGGCAGTTGCCGACGCTCTCCCGGACGAGGACTACCAGTTCGCTCGAGCCGGCGTCGATGGTCCCGTTGATCCGCAAGCGGCGCCTCGACGCGAGTTCGATCGCGAGGATCCCGATGTCGCGTCCGGCGAGGACGCGTGTCCGCACAGGATCGTGCGGAGACAAGACCGCCATCGACGTCGAGACCTCGAGGCGCCGACCATCGTCGCTGTGCACGAACCCCGGCGCGCCGCCCCAGACCGAGGTCCACAGCCGGCCATCGTCTCCGGTAATCGAAACGGCGATGAGACGTTGTCGCTCGAGAAAAGACAGCGCGCCAGGGGCGATCCGGGACCCGATGCCCGCACCATGCCGGCACGCGATGTCACGCTCGCCGGCGCGTTCCTGCACGGCGATCTCACCCTCGTGAAAAGGCTGGTTGGTCATAGATCGTTTCCTCGTTCGGCCCTGGCTCGCGATGATTCAGAACGTCAGGATCGTGTAGCCGTCCGACGCGTAGCCGGCAAGGCTCGGCAGGCCGGGCGTTCCGGGGACCGGATTGTTCGCAATCAGCGAGAAGCCGTTCCGTTGTGCCTCCTCCTGCGCGCCGAAGAACACGGAACACGCCGCCGACGCGCCCGCGACCTTGTCCTCGACGGCCTTGTAGAGCGCGTGCGCCGGATGGTCGGACTGTGTGAGCAGACCGGTCCAACGCGTGCCGGTGCCCTGGAACACCAGCTGGACATCCTGCTGCTTTTGTTTGAAGTCGTACGTTGCGGCGAGCGCGTTGAAGACGCGTCCGAGCGCTTCTTCTCCTCCTCGCGGATCCGAGAGCACGATGATTGCGGTCTTTGTGGCGGGCATGGGTCTTGACTCCTGCGGCCTGGAAACAATCGTCCGGCACGGCCTTATGAACCGAACGACCGGTACAATAGCAATAATGGCGGTGGATGTCAAAAGGTGCTATCCATCCGTCGGGTAGATCATCGGGGAGGACCTCATGAAGGGCGTCGTTCTTCAGTTCGCGACAGGTTGTGTGGTTGGCGTCATCGTCGGCAGCGCCATCGGTGCATCGGTTGCGGCCAGGAGTCAGGCGCCGGCAGGTGCCCAGCCGCCAGCCGGCCGTGGGCGCGGCCTCGCGTTCACGGAACCGAGCCCGCTCGATTTCGCCGATCACGAAGGCTATGTGTCGATCTTCGACGGCAGGACGCTCGACGGATGGGACGGGAACCCGAAATTCTGGCGAGTCGAGGACGGCGCGATCGTCGGCGAATCGACGCCTGAGCGGCCGAGCGGGAACAGCTACATCGCGTATCGCCGGCTGGAGGCGAAGGATTTCACCGCGAAGTTCGAGATCAAGGTCGAGGGCAGCGGCGGCAGCGGGCTTCAATACCGGAGCCGTACCGGGTTGCCGTGGCTCGCGAACATTCCTGCCAACGT
>DASSGK010000597.1:0-11668 GCA_035693505.1 Vicinamibacterales bacterium
CGAGCACCCCAACGCGATGGTGCTCTCGCGCGACGGCAAGCGACTGTTCGTCGCCTGCGGCAACAGCGCCTCAGTGTGGGTGTTCGACACGTTCTCCGGCGAGGCGATTGAGCAGATTTCGATGAGCCTCACACCGGCCGCGCCGACCACTGCCACGCCCAACTCCCTGGCCCTGTCGCCCGACGGTCAAACGCTGCTCGTGTCGACGGCAGACAACAACGCGATCGCCGTCGTCGACGTGAGCAACGGCAGCCGCAGCTTCGTCAACGGCTTCGTGCCGACCGGGTGGTACCCGACCGGCGCGATTTTCAGCTACGACTCGAAGCAGATCTTCATGTTGAGCGCCAAGGGGCTGATCTCGGCCGCGAAACCGACCGACGACGATGGATCGGTGCGGCTGCAGGGGGCAGTCTCGATGCTGCCGGTGCCCGATAGGGTCACTCTCGCCGACTACACGCGCCGGGTGCTGGCGGTGACGCCATACAACGACGCCATCAAGATGAATCCGACCGTCCCGGTCGGGTCGCCAATCCCGCGGCAGGTCGGCGGAAGCTCACCGATCAAGCACGTCTTCTACATCATCCGCGAGAACCGGACGTACGACTCCATTCTCGGCGACATGAAGCAGGGCAACGGCGACCCGACGCTCAACCTGTTCGGCGCGGCGATCACGCCAAACGCGCACGCGCTCGCCTCGCAGTTCGTCCTGTTCGACAACTTCTACGTCGACGCCGACGTCAGCTACGACGGTCATGCCTTCTCGACAGCCGCGTATGCGACCGATGTGATTCAGAAGCTCTGGCAGACCTACTACGCGAACCGCGGCGGCATGTACCTGAGCGAGGGGTCCGGGTTCATGCGGAACGCGTTCGGCAACCTGACGGCGCCGCAGTCCGGCTACATCTGGGACTACGCGGCGCGCGCAGGCGTGAGCGTGCGGAGCTACGGCGAATTCGTCGAAAACCGTTCGAAGTCCGCGAGTGGTGACGTCCTTGCCGTCGAGTCGGTGCCGGGGTTGAAAAACCTGGTCGCGCCGACCTTCGCGGGCTTCGATCTCACGATTACCGATCAGAAGCGCGTCGACAACTGGCTGCAGGAATTCAACGGATTCGTCCAGAGCGGCAACCTGCCGCAGCTGTCGATCCTGCACCTCGGAAACGATCACACGCTGGGCACGACGCCAGGCGCGCCGACGCCGCGCGCCATGATCGCCGACAACGACCTCGCGCTCGGCCGCGTCGTCGAGGCGATCTCGAACAGCTCCTACTGGAAGGACTCGGCGATCTTCATCGTCGAAGACGATGCGCAGAGCGGGCCCGATCACGTGGATTCACACCGCTCTGTGGCGCTGGTCGCGAGCCCGTTCGCGAAGCGCGCGTTCGTCGACCACTCGTTCTACTCGACGTCAGGGATGCTGCGGTCGATGGAGCTGATTCTCGGCCTGCCGCCGATGAGCACGTACGACGCGGCGGCCACGCCGATGTTCAACGCATTCCAGTCGACGCCGGATCTGTCCGTGTACCGGCGCCTCACGCCGAACGTCGCGCTCGACGAAAAGAACCCCGCCAGCGCGACCGGCGCAATGGCCTCTCAGGCGATGAACTTTTCCGACGCCGACCTCACCCCGGAAGAGGGGTTGAACGAAATCATCTGGCACTCCATCATGGGTCCGGATGTACCGATGCCCCCGCCGAAGCGCAGCGTCTTCGTTCGGCCGTAGAGTGTTTTGACGCGCGATAGCGGTTTTGCCTTCGCTATAGCCGCGTGCGCCTTGTTGGAAGCGAAGATCCACACAGAGAAAACGAAGGAACGGAGGGCGCGCAGAGCATGGTTCGACGTTCGGCGGGCGGGCCTGCGGAGCAGGCCCAATGGCACGCCCGAGAGCCGCGAGACACGAACCGCTGGATCGCGAATGGGTTCGTGGTCTCGTGGCTTACGGGTCGTGCCGCCGCTTTGCGGCGCCCGCCGAACGGCGAAGAATCTGGCGCACGCGTTCCGATCGGCTTGCAGCCCCGTTTGGCCTCCGCTGCTCCGTTCCTCCTGTAAACCGTAGGCTCGATCGCAGCGTGACAGCGAAGGTCACCCGCTGTTTAGAACCTGAATCGGACGCCGAACTGAAGCGACCGCGGATCGCCGACGGCCGTGATCTGATTGAACGTCGGCGACGGATTCGTCGGATAGGCGCCGGATCCGAAGTTGCCGTTGCGCGTCAGATCGTTCCGGTGGTTGGTCAGGTTGAAGACCTCGAGCAACCCTTCGGCCTGGGCGCTGCCGCCCAGCCTGAACGAGCGGCTGACGCGGAGGCTCGTCGTGAAGAAGGCACTGCCGACACCGGCATTCCGCTCGATGAAGGCCCCGTCGACGATCGGCCGCCCCGCGGTCCCCTGCACCGTTGTCACACCCGATGTGATGTTGAACGGCAGCGCGGAGTACGCCTGTAAAACACCGCTCACCTGAAAACCGTGCGTCAGCATCTCCCACCCGGTTCGCGCCGGAGAGGTCGGCGAGTTGATGGATCCGTTCACCACCAGGCGATGGCGCTGATCGTCGTCGGACCGGCCCCAGTCCTTGTTGATGTCGAACGGGTCGATCGGCGAGCTGAAGAAGTTCTCGCCCACATTGTTCATCGCCTTCGACAGCGTATAGCCGACGCGATAGGTTCCCCACTTCGACGGCCGCTGCATCAACGAGAGATGCAACCCGTGATAAACGGAATGGGCCAGCGGCGAGTACTGGCTGTTGTTGCCGTAGGCGGGATTCGGACGGCAGCCATTGTTGGTGCCCACCGCCACGCAACTTGGCACATTCTGGTTGATCGAGATGATCAGGTCCTCGCCGTCGAGGTACTGATACGCCGCGCTCACCGTGGTGCGCGCGCCAAGCTGCTGCTCGACTTCCGCGCTGGCCTGACGCGAGTACGCGTTCCGCATGTTCGGGTCCATCGTCGTCAGGTTGACCAGGGTGACGCCTGGGATTGCGGCGCTCAGTGTGTTCGGAAACACGGGCGCACCCAGCTGGTTCGGCGACAGGCTGATGCTGATCTTCGCGAGCTGGGCCAGATTGGTGGTGTTCCCGGCCGAGAGCAACGCATTCGCGACGGCGCGAAGCGGTACGCGATCGAAGAACAGACCGGCGCTGCCTCGTACGATCGTTCGTCTCGACTCGGTCGGCGACCACGCAAACCCCAACCGGGGCGACACGTTGTTGGTGTCCGTGTCGATCGTCTCGAGGAACTGCAGGTCATACCGCAAGCCCGCGTTCAACGTGACGCTCGGCGTGATCTTCCATTCGTCCTGCACGTAGACGCCGAGATTCGGATTCTTCTGCGACACCGTCGTCGTGCCGAAGGCCTGGCTGTAACCGGCGTTGTTGTAAGTGCCGGCGAGGAAGGCCGCCATCGATTGAAATGTGTAGGCGCCGCGAACTGCCCCGGGATTGGCGATGGTGTCGTCGTTGTACAGAAAGTCGACGCCCGCCCGCAGCGCGTGCGCCCCGCGCTGGTGCGAGATGTTGTCGACCACTTCATACATGGTGTTCAACCGCAAGGTCGGACTGCTCGAAAACGTCCCGAACGTCGCGACACCAGCAATGCTGACCGACGGACCGATGGGATCGGTCGACGGCGCCTTCAGATCGCCGCGCGAAATCTGCGCGCGCGTTTCGTTGACCGTCCGGGAGGACAGGGTCATGGTGTTGCTGACCGCCATTCCCTGATCGATGTTGTCCAATGCCGCGGACGCGCTCGGCGCGTTGATTCCGCCGGCGCCTCGCGAATTGTCCGACGTCACGTCGTAGAGGCTGTAGCGGATGCCGAACTGATCCCGGCCGCTGATCTGGTGATCGATCTTGCCGAGGACGTTGGTCGAGCGGACCGGGTTGGGATAGATGCCGGTCGTCACCTGAGCGCCGGGATATCCGACGCTACCAAGCTTCGCGTTGATCGCGTCGATGCTCGCCTGGCCGACCGTCACCAGGCCGGTCTGGTCGAGCTGACGCTGTTCGACGTTGGTGAAGAAAAACGTGCGGTCCTTGACGATCGGGCCGCCGACGCTGGCGCCGTACTGATTCTGGTGCATCGGCAGCGTCGTCGTCGAGATGTTCGCGCCCGCCCGTTGCTGATCTTCGAGCAACGCGTTCGGCGCGTTGAACCGGTCGTCGCGGAAGTACCCATATGCGTTGCCGTGCGCGACGTTGGTGCCGCTCTTCGTCAGGACGTTGATGTAGCCGCCGAGCGCGCGTCCCAGTTCGGCCTGCCCGCCCGACGTGACGACCTGAAACTGATCGACCGCGTCCACGCCGTACGGCATCCCGCTCAACCCCGCCGCATCGTCATTCGCCGACAATCCGTCGACGATGAAGCTGTTCGAGAAGTTGCGCTGGCTGCCGACCGAAACGCCCTGGCCGGGCACTGCTGACGTCTCCGCGAACAGCTGCGTGCTGCCGGTGTTGGTCGGCGACACTCCGGGAATCAGCAGCGCCAGATCGAGAAAGTTCCGTCCATTCATCGGGACGGTCTGCACTTCCGCCTGCGAGACGGTTCCCGCAATCTGGCTGCGTGCCGTTTCGATCACCGGCACATCGCCGGTGACGGTCACGTCGCTCGCGACGCCCGCGACGGTCAGCGCCACCGGGAGCTCGAATGCCGAACCGATTGTCAGGTTCAACGTTCGGGTGACGTCGGCGAATCCCTCCAGGTGGATCGTCACGGCGTACGGACCGACCTTCAGGTACGGGAACCGGAACCGGCCGCCGGCGTCGGTGACGGCTTCCACGGTCAGATTGGTCTCGGTCTGGCGCGCGGTCACCGTCGCGCCTGGAACGATTGCGCCCTGCGGGTCGGTCACGCGTCCGCTGACACTGGCGTAGTTGATGGTTTCCTGTGCGAGCGCGCGATGGGCGGTCAGCGACAGGCCCAGCGCGAACAGGGCAATACGAACGATCTTCTTCAAACCTCGCGATCTCATTTCAACCTCGTCATCTCATCTCTCGTTCATCGTGAATCGGTGGACGCTGGGTCGACCGATCACGCGCGAGGAGGAGGAGACGTCGGCGGCTCACTTCGATCGAGGGTCGAATCCGGAACGGCGAGTCGAATCGCAGCCGGCAGAGGAGCCGGCACGCTTTGTTCCTGCGCCGGCATCGTGCCCGCCACGCCGACGATGGACGCGAGTACGGCGTCCGACGGGCTGCAGATGCAGGTCCACGCCTGGCCGCGCTCCGGAGCGCGGTGCGTCTTGTGGTGCATCGGACAGATCTGCCCGGGCGCGAGGTTCGCGCAGCACTCGTCGAGATCCAGGGACAATGCGCCGCGGCAGAGGGCGACCGGTGCAGCCGACAGTGATGCCGCCTGGAGGGCGAGGACGATGGCGCAGACGACCAGCCGTCCTCGTTTCGTCATCATCGGCGGGTCACCGCCGGCGGCGGCGCGAGTCGCTCGACATGAATCGTGGCGGTGGTCGAAGCACCGCTCGTCCAGGCCATCACCACCGCGTCTCCCGCGACGGCAATCGCGGGATAAATTGCGGAACCGCCGTTCGTCAGCGCGGTTCGCTGGAACCGCGGGCGCCCGTCGGCGGCGACACTCCCGCGCGCGACAGCGATCCGCCGCGATCCGTTCGCGCTTTCGTCCCAGGCGACGGTCACGGCACCGCCTGCTTCGAGCGCGATGCGCGGATGATGCGGGATCCCTTCGGTCGGCACGCGCTCGCGCGCGGTGAATCGAATGCCGTCGGTCGACATCGCGTAGAACAGCGCGATGGTCGGCTCGGCGCCTGCTCCGCCGTCAACGAGCGTCGGCCAGACGATGTGAATGCGACGGCTGCTGTCCACGGCCATCGACGGCCCGTCATCGGGACAACCTTCGAGCATCCACTTGTCTTCGCTGACACGGACGGGAGGCGCGAACGTCTTGCCGCCATCACGAGACATCGTGAACGCCATGTCCCGCAGGTTGCCGGGATAGACGTGGCGCCACGCGGCGTAGATCGATCCGCCGGCGCTTCCGACGAGCGCCGTCTTGCAGCAGTAGCAGACGCCACCGGTCACTGCGCGCGGCGCCGCCGATCCGTCGAGCGAGGCAAAGAACAGCTTCGACTGCTGCGCCATCGCGACACCGTCCGGCTTGCCGGCGCCTGTGTGGTCGTGGTGCGATGCGGCCATCGACGAGTCCTTCGCCATCTCGCGGTGATCGAGCCACACCGCGTCGACGCGTCCGGCGGGCTCGACCGCAATCGCTTCCCACCCGCGGTTTCCCGCGGCGTCGGTCCCTGGCACGAGGCCGCCTGCCGAAAACGATTTCCCGCCATCGTCGGAACGGGCCTGAAGCAGCTTCGTCCCGTTGGCGCCCCTGGTGGTCCAGACCACGACGATGGACGGCTCGCGGCCGGCCGCGGGCACCAGCGCCACATGCGGCGGCTGTTCACCATTCAGCCTGGCGTCGCCTTCGATGTCGTTGACGCGGACCGGTCCTCCGAACGTGCGCCCGGCATCGCGGCTGACCGCCACGAACACGTCGGTCGCGCCGCTCTCGATCGTCGCGCCCCACGCCACCGCGACGAACGGTCCATCGGCGGCGATCGTCGGGGTCGCGTTGCCACGGCCCTTGACGCCGAGCGCGATCGACGCGTCGGTCCCTGCAAGCGACGCTGTGAGAACGACGAAGACGATCGCCGACCATCCAGCCGGCGACCATCGTTGATGTCGCATGAAATCCTGCCTCCGGCGGCTTCCGGAGAAGCCGCCCCACATTCTTTGAGCCTCGCGGGACGGATTCCTTTCAGAACGTCCCGCAGAAATGCCTACCGCCGCCGAAAACGCAGGCAAAAGACGGATCTGCAGTATCGGTGCGGCCGGCCGGGGCTAGCGGATTCGACCCGATGTCGTGCAGGCCTTCAGGCTTGTCCGACACGGCGGACCTGAAGGTCCGCACTACGTCCAATCGAAAGCGCGCTAGTCGTTGTGAGGATCAGGAGCGAGGAGGGGGAGATTCAGGACGAGCGCTGCGAAGAAGCGTGGACGGCTGTGTGAACGTTTGCAACTCACCAGGATCGAAAGCACTTACCATCGCCGTCGTCCGGGGCATGGCGCCGAGGCCGCCGGCCAGGGCCATGAGCGAGGCATCGGTCCCCGCGCACGTGCCGCGCATCTTGCACGTAGCCTTGCCTTCCCTGGTGTGATGCATCGGGCAGACCTGACCAGGCAGCAGGCCCGGGCAGCACTTCTCGTCGTCCCCGGCGGTGGCCACGTTCTGGCAATAGAACGTCAGCGGCGCAGCGGAGACGTTCGCGAGCTGGAACAGGAGCCATGCGCCAACCGCCCACGACAAGCGGCGGCGACTCCGGCGCGCTTCGCGCCCGGGTGATCGTCGAAGCCGTGAGGAGTCCGGGGCGGACATGCGTTTATCAGCTTAGCACGCGGTTCACTATGATAGGCGAGGTTCCTGTCGATTGCGGCCCATCCAAATTCTCGTTCTTTCACTGCTTCTGCCGGTCCGGCTTGCGGCTCAAGATCAACCGCCGACGCCCATGCCGCCGGAACACCATCACACGCAGACGCCCCCGGCCGACGATCGGTGGAGCTGGGACACCGACGCGAACGTGTTCGTGGGCTACAACTACCAGCAGCGGACGTTCGCGGATTTCGCGGCGATCGAGTCGCAGAACTGGTTCATGGTCGCCGGAACCCACAAGGTGGGCCGTGGCCGGCTGACGCTCACCGGCATGTTTTCGCTCGAACCGATCACGATCGGCCATCTGGTGTACGCCGGCGACGGTGGCATGAGCCGGGTGTACGCCGTCTCGCCCACCGGTGAGCGTGTCGCGTACGGCGGCTCCCCGCAGTTGTTCCAGACGGGCGAGAGCTGGCAAGGCGTGCCGCTCGTCAACGTGCAGCATCCGCACGATCTGTTCATGCAGATCGGGGCCACGTATCGCATCGAGGGCCCGCGCGTCTCGTACGTCTTCGGCGCCGATCTGGTGGGGTCGCCGACACTGGGGCCAACTCCGTTCATGCATCGTGAGTCGGCGCGCGACAACCCGCAGGTGCCGATCACGCATCACGACATGGACTCGTCGCACATCACGCCAGGTGTCCTTCGCGCCGGCGTGACAACGGGATCGCTGACATTCGAAGCGTCCGCCTTTCGCGGCGAGGAACCGGATCAGGACGACAACCGCTACAACATCGAGACGCCGAAGATCGACTCGTGGGCCGCGCGCGTCAGCTGGCACCACGGTCCGTGGCAGGCGCAGTTCTCAGGCGGACATTTGCACGAGCCCGAGTGGTTCGAGCCTTACGAGACGACTCGAATCACGGCGTCCATCGAATTCAACGGCAAGCTGGGGTCCCGGCCGCTCGCCGCGACGCTCGGGTGGGGCCACCATCGCGAAGACAACGGGTTCAACGATCATGCGGACGGTTATCTACTCGAGTGGGATCTGCGCGCCACGGATCGAACCGCCGTCTACGGCCGTGTGGAGGCAGCAGCGAAGCAGATCCTGGGCCTGGGGCTCCATCCGAAGGGCTTCAATCATCCGCACGTGTACTCGCATGTCGATCCGCTGACGGTCGGTCTCGTCAGGGACTTCGGCCCCGACCGCTGGGGCCGCCTGGGCATCGGCGCCGACTTCACGGTCTATCGCATGTCGGACGACATGAAACTGTTCTTCGACGGCTCGCGATCCTTTCACGTATTCCTGCGATGGCGTCCTTTACGCACTTCTATGACGCATGTGCACTAGGAATGCTGTTATGCTGAATCAGATCGAGATGCCTCCGCTCGCGGACACAGGTCCATGTCGCTCGTCGCTCTGTCCGAACTGCTCGGCGCTTCCGTGCGCGACGCTACCGGCGCCGTCCGCGGACGGGTGCGCGAGATCGCCGTTGCGCCGCAGGACCACCCGACCCGCATCGCGTTCCTGATCATCAAAACGGCCGCGGGCGAGTGCATGCTGCCGCCCGATGCCATCACGTCGGCGGGTGCTACCGTCCGGGCCGCCAGCGACGCCGCCAACTGGGAACGCTTCGCGCCATCTGACGGCCTGCTGCTCCTCAAACGCGACCTGCTGGATCAGCAAATCATCGACATCCACGGACGCAAGGTCGTCCGCGTCAACGACGTCGAGCTCGAGTCGACGCCCGTCAATAGCCACCTCCTGATCAGCGTCGTCGCGGTCGACGTCGGTGCCCGCGGCGCCGTGCGCCGCCTCTCCAAGGGCATCGTCCCGTCCTTCACGTTGCGCGCCCTGCTCGAGCGCATTCCGCCGCGCGTGATTCCATGGCAGTTCGTCGACCTGCTCGAGACCGACCCAGCCCGCCGGGTCAAGCTCAAGATCGCCTACAAAGGTCTGGCGCAGCTTCACCCGGCCGACATCGCCGACATCGTCGAGGATCTTCCGCCGGCCGAGCGCGAATCCGTCTTCGAAACGATCGACGAGGAAGTGGCGGCCGAGGCGCTCGAGGAGATCGATCCCGACATCCAGGTGTCGATCGTCGAGTCGCTGGACAAGGATCGTGTCGCGGACATCGTCGAGGAAATGGATCCCGACGCGGCGGCCGACCTGCTGGGCGAGCTCACGGAAAAGGACTCCGACGAAATCCTGCAGGAGATGGAGCCCGACGAGCGGCAGGAGGTCACGCAGCTGCTCGAGTTCAGCGAGCACACGGCCGCTGGGCGCATGACGACCGAGTTCATCGCCGTGCCCGAGACCTCGGTGGTCGACGATGCCATCGAGGCGCTGAAAGCGTTCGAGGGCAGCGCCGAAGCGGTCGCTACGATTTACCTCACGGGACCGGGACAGAAGCTCGTCGGTGCAGTGCCGCTCGTGAAGATCGCGATCTCGTCTCCGGCCGTTCAGCTGTCGGAGCTCAGCGATCCGTACCGGGCGTGCGCGCGCGATACACCGCAGGACGAGGTCGCCGCAATCTTCGACAAATACAACCTGGTCACACTCGCCGTCGTCGACGAACACGGACGGCTCGCCGGCATCATCACGGCCGATGACGTGATCGCGATGCTGCGCCACAAGGATTGAGCGTCGTGATGGACGGGCTCAAGAAATGGCGCGCACGGATGGTCCTGCTGATCGCGGTGATCGGACCGGGATTCATCACGGCCAACGTTGACAACGACGCCGGCGGCATCTTCACCTATTCGCAGGCCGGCGCTCAGTTCGGCTACTCGCTGCTGTGGACCATGATCCCGATCACGATCGCGCTGGTGGTCGTGCAGGAAATGGCATCGCGAATGGGTGCCGTGACGGGCAAGGGTCTCAGCGACCTCATTCGCGAGGAGTTTGGCTTTCGCGTCACGTTCTGGCTGATGCTGGCGCTGGTCGCGACCAACTTCGGCAACGTGGTCGCTGAGTTCGCCGGCGTGGCGAGCAGCCTCGAGTTGTTCGGCTGGTCGAAGTACATCGTGGTGCCGGTATCCGCGGCCATCGTGTGGGCGCTGGTCGTGCGCGGGACCTACGACAGCATCGAGAAGGTCTTCCTCGCGGCGTCAGGGTTCTACGTGTGCTACATCGTCGCCGGGCTGCTGGCGCACCCCGACTGGAAGACCGCGGCGCTGGCCACGTTCAGCCGTCCGTCGGCAACCGGCATCAGGAACTACGGCTACCTGTTCATGGTCATCGCGCTGGTCGGGACGACGATCGCGCCGTGGATGCAGTTCTACCTGCAGGCGTCGATCGTCGAGAAAGGCATTACGGCACGGCAGTACGCGGCGTCGCGGTGGGACGTGATCCTCGGCTGCCTGTTCACCGACGTGGTGGCGTGGTTCATCATCGTCGCCTGCGCAGCAACGCTGTACGCCAGCGGACATCACGATATCGGGAGCGCCGCAGACGCGGCGCAGGCGCTGCGTCCGCTGGTCGGCGAGTACGCATACCTCCTCTTTGCGGCGGGCCTGTTCAACGCATCGCTCTTCGCGGCGTCGATCCTGCCGATCTCGACGGCGTACGCCGTCTGCGAAGGCCTGGGCTTCGAGTCCGGCCTCGACAAGAAATTCCACGAAGCGCCGGTCTTCTACTGGCTGTACACGCTCTTGATCGTCTTCGGCGCCGGCGTGCTGCTGGTCCCGCGGCTGCCGCTCGTATATGTCGCCGTTCTCTCGCAAGTCGCGAACGGCGTCGTCTTGCCGCTCGTGCTGATCTTCATGCTGATGCTCACCAACGATCGGGAACTGATGGGCGAGCATGTGAATTCGCGCGGCTTCAACATCGTCGCCTGGACGACGGTGATCGTGATGACGGTCTTGACGATTCTGATGGTACTCACGCAACGGTAGGTCAGGTGGGTCGGGTAGGTCAGGTGGGTCGGCGGTTTCTTCTTACACGGGATGCTGCTTCAACCAGGCGATCACTTCGTCTGCGTGCTTGTCGGGCGGAAAAACAGGATAGAAGACGTGTTCGATGTGTCCGTTTCTGGCAATCAAGGTCAGGCGCTTGTTCAGCGTCATCCCGTCGACGATGAACGTGGGCAGGCGTAATGCCTTGATGAACGCGAAGTGTTCGTCGCTGAGCACTTCGAACGGCACTTCGAGCCGCTTGACCATCTCCTGCTGATACTCGGTCGACTGCGTGCTGACGCCGAAGACCTCGGCATGAAGCTTCGCGAGATCCTTGTGGTGATCCCGGAATCCGCACGTTTCCGGCGTGCAGCCTCTGGCGCC
>DASSGK010000598.1:0-2282 GCA_035693505.1 Vicinamibacterales bacterium
GTAGGCGGTCGCGCCTGAAGGATACGTGTGATACGCGCCCTCGCCATACTTGCCATAGGTGCTGCCGCCGTACATGTTGGTGTGCTCGGTACCTCCGCCATAGGCGTGAGCGGTGTTGCCGCCATACATGTTCGTGTGCTCGGTCCCTTCGCCGGCAACATGCTCACTGCTTCCGCCCCAGCGGTTTTCGTGGCTGGTCTCGCCAGGGCTGTGGCTCATGCTGCCGCCGGCGCGGTTGCCGCGTGAAAAAGCCTGCGCCGGATCGGAAGTTGCTGCGAGCAACACGAACGCGGCCGTAACAGCGATCGTCGTCTTCATCATGGAGATCTCCCGTCAATTCGCCTTGGCCTGCGGCTTCGCGGATGTCGCCGCTGCTGTCTTCTTTACTGTCAGCGGCTTCATCCCCGTGGGCATCGCCGGAGCGGCAAATGTCATGCGTCCAGCCGACTGGGCCTTCGCCGACGTGAACATGTCGGGCGTCACCGCCGGGTCGAGCTTCCAATCGGTGAGGAAGATCTCGTGCCGCAGCGCGAGCGGGTCGGCGCGGTACATCGCGCGGATCCGGCGCGGCAGCTTGTCGTCGGCGCCGATCCAGATCTGGAGGAACACGTCGTTGTTCGCCCAGGCGACCATGTCGGTCTTCACGCCGCCGACCACACCGGAGGGACCGATATAGAACGCGAGAATCGCGCCGTTCGTCATCGCGGCGTATGGATCGGCGACGAGCAGGTCCTCGAACGGAAAGAAGATCGCCGCATTCTTGTACGCGGCTTCCAGCGTCGCGTCGATCGTCGGCGGGGCGTCGGCGATCGCGGCGAGGTTTTCGACCGGAGCGTAGGCGATTGCCGTCTTGCCGTCGTAGTAATACTCGGACGCGGGGCCATCGCCCGGGATGAGGATGCGCAGCTTGTCGGGCCGCTGCATCGTCACGTCGTAGCGCGTCGTGTAGACGATCGGTGGCCCGAGCTTGCTCGGATACTCGTAGCCGGCCGTCGCCGTGAACGACATCGACTTCGCCGCGGCGAGCTTGGCGCTCGTCGCCTTCAGCAGGTCCATCGCACGCGGTTCGAGGATCAGCTTGAAGTCGGAGGCAGATGTCCTTTTTGCGGACTTCTGCGTCGCCTTTGCGGCAGGCTTCGCCGTAGCCGCCGGCTTTGCGGACGAAGCGGCGGGGGCTGCGGGCGCGGCAGGCTGCGCTGGCGTCTGCGCGCCCACCTTCGTCAGCAGTGCAAGCCACGCGACGAGCGCAGCGAGGATCGAGAACGGCAGCAACCACTTTCGGCAGGAAGCGTGAAGCATCTTCATCGTTTGCTCCTCGAATTGGCGATCGACGCCGCGATGGTCACGGAATCATTCCGCACTCGAACATCTTGTTCGCGATTGGCGCCGCCACACGATTCAGGAATTCCGTGCGCATCGCCGCGTCGCTCTTGAGCATGCCGATGATCCGCTGCTCCTCGGGTCCCTTCGGCTGCCCCTTCTTCTCCCACAGCTGCTCGCAGCTCGAGGTTTGGTATTTCTGAACGACCTTGCTCGCTACCGCGTCGAGAATTGGAAACTGCTGCGCGAATACGACGCCGGCTGCGACTGCGGTGACGACCGCGATGGCTGGAAGGAATCGCTTGCTCATCATGGATCTCCTTGGGTTGAGTCGATGGCGTTGTCAATGGCTGCCAGCAGCGCGTCACCATCGACGGGTTTGCAGAGGTAGCTGCTCGCGCCGAACCGCTGCGCGCGCGCTCGGTTCTCGGCCGTGTCGTGACCCGTGATGACGACCACGGGAACGCGTGCGTGATAGCGCGCGAGAGCGACCTGAACGTCGAAACCGTTTACCTCGGGCATATGCAGATCCAGCACGACGCAAGCCGGTTCATGATCGTCGACCGATTTCAGGAAGTCGGCTGCGCACCCGAACGTCTCCACCGTGAATCCCGCCGATGAGATGAGACGAGTCAACGCGACGCGTACATCCGCGTCATCGTCCACGACCGCAAGCAGCGGCGCCTCCCCCGTTGGCATCCCGCGACGGTACTCGCGAGGCCCGAACGCCGGTACTGGACCTTGGTTCAGGGGTCGTGCGCGGTTGTTCGACGCCCCTAATTCACTTGCGTGACTGGAGGCGGATTCCAGGTTCCGTCGCCCGCCGGAAGAATGGATGGCGGCGTGTCCTTCGGCCAGTAGAGACGCATCACCAGATAAATAGGGCCGTCCGGTGCGGGCAGCCAGTTGGCTTCCTTCGCCTTTCCCGGCGAGTCCTTCTGGATGTAGACGGTCAGTGATCC
>DASSGK010000599.1:0-4891 GCA_035693505.1 Vicinamibacterales bacterium
GGGGCCCAATGTGATTCCTTCGGAAGCCGAGGCCACGCTCGATATTCGCGCGTTCCCTGGCGAGGACATCGACAAGCTCTACGCGGCGATGGCAAAGGTCATCAACGACCCGGCCGTGAAGATCGTGGCCATGCCGCAGACCCGGCCGCCGTCCCCAGCCTCGTCGCTCGAGACGGGCATGTATCGCGTGATGCGGCAGGTCGCCGGACAGATCTATCCCGGTGCCACGGTGCTGCCGTCGATGTCCACCGGTGCGAGCGATCAAGCGCAGCTTCGCGCGAAGGGCATTCCATCCTACGGCATCGGCCCCGCGTCGACGGATAAGGATGCGCTCGACTACGGCGCGCACGGCGACGTCGAGCGCCTCGCGGTCTCGTCCCTGCTGCCGTTCGTGCAATACGTCTGGAACGTGGTGACGGAAGTTGCCGGTCACAAGTGATGTGTCGTCCGCAAAACCAACGACGGGATCCATTCGACTCGTGCGGCCATCGACTCGAGACGAAGCTCGTGGGTGCAGTTCGCCGAGAACTCGGATTGGTCGCTTAGCTGGCCGTGCGTTCCGCGGTGAACGCGCCCTCAGCGCGGTCGCCGATCTTTGCGATGCCGCGCATGCGCTCGCCTTCGACTTTCGCGGTCACCCGGACGTCGATCGCGCGCCCGCCGTCAGTCGACTGGAACGTGAACTGGATATCCTGGCTGTTAATCGTGCCGCGGACCTGCGATTCCCCATACTCCGAGCTCGTGTGCCCGGAGATCCTGGGACCTTCCTGCGTGAGATAGATCTTCAGTTCCTGCGGACCGAGCGGCGTCTGGTAGGACGCCTCCCACTCCCCTGTCACGTCGGTCGGCGTTTGCGCCTGCGGCTGCGGCTGGACGACAGACGCCACGCCGAGGAGCACCGCGAAAAGGATCGCGTGTCGGTATCTCGCCATGAGAGCCATCGACGTCGAAAACAAGGTGTCCTCCCCTGTGAATGGCGAGCGGACGCCGCCGGATCGGGCAAGCCGGGCAACCGTTGCCAGCAAATGCAGAAGCAGGACGGCCAGATCGCGCACGAGGCATCCTACCAAGATCGCGAAACGGACCGCGAATGCTCACGAATTTGGAATTCGCCATGGACAGATTCGCAGGAGGACGTTCACTCGCGACCACTTGTTCAGTGAGTGCGACGATTTGTGCGGCTACTTCCGTTCGAACACCAGCACATTCGGTTTATCGCGGCCCACAATGTGCACCGTAATCGTCAAGGTCTTCAGATCGGCTGAGAGCGCAATATCCTCGGTATCCGTCACCTTGTCGCCGGCCTTGTCGGTGATCACCACAGTGCGCTCGTCCACACGCCGGATAGAGGAAGAAGCACCTCGGCGCGCGTTCGACCCCTCGTTCAGATAGTCCTTGCCGTCGAACTTCAGGTTTCTGGTCTTGTGCTCCGAGGGAGTAACGAAAGAGAGGCCGTCGCCCTGGAACTCCGTGATCTGGATCAGAAAGGGCGTGATCATCGTCTCTCTGATGCTCTGCCAGTCTGATGCGAAGCCAGTACCTCCGCTCGTGCGCTGGTAGACGTAATCCATGCTGAGCGTCGAACCGTCTGCCTCGAACTCACGGTAATAGTCCGTGAGCGTACTGCCGTCGTGCGATAGCTTCCACCTGGCCTTGAGCAGCAACCGGTTGCCTTTCTTGCGCTCAACGATCCATGTGTCTGGCGTCTCCGCCTTCACGGAAAGAACGGTCCCGTCAAGGCCCGGCTGATCGCTCCCATCCACCACAATCGTCTCGGCGCCCGCGCCAAAATCGACCGCGTATTTGTTGCCGCCTTCACTGCGAACCCTCATCTCATCGGGCATTCTGCTTCTCAACGGGTCAAGCTTCCACTCGCCGACGAAAGGGCTTTGCGCCGCCGCCGCCATGCTCGCCGCCACGCAAATCGCCGGCATGCATTCGAACAACACCATATCGATCACCCTCACCCGCTCAGACGGCGTTGACTCACAGCGAAGCCGCCGCCAAATACTACAAACCAGATCGTCAGCGCACCGATCAGGTCCCACTGATACCGCAACCAGACCGGCTCGCCCACAATCTTGATCTCGGACCCGGCGGGATCGTAGAGGACTTCGACCGCTCGTTCCTGAAAGGTCTCGCGCATCCATCGTCCCGCGCTGTGCGCGGACTGCGTGCTTCTCGTCCGAACCGTTCCGATGCACGCGCCCAGGCCGCGCTCGCCTCCGTCCGTCACTTCCGTGCTGCATCGGCCTGCCGGCACGACATACCGGACGTCGAATTGAACCCAATAGCGCGTTCGACGGGTCGCCCGAGCCACGCCTGCCGAGGTCTGTTCCGAGATCGACGTCAGCTCTCCGGAGGCATGCGGCCAGAATTGACGCGCATAGAGATCGGTGGCGACGTCCCAGGCCATCCGCGCGGCTGCGAGCAGGCCGACCGCGAGAAAGACGGCCGTCACGCCTCGCAACAGTCTCGCGGATTCGGCGGTCGGAAGGAGACGCGTCAGAACGTCGTTCACGCGCGAGCAGCTCCCCGAGACCAGGGCGCCTTCTCCTGGCCTGACCACCCCGAGATCTTGCCGTTCAGGGCGATCAGGAACTCCATCGTCAGCAGCGATCGCGCGCCACCAGCGGCGCCAGGCCGAACCGTACATGACGGGAGGCGTCCGCGTTCACCGCCCGACGCCGTGGCGCTCCTTCGGATTCCCCGGGTCGAACTTCGCGGGGTCCACGTTGACGTTGGTTTGTATCTCTGAAATCTTGAACAGATTCTCGTCTTCCATGTAGTGCGTGACGATCAAGTACCGGCAGTTTCAGACCGCCCACGTCACGATAGTCTTCAAACGACGTCTCCCCCACCCTTGTTCCAAATGGCGTCTCGATCGCGATCTGGTCTTTGTAGAGGAGTCCTGTCCGATGCGATTCATTCAGGCCTCCATGAACGACTTCTTTATCCTCGTCCAGTCTCGGGGCTCGAGGCGAGGCGAGCAAGGCGACTGGCTGCACGCGGCTGGGGACTCGCTGCAAAGCGGCGGCACGCGTTGTGGCGCGGATTACAATCCGAGGCGCATGTCAGCGCACCCGGATGGCGCCGGCTCACGCGCCTGGCTTTGGAGCGCCGCCGCGTGGCTGGGAATTGGCTTGATCGGCGCCACTCAAACCGTGTTCGTGATGCGGTCACAGGGCATGCATCACGCGTGGGCCAGACTCTTCGTCACTGAGTTACTGGCCTGGGTTCCGTGGGTGCTCGCGACGCCTCTGATCTTGCGGGCGGCACGGGGCTATCCGCCGGACGCGGGCGCGTCGTTGCGGTACATCGCGATGCACATTGGCGCGTGCGTTGCCCTCGCCGTCACGACGGCGGCGTGGGTCGCGCTGCTCGAGAGCCTGGCCAATCCGTGGGCGACGAGGCCTCATCCGCCACCATTCGTGCTCCTGTGGTTCGTCCGTTTCCAGAACGGGCTGCTCCAAACGGTCTTTCTCTACGCGGGAACCGTAGGCGGAAGCTATGCGCTGGGGGCGCGGGACCGTCTGCTCCGACAGGAGGCCGAAGCGGCACGCCTGAACGACCAGCTGGCCCGGGCGCAGTTACACGCTCTTCAGCAGCAATTCGAGCCTCATTTCTTGTTCAACGCGCTCAACGCCGTTGCCGGGCTGGTCCGAGACCAGAAGAACGACATCGCGGTGCGAGCTCTTGCCGGCTTGAGCGACTGTCTTCGGCGTGTGCTGCGCGCGTCAGACGGCGTGTCGGTGCCCCTCGGCCACGAGCTCGAATTCGCCGAAAAGTACCTCGACCTCCAACGTCTCCGATTTGGAGAGGCGCTCGAGGTGATCGTCGACATTCCGAGCGCGCTGCTCGCGTGCCACGTGCCGAATCTCGTGCTGCAGCCGATTGTGGATAACGCGATCAAACATGGCATCTCGCAACGGGCCCGTCGCGGCGCCATTCGCCTCGGCGCGGCGGCTTCCGGCGACACGCTCACGCTCACGGTCTACAACGACGGCCCGCCGTTGGCGGCACGTTCGTCACGACCGGGATTCGGCATCGGCCTCTCCAGTCTCGAAGCGCGCCTCCGCATGCTGTACGGAGACGGGTTCCGCCTCAGTATGGAGGATGCGCACCACGGGGTGCTGGTGTCCGTCACGCTGCCGTTGAAACGAAGCCAGGACGATCCGTACGGCATTCTTGCGTTATCGAACACTTGAGCCCCATTAGCGAACAGCAGTCCGATTGAGACGCATGGAAATCCGGTCATTGTTCGAACGATCAGACGGTATTGAACTTGCGGGAACGGGCGAAGATGACGTTCTTTCGTGACGTGCGCTTTGCTGTTCGCGGGTTGAGACGGAGTCCGACGTTCGCCGCCGCCGCACTCGGCTTGATGGCGATCGGTATCGGCGCGACAACCGCGGTCTTTTCGGTCGTGAAAGGCATCCTGCTGACGCCGCTTCCCTACCGCGAGCCGAACCGCATCGTGCTGTTCCGCGCCGACCTTCGCGGCTATTCGCAGCAACCCCTGCTCACCGGAGAAGAAAAGGCGGCGCTCCAGGACCGAACCGATCTGTTCGAGTCGGTGGCCAGCGTGTATCAATCCGACGGCAACCTCACGTCAGCGGACGAAATACGTGCAGTGAGGGCTGCGGCAGTCAGCGAGAATTTCCTTGAGACGCTTGGCGTGGCGCCGGCCGTCGGCGGCAGCGTATCGCGTCCGGATCACGGAAACCTGTTGCTGAACGCGGTCGACATCAGCGACGACGTGTGGCGACGAGACTTCAGCAGTAGCCCTGACATCGTTGGCCGGAGGATCGAGATCAATAACAGTGTGAGGACCGTGGCGGGTGTGCTGCCCAGGAGTTTCCGACTGCTGCTCGGAGCGGGCGTCACCGTC
>DASSGK010000600.1:0-3625 GCA_035693505.1 Vicinamibacterales bacterium
AACTGCGGCTCGTACTTCAGGATTTGTTCGAGGCACGCCACGCCTGCCATGCCGTTGCCGACGACCACCAGCTTTTTCATCGCGATCGCTCCACACGTACCGCGCATTGTTTGTAATTGGGTTCTCGAGAAATCGGGTCGAACTCGCTCTGCGTCGCCTGATTCGCGTTTGCTTCTGCCCAGTGAAACGGCACGAACACCTGCCCTGTGCCGACTGTTTCCGTGAGGCGCAGGTCGAGATCGCGAATCACGCCGCGGCGCGAGAACACGTTGACCCGCTCAGTCGGCTTGAGGCCGAGCGCGCGGCCGTCACGCGGATTCATCTCGAGCCAGGGCCGCGGTGACAGCCGCTCGAGAATCGGCACGCAGCCGGTCTTGGTGCGCGTATGCCAGTGCTCGACGGTGCGACCGGTATTGAGCACGAACGGAAACTCTCCGTTCGGCGGCTCCGAGAATGGCTCCCATTTCGTCGCCAGCAGACGCGCCTTGCCGTCCGCCGTTTGAAAGCGCCCGTCGGTGTAGAGCCTGCGAACGGCTTTCGGATCGTCGCCCACATCGCCGGCCCGGTACGGCCACTGAATGCCGCCGCTTTCTTCGATGCCTTCGTATGTCATGCCCGAGTAGTCGCAGAGCCGTCCGGCCGACACACGCTTCCATTCGTCAAATGCGTCGCGCGGCGTCGTCCAGCCCGGGAACAACTCCTCTCGACATCCGAGAGCCGACGCAAGATCGAGAAAGATGTTGAAGTCGCTTCGCGATTCGCCGGGCGGTGCGACTGCTCGGTTCACTTTGCTGACGCGCCGCTCGGAATTCGTATACGTCCCTTCTTTCTCGCCCCAAATGGCGGCCGGCAGCACGAGATCGGCGAACTCGGTCGTCGGCGTCGGATGAAAGCCGTCCTGCACGACGAGAAATTCGAGCGTCTCGAGCGCCTGGCTGAGGACGCCGAGGTTCGGAAACGACACGATGGGGTTGGTAGCAATGATCCAGAGCGCGCGAATCTTCTTTTCGAGAGCGGCTTCGATGATGTCGGGATACGCGAGCCCTCGCGACGTCGGGATACGCTCGACGGGGATGTTCCACATTGCCGCGAGTGCTTCTCTGTCGCCGGCGTCCTCGAACCTGCGATAGCCCGGCATCGACGATGTAAAGCCGGCTTCGCGTGTACCCATCGCATTGCACTGGCCGGTGATGGAGAACGGTGCCGCGCCGGTGCGGCCGATGTTGCCGGTGATGAGTGCGAGGTTATTGATCGCGTTGACTGTCTCGGTTCCCTTCGAGCTGTGATTTACGCCCATCGTCCAGCCGATGAACGCCGCGCGCGCATTGCCATAGAGCGACGCCGTCCGGTAGATCAGGTCGATCGGCAGGCCGGTGATTTCTGAGACTCGCTCCGGCCGGTACTCGCGCACCGATTCATAGAGCGCTTCGAATCCGTCGGTGTGGGCATCGATGTACTCGTGATCGATCAGGTCGCTCTCGATCAGGATGTGGATGATCCCGTTGACGAGTGCGAGGTCCGATCGGGGCTTCACCGGCAGATGGACGTCCGCGAGCATCGCCGTCTTCGTCACGCGCGGATCGACGACGATGAGCGTCTTCGCGGGATTGGCCTCGAGCCGCTGCCAGAGAATCGGATGGTTGTCGGCGATGTTTGCGCCGATCAGCAGGATGACGTCGGCTTTTTCGAGATCCTCGTACGCCCCTGGCGGGCCGTCGCTGCCGAACGTGCGTTTGTAGCCTGACACGGCGGTCGCCATACACAGCGTCGTGTTGCCGTCGTAGTTCCGCGTGCCGAGTCCCAGCTGGGCCAGCTTGCCGAGGGCGTAGAACTCCTCAGTCACAAGCTGTCCCGTGCTGATAATTCCGACGGCGTCGTTGCCGTGTCGTCGTTGCACGTCGCGAAAACGCGCCGCCATCAGCTGCATCGCGTCGGGCCATCCGATGCGCCCGAATCGAGAGTTCCGGGTTTTTCGCATCAGCGGATGATCCGCGCGCGACGCGACGTGAATCGTTTCGTGCTCGGCGAGTCCCTTCGGACACAACACGCCGGCATTGACCGGATGATCTGGGTTGCCTCGAACGCTGACAGCGCGGCCGTTCTTCACGCCAATGAACATCCCGCAACCGACCGAGCAATAACCACACGTCGTCGGCACCCAGCGGTCGGGCACCCGCTTCGCGGCCGTGTAGCCTGCGACGGGATCGGTCGCGTACGCGTAGCGATCGGCGAGGATGTCGAGCCCGAGCGCGCGCTTGAAGCTGAAGCCGCTCACGCGGCCTCGCTTCCGAGATACGGTGCCGCCAAGTGCTTCGGCACTGCGCTGACGAAGAACAAGTAGCGGCCGATGGTCTCGCTCGCCAGCACGAGGGCGAACGCGATCCAGAGGACGCGGGGATCCGATGTGAACAGCGGCAGCGAGATGGCACCGAGCGCGAGCAACACTCCGCGGGCGATGAGGTGGCGGCGGAAGGTAGTGGCCAAAAGCTTTGATGAAGCCCGGAGCTCGCTCGTCTCGCTGCCGCTCAAGTTGAAGAACTTCGTCGCGAGGACCACAAACTGTGCGCCGGCCGTCACCGCGGCCGAGACCGTCAGCGCCCGCGCCGAACCCGCGCCGATCGCCGCGACAAACAGCGGACCGAGCGTCAGCGCCGTCAGATTGAACTGGACGAGGGTCAGCGGCGTGTTCCAGGCGGGCCGCGACGGCACACGGTAGATGCAGGCACTCGCCGTGACGCCGCCGAAACCAAGGGCGAGCGTCAACGCACCGAGAGCAAGGCCGCCAGGCCATTGCATCCAGAGCGCGGCGGCGTAAAGACACGCGACAAGCGAGAACCCGGAGAAGAGAAGTACTTCGCGGCTCAGCCAGGAGCGCCGCCACATCTTCAGCGCGCGATACGCGTAAATCGGACGACCGAGATGGAGCGTCGACGCTCCCAGCGCGAGGCTGGCGACGAGCAACGACGTAAACGCCGCAACGCCAAGCTGCGACGATCGGAACGACAACTGCAGCGCCCAGATCGCCGCAAACGCCCCAACGGACAGTTGCGTGCACACCATCATCACGACCAACGGCCAATGCGGCTCGCCGGGTTGGACGTGCACGAGATCGACAGGCTTTGCGTTCGGAGGAAGACTCGCCGGCAACGTAATCCGCGTCGTCGACACGCTCTGATCGCCCGACGGCAATCCCGTCTGCGACTGCGCCGTGCCGGCGGCCTTGCGCCACGATTGGATGTTGACGATTTCAATTTGGATCGCGCCGCTCGGACATGCCGAGACGCATGCCGGCGACTGCCCCATGCCGATGCGGCTGTGGCACATGTCGCATTTGCCGACCACTCCGCGCTCGGGGTTGTATTGCGGCACGCCGTACGAGCAGTTCCACGTGCAGTACTGGCAGCCGATGCACGCGTCGGCGCTGTGGAGCACGATGCCCGTTGAAAAATCTTTCTTGTAGGCGTCGACGGGGCAGCCTTGCAGGCACGTCGGCTCGAGACAGTGATGACAACCGACGGACATGTACGAGCGCTCGGCCTTCGGATACCAGCCGCCTTCGATTTCGGTGACGCGGCGCCAGTTGATCGCCGCTGGATTCCCGTTCTGCTCGTTGCAGGCGACGACA
>DASSGK010000601.1:0-14673 GCA_035693505.1 Vicinamibacterales bacterium
CGGGTCGAACATCGACGGCGGTCCGCCGGACGGACCGAGCCACAGCGACGCGATCGCCGGAGCGCCGAACAAGGTGCCGACGATGGTGCCGGCGACCACGATGCGGACCCGCCGGCGATCGTTGACGTCGAGGATGCGCCGATAGTTGAACCACAGCGCGGTCAAGCCGCAGATGACATACACGACGTTCAGCGCGACGATGGCCGGCACGACGTCGAAGTCGATCGGCAGCCGTGCAGGATCGTAGAGCAGGCGCGCCAGAAACATCACGAGCCAGATGACGACCGGAATCCACGGCGCAAGCGCGATCGCTACCGATCGAAGGCGACCCGGACGGGATTGAAGGGACGCGCAGAACGCAAACAGGACCGCACCGACGGTGTACACGCACACGTGAGGCACGAACAGCGGCAATGCGAGCGGCAGCGGCAGGTTCCGCCACAGCGCCGCCAACCCCGGCGGCATCGCCGTCGAGAACACGCCCACCGTCGCCAGGAACCACGCCCCGAGCAGAGCTGTCACGCGCTCGGCGCGGAAGGCGATAAAGATGGCCGCGATCAGCGTGGCGCACTGGATGATGCGATCGACGATGAGAATGCTGCCTGAGAGCGAGCTCCAGAGTGGTTCGCTTCGCCGGTTGAACGCGAGAGACGCCTCGTGAGATGCGCCGTTTCGTTCGTAGACAACCTGGATGGGATGTTCCGGCGTGAGACGAGTCACGGCCGATGTCCACGCGAGCACGCCGTGCGCGTTGTGGCCATCGATCCTGGTCAGAAGGTCGCCGTTCTGAAGGCCCGCGCGCGACGCCGGTGATCCGGGCGCGATGCGATCGAGCACGAATCCCGACTCAGTAACATCGAATGTCGCATTGAGCGGTTCGAGCGTCTGCCAGTCCGCGGCGATCGTCAGGGCGAGATAGGCGGCATACATCGCCGCGGCGAGGGCGAGCGGCCAGCGCCGCGATGTCGTCCGACGGGCAACCGATCCCACTCGCGCCGGATGGATCACCGCGTTCATGACGCGAGGCCTTCGCCGGTTATCGACTGTTGGCCGACAATTCGACGATCGCGATCGACAGACGGCGCTCTTCGCGTTCGGCGGTCTGCCATTGCACCAGGATCGGACTCTGATAGGTGCCGCGAACCACGCGCGCCGCGGCCGCACCCGGCTCCTGCGCCGCGAAGAAGCTCACGCGCCGGGAGCGGATGAATCGCCGCGCCGGGAACGCCATGATCTTTGCCACCAGCCGCTCGAGCGACGATTGATCGAGGCGCAGCGTTTCCATCAGCGAGTTCAGCACGCGCACACCGTCGTATTTCGCGTAGCTCAGGGTCTTGCCGGGAATCTGACGAGGATGGTCGATCATGCTGAGCCCCTTGACCTTCGCGAAGTGCAGCGGGTTCCGCAGCACGTCGACCAGATCGTGGCGCATCAGCAATGTTTCGTACTCGTTCACCGTCAGCCCGACGTGGCGCTCCGCCGGTTCGAGCATGAGATCGACGCGGCCGCGCTCGAGGCCCGTGCGCGCGAGCAGCGCATTCACCTGATCGAGCAGGCCGAACTTCGAGTCGGCGAGGTTCACGGAATCGATCGGATGCTTGGAGACCGGGATGCGAACGGATGTCTGCGCGACGACCCGCTCGTGGTCGTGCGCCAGCACGATGGTCGTTCGTTGACGGCTGGCGGTGCTGCTCGTCCCATCGAGGTCGATGAAGTACACGGGCGCATCGGGCCGCGTCTGGTACGTCACACAGTTCCGGAGTCCAGCGCCGATGTAGGTGAGGTGGGAGTCGGCGTTGTGCGGCTCGACGCCCTTCTGCGCATCGGTCAGCTCGGTGCGCATCTCCATGCGATCGTGGTGGTACTCGGCGCCCTGCGGAAAGACGTCGCCGAACGATCCGACGAACTTCGAGGGGCCATCGTGGCTGTGTCGCAGCCGGGTCGAGAGACTCTGCTCGAGATAGCCCGCCGTCGTGTGCAGCGAGCAGTAGAGCGCCCTCGAATGCCTGCGCAGCACGTCTCCGGCTTCGCGTGCAATCCGGGCATTTACGTCAATCGCGTCGAAGCGCCTCCGCGGCGCAAGCGTCAGGTGCAGCTCGATAGGACTGGTTCGCATTGACTCGCCAATGGCTGAAGTCTACTGTAGCTCGCGCATCAGGGGGATACCGGTTTTTCATGGAAAAACGGGCCGCCGCGAAGCCTCGCCGCGTGTCCGTCTCAACGCCGTGAGGGTCTCGATGCTCAACTCACCTACGCTCGACGTGGCGATCGGCCTGGCGCTCATTTTCCTGCTGCTCAGCCTGCTCGTGAGCGCGGTGTGCGAGATGCTGGCCGGGTTCTTCAAATGGCGCGCGGCGAATCTGTGGGACGGCATCGAGCAGTTGCTGCAGAGCAAGGAGGCGCGCAACGCGCTCTACAACCACCCGCTGATTCGCGGCCTCGCGCCGGTCGGCTCGTCGGCGCCGCCACAGACGGCCTCACCGTCTGGCACTCCCCAGGCCGGTCGTTCCGCGATGCGCCAGCGTTTCGTCAGGGCGATCTGGGTGTCGTCGGACGTCGACAGCTCGAAGATTCCCTCCTACATTCCGTCGAAGACCTTCGCGCTGGCGTTGATTGACGTGATCCGGACGCCTCACGACGTCGACGATCACGTGCGCAAGGCGCTCGAGAGCCTGGCCGGCAGCGCGTCGCAGAACCCATTCGGCTATGTTGAATCAGTCAAGGCGCAACTCGACGGCTTAGCGGTCGACACGACGCTGGGCCCAGGAGTCAGGGCCGCTATCGTCGCGCTGCGTGATCGTCTGTTCGCGGCGCCGGCCAATGCGCTCGTCACTTCGCTCAAGGCGAGCGTGAAGCAGGCGATCGCGGGCCTTCAAACGTCGTCGCCGGATGCAGTCGCCGCGATCACCCAATGGATCGACAGCCCGGCGGCCGCTGACTGTCCGACGTTCCGCCAGAGTCTTGCCGGCGCGGTCGCTCAGGTCCCGCAGGGCGACGCGACCGCCGGCGCGCGAGCCGCGCTCACTGAGATCCTCTCCCGATTCTCCGCCGGAACACCTGAACAGATCGCCGGCGAACTGAAGGCGTTTCTCAGCACATCGACGGATGTCCGCAACATCCTGAACAACGCCGACAGCCAGGTGAAGGATCTCGCGCGGACGCTCCTGCCGCTCCTGGACGAGGCCGCGGACGACACTGATCGCTTCCGGCGGAACGTCGAGGTCTGGTTCAACGACGGGATGGATCGCGTCGCCGGCTGGTACAAACGGCACACGACTGCCTGGCAGGCGGCGATCGGGTTCCTGCTGGCCGTGGCGCTCAACGTCGATGCGCTGCAGATCGTCCGAACGCTGTATCGCGATCCCGCGCTTCGCCAGAGCATCGCGTCGCAGGCGCAGGCCTACGCGAACGAACCGCACCCGACGCTCGAGCGCCGGGGCCTCGACTTCTCGAGCGCGCCAGCCGCCGATGCGAAGTCCGTGAAAGTGAGCCTCTCAGCCGTGACCATCGAACCGGGCGGGACCCTCGCGGCGACGATCGCCGTTCCGCCGGGCGCGACGCCACCCGCGGTTCACGTCGAGGTGCAGTCGGCGTATCTCGTCCTCAACACCGACAGCGCTCAGGCCGACCCGGCAAAATGGGCAAGATCGCTGGACCTTCCCGTCACGGCCGGCTCGAACACGGTCAAGGTATTCGGAAAGCTCAACACGAACGTGAAGAGCGAAAGCCTCGAGACATTTCGTGTGACCGTTGCCGACGTCGCAGCGCCCGTCGACGCGAGCGTAGTCGCGCGGCCGACGGCCGACGATCAGTTCGATACGCTGCGCACGAAGATCGGCGCGCTGGGGCTGCCGATCGGCTGGCGAGGCTGTGGCGACGACGGGTCGCAAATCGCCGCCCCTCAGACGTCAGGCAGCAAACCGTCCGCGAGCGACGCCTCGCTGGATCCGACGACGCCGCTGATCTGGTGCGATCACGATCGCACGCAGCTGTCGAAGGTGCTCTTCGGCCTGTGGCCGATGCTTCTTGGCTGGTTGATCACCGCGGCCGCGATGTCGCTCGGCGCTCCGTTCTGGTTCGATACGCTGAAACGATTCGTCAGCATTCGATCCGCGGGTAAGGCGCCTGAAGAGGCGCCGCTCAAGCCCAAGGAGGTTCCACAGCCGGCGGCACCCCAGTAGGGGGTGCCGAGTGCCACGGTGCCGGGTGCCAGGTGCCAAGTGCCTCGGCGCGACGTGCTTTGCTAGAACAGATCGTAGCCGGGCCAATTGATGCCGGCGATGAATCCGTCGATCACACCCTTGAGGCCCCACGCGAAGTTGTCGACGCTCGCTCTCGTGTTCACGAGCACGGCGTACGACAGCCCGTCGTTGCGTCTCACGAGGAAACCCATGCAGCCGTCCATCGCGCCGTTGTGCGCGCGGTCGGTTGATTCCACGACCCAGCCGAGCCCGTAGCCCGGGTTGGCGGCAGAACCGGTGTTCATGGCGGTCTCGTTCGAGGCGGAGAGGATGTCCGCCTTGTGCGCAAACCCGTCCACTCGAACCATCATGCGCAAGAGATCGATCGGCGTCGCGATCCACCCGCCGTGTGCGTCCATCCGATGTGTGAGCAGCGTGTAAGGCGCCGAACCGTAGTACGTGACTTCGTGCGGCGCCTTCGCGGCCTGAGTCTCCGCCCCGATCCGCATGTGCGTAATCCCGCACCGTGACAGTACCGCCTGCTTGACGTAGGCCTCGTAGCTTTGCCCGCTCACCTTCTCGATCACTCGTCCGAGCACGCAGAAGCCAAAGTTCAGGTACTCGTACGCGGCGCCGGGCGCGTTCTTGAGCGGCCGGTTGTCGAGCACCCAGCCAATCAACTGCGCCTGGCTCATGGAGAGGTTCATGAACATCGGATCGCCGCCATCGTTGGACCATCCGCTCGTGTGGGACGCGAGCTGCCGCACGGTGATCTGCTTCACGTTGCTGGCGTACGGTTTTGTCCCGTACGTGGTTCCCAGAATGCCGCCGTTTCCGAACACTTTGCTATCGAGGTTCAGCTGGCCAGCCTTGACGAGCTCCATGATGGCGACGGCCGTGATCGGTTTGGAAATGCTCGCGATGCGAAAGATCGAGTCCGGCGTCACGGGCGCATGAGTGCTCTTGTCGGCAAGACCGTAGCCCTTGGCAAACACCAGCCGCTCGTTCTTCGTCACGGCGATGGACAGACCCGGGATCGACTGCTGCGTCATGTAGGTGTTGATTTTGGAGTCGATCGTCGACGCATCGGCGTCGCTGATCGCCTCGCTCTGCCAGAACGCGGCGTAATTGGCAGAGCCGCCGATCGTGTACCCGCTGACCCATTTCAGCCGGTAACCCTGATCGACGAGCTGATCGAACTGTCCCTGGTACTGATCCGAGTTCATGCGATGGTGCGCTTCCCATCGAGGACCGGGCGCCTTCTCCCAGATCGCCGCGTACAGATCAGTGCTGCCGACCGAGTAGCCGCTCACGTCGACGAGGCGGTAGCCCTGCCCGGTGAGCTGGTTGAACCTGGCCTGGTACGCGGAGGACGTCATGCCGTGGTGGGCTTCCCACGACGGTCCCGGCGACTTGTCCCAGATCGCCGCGTAGAAATCCTGATTGCCGATCGAGTACCCGCTCACCTGCCGCAGCCGGAAACCCTGGCCGACGAGCTGATTGAATTTGGCCTGGTACGCCGTCGACGTCATGCCGTGATGCGCTTCCCAGGCGGGCCCGGACGACTTGTCCCAGATGGCGGCGTAGAAATCCTGACTGCCAATCGAGTACCCGCTCACCTGGCGAAGCCTGAAACCCTGCCCCACCAGCTCGTTGAACTTGGATTGATACGCGGCGGACGTCATGCCGTGGTGGGCTTCCCACGCGGGCCCGGAGGTTTTATCCCAGATGGCCGCGTAAAGCGCCTGGCTGCCCACGCCGTAGCCGCTGACTTCGGACAGACGAAAACCCTGGCCGACCAGCGAGTTGAACTCTGCCTGGTACTGCGCCGACGTCATGCCGTGACGAGCCACCCACGAACTCATAACCCCTCCTCATCGCGCGAGACGAGCTTTTGATGAGTGGTGAAAGGTCGTCGGGATCTGTTACATGACGGTGGGTTCAGAGTTCCGGGTTCCGGGTTCAGCGTGCGCCTCGGGTGCTTGGTTCCGGGTTCGCACTACTTTTGGACACTGCACCCAGAACCTGGAACCAGGAACCAGGAACCAGGAACGCTCGTTTAAGTGAGGGCGATCGCGGTGCCGCTCGACACGACGTGGGTGTGCTGCTCGCAGATCGTCCGGTAGCCCTCGGCGTGATCGACGCCGGTTCTGGCGTAGCTGCACAGAAGCGGGAACGGGCGCTGGGCGGCCAACCGGTTCCACTCGGCTTCCATGGCTATCGCCGCGGATTCCCGGTTGCTGCTCCACAGTAAATCGACCATCTCGCCGTACGCGCGAACGACGCGCTTGTGGCCGCCGGTCACTCTCTCGACCACGGGAGCGACCTCTTCGTTCAGCAGGCGCGGGCTCGGCATACCGTCGATCAGCAAGCGGCTCAGGAGCGTGGCGGCATCGAACACGACGAGATGACCTTGCGCGATGCGCGTCTCGGGATCCAGTGCCAGCGCGGTCAGCTGTTCCATGATCGCGGCGTTGTGCGCCGGCGTGCCGACCACGAGCGCCGCCTGATCCGCGGCGAGCCCATCTGCAATGAATCGTGCGACGGTACTCGAGAGCGACAGGGTCTCGTCGTAGAAGAACACGCCGTGGTCGCGCGGCCCCTGAATCGAGCCGGGTCCGATATACGCTTCGTCAACGCGTCGGGGCGACACATTCAGCGCCCGGTAAATCGCGGGGATGAGCTCCGTCATCATCTTGCGCTTCAGCACAAATGCGGATGCTCCCAGCGAGAGCGCGGCCTGGGCGAGCGCGGGGTCGTCGTGCGCAGTCAGAAACACGATGGCGGGCGCCCACGTCAACGTCCGGATTCGGGCCGCGGCCGCGAATCCTCCAAGCACCGGCATGGAGATGTCGAGCACCACGACCGTCGGCTGGAGCGAAACCGTAGCGTCGACGGCTCGCTGGCCATCGCTGACGACGGCAACGATGTCGAAGGCGGAAGCGAGCAGGTTTGCGATTCGCTCGCGCGTTTCGGCGTGATCCTCGGCAATGAGGATGCGGGGCAGCGTCACGGAACCCGAATCTTACGCTCAGGGGATGCCGGGCGCCACTGCGGGTTTTACTTACGCCAAACTTTTGCGATCGATTGACGCCAGATTTATTTCAGTGCCCGGTACGGCGCAAAGTCCTGCCAGATCTGCTGGAGCACCTTTGGATCGACCACCCGCGTGTCGCCTTTTTCCGGCGCCTTTTCGGAATAGATGAGCAGCTTGACGCTCGCGCAGTGCGGCCCGATCGCGCCGGGGTCGAAGACGAACAGGCCCTCGTTAATCGAGTCGGTCTCAGAGATGCGCTGCTCGATCATGAACGGGTGGATCGGCGTGATCTCGGCGTCGCCGCAGTAGACGCGCATCTTTGAAAAGCTCGACTTGAAATGCTTGATAGGAGGCAGAGCCACGCCCTGCGTCTGCGCCGCGCCGCGTGCCACGGTTGTCCAGAAGCTCTCCACCTGCCTCGGCGTCACGCGGATCAGCAGCACCGGCGGCACCTTCGCCACGTACTCGGACCAGTTCCCGTAGTCGGTCGGATCGCGCACGTAGGTGAATTCGCCATCCGCCCCCCGCGTGATGCCGCTCGGTCTGCGCGTGCCCGTACGCTCGGCGCGATCCTGTGCCCCGTAAACGAGGACGGGCGTGATGAACGCCACGTCGAAATCACCCGAGGAGATCTGGTAGGGATTCAGGCTACCCGACCGCCGTTTGACCGCGTCTTTCAGCGCGTCCACGGGAAACGCCTGCACCGGTTCCACGGGAAGCGCGGTTCCAGCGGGAGGCGCGGCATCCTTCGACTTCTTCTCCGCGGACGCGACGAGGTCACACGCTTCGTCGATCCGGATCACGCGCGAATCGTCACGCCGGCTCCGGTCTTTCTCGTCCATGAACGATGAAATGCCGACCAGGCTGCCGTCGGCAGCGAAGACAGGTCCACCCGTATTGTCGAGTTCAAGCCTGAAATCGGATACCGCGCCCTGCTTGTCGATCCGGTTCACGCTACCGCTCGCCAGGTCCTTGTCTTCGCCCAGGGGATTTCCGATCGTGAAGATTTTCTGGTTGGCCACGAACGGCTTCACCGGCTGCGGGCACGCGAGCGTGACGGGTCGAATCGACGCCACCGCGTTCGCGTTGACCTGCAGGATGGCCAGGTCTTTCGCCGAATCGGCCGCCAGCACTCTCGCCGCCACCTTGACCGCGGGCGTGAACTGCACTTCGACCGACGTCGCGTTTCCGACAACACGCTGATTCGTCGCGATGAGCCCTTTCGCATCGATCACGAATCCTGACGCGCGGACCGCCGGCGTCCAGACCGCGACGACGCTGTCGCGCCAGCGCATCAAGAGCTCGGACGAGGGATCGGCCTCCAGCGGCGCCGCGTCGGCAGCTGCCGCCGAACCGATGGGCGCGGCGTCCGCGTTGTTCGCCGTCAACTCGAGGACCGCATCGCGGCCGGCGGCGATGTCGATGATCCGGGTCCACTGATACGCCTTCCCCTTGAGCGCAACGGGGCGGTCAGACTCGACGGTGTAGTTTCCAGGAGCCAGTCTCACATCGGCCGTGCCGTCCTGTGAGGTTACGACGCGGCGAGGCGCGGAAGTCGCGGGGTTGTCGCTGATTAGGAGCGCGTGACGCGGCACCGGCGTCGCCTTCCCATCGGCGTCGACCAGGACGATCTTGATGTGCAGAACGCTCTGCGGCTGCGCACGCACGGGGCCCGGGACGAGGGCGATCAGCGTCGCGAGAATCAGCGCGCGGCCCATGAAAGCCATCGTCGCGCCGCGACCACAGGATGTCAACGGCGCCTTTTGCGGCGGTTCTTGAGCTTCTTCCACAGCCAGCTCGCCGAGGCGAGAATCACCGCCACGCCGGCGATCAC
This sequence comes from Vicinamibacterales bacterium, assembly GCA_035693505.1. Classification (GTDB taxonomy): domain Bacteria; phylum Acidobacteriota; class Vicinamibacteria; order Vicinamibacterales; family CAVVIG01; genus CAVQFC01. Next base: position 9,053 of record DASSGK010000601.1, read on the forward strand.
GATCACCGCGGCGGCGATCGGATGCGTCAACGCCAGCACGCCGAGCGCAATCACGAATCCGTCTTCAGAAAGGCTCAGGATCCAGTTGGAGAACGGCTCCGGACTGGTGTTTGCGGCAACGCGCGTTCCTGCCTTGGCAAAGTGACTGCTCGAGGCGAGGGCGGCCCCGGCGAGCGCCGCGGCCGCCTGCACCTCAGGCCGCGCGTGTCCGATCGACGCCACGGCGATGAGCGCGGCGCCGGCCGGCCGGATCACGGTGTGCACCGCATCCCAGACCGAATCGACCCATGGAATCTTGTCGGCGACGAACTCCACTACGTACATCGCGAGCGCCGCGCCGATGATCCATTTGTTATCGAAGATGCGGAACTGCTCGGGCAACGCCACCCACTGATACCGGCTCGCCAGTCCCATGATCGCGACCGTCGCGTACAGGTTGACGCCCGCCGCGAAGGAGAAGCCGAGCGTGCGTCCGAGCGTGGTGAGCAGATCCATCGCGTCACACGGCAGGGCTACCCGGCGGTGCGATCGCGTCCGTCAACATCGAGGTGAGAGCCTTTCGCGACGGCGGCGTCCACCGGCAGCCCAGACGTGCAATCAGCGCACGCACGTCCTGGAAATCGAGCGCCGCCGTTCGATCGAGAAAGCGGCGCGCCTCTTTCCTGAACCTCCGGATCTCGGCCTCATCGGCATCGTCCTGAAACGCGCGCAGGGCGTCGGCGGGCGTTTCGTATTCTTCGAGAAAATCTTCGTGCAGATAGCCGGTGAATGCCCGCTGCAGCTCGGGAAAGTCCGACGCGTTCACGGCCTTCATCGGTCGGCCTCGGGATACGACGTGAGGACGTAGAAATCACCGGCGCGCTCGTCCCATCGCAGGACGACGAGGGCGCGAGCCGCGGGTTCCGCGGCTTCATGGGATCGTGAGAGCGACCGGCCGATGGGCTCGTGGTTCGGGCTGCGGTAGTGCAGCACCAGATTCGGCCTCCGGCCGGTCCGGTTCTGCCAGGCGTCGAGCGTTCTGCCGCCAGCGGCCAGGGCCGCCCCGACCGCGTGTTCCGCGGCGGCGCGGTCGGTGTAGGTCGACGCGCTCGAGATCTGCTCGCGCCTCAGTCGATCGCGAAGCTCGGCGTCGGTCTTTCCAACGTGGCGCGCGAGCGTGTGGCCACCCTTCGATTCGTCGATCGAGAGATCCCGGGTCGGCAGATCCGGACGCCGGTTCGAAAGCTCCGGGGATGCGGCTTGATTGATCGCAGCAGATGTGCGGGCGTCTGCCTGCGTCGACGCCGGGCGCCGGCAGCCCCCGACGGCGAGCAGGAGCACGGCAAGCGCGACCAGGCTCGATCGCCAAGGGCCACGCGAAGATCTCGAACGGCTCATCGAATGACGACGTGACACCGGGGCCCGAACCGCGGTGTCACGATCATTGGCGGGTGCCGGGTTACTTCTTCTTGCCGGCCTTACGCTTCGCGGCGCTTTTCTTGACGGCTTTTTTCTTCGATCCGCCCTTTGCGGCGGCCTTCGCGGATTTCTTCGCCGGCTTCGCGCTCTTCCTGGCGGCCTTCGCCTTCTTTGCCGGCCTGGCGGCCTTCTTGGCCCCCTTGCTGGCTGCCGGGGCCGCTTTGCGGCGGGGGGCTGCCTTGGCGGCGCCCGATGACATCGCGCGCGCTCCACCTGACGCACGACCAACCGTTTCAGCCTCGGGCGCCTCGAGCTCGACGTCGGCGTCGTGACCGCCGAGGGCGTCTCCCTCGGTCATCGCCGATTCGCCGGCCAGTTCGTCGTCTGGAATCCCCATTTCGCTGTCGAAATCGTCCTGCATGATGCGCCCTTCCAGTCTGAGAAGTATCGTTCGGGCGCCTAGTCTGATTTATGCGCTCACGCGGCGTCAAGCCGGTCGCACGCGCGCGCGTGCAGGCGTGAGAAAGCGAGCGACAGGCGCTATCGCGAATAGAGGTCGAGAATCTGCTCGATTGCGCGGCGGCAGACGACACAGAACGGCACGTTGTCGCGGGTGAACATGATGCAGTCGGCCTGCGGACGATAGAAGCCGCGGGCCTCGTAGTTCGCCCCCTCGAACGCCCCGACCTTGCCGGCGTGCGCGCCCTCGTTCAACAGGGCTGTGTCGCGCTTTTCCTCGTCGCGAAACAGCGCGTCCATTTCCGATTCCGGTCGATTCGCGGCGCGGATCTCCCGGCGCTTCTGCTGAATCTCCTTCGTGTACCGCTCGAACTCGTCCTTGGGCCACGGTGTCGGAAGGCTCGTGCCCGGCGTGACGAGATCCTGCCACTTGAGCGCCGCCGGATCGAGCATCGCCGTCGCGTTCGGTTCCCAGGGCTCCACGCGATCCGCCGCGGGCAGGTACGCCACGTCCGACGTGTAGTACTCGTCCGCGAGGCCGGCAATGTGGTGCCCGAATTCGTGGACGAAGACGTATGACGACCACACGCTGTCGGCGGCCACCGTGCTGTATTGCCCGTAGATGCCGCCGCCGCCATATGTTGCGCTGTTCGTCAGGATCTCGACGACTTCGTAAGGTGCGTTCGCCGCCAGATCGCGGAACGCCTTGTTCTCGAAGGTCAGCACGTAGCGTTCCGAGTCGAAGGCGTCGTAGGTGGCGCCCACCGGCGAGCGCCGGTAAATGTGCTGCGACGGCCGCGAAATCCCGGACTGCGCGGCCGCCGGCGCGAGACCCCACACGTTGATGTCGGCCTGCCGTTCCTTGAATGGCGACGTGGCGAACAGAGTCGCGGTCAGCCGTTTCGCGTCGCGCTCGAACTTCGCCCGCTCGCGCGCCGTGTAGCCGTCGCCGAGGATCAACAGATCCAGCTTCCTGGCCGGATCGCCGCTCTCATGGAGCTTGATCAGCGGCCCGGCATCTGCCTCCGCGCCGCGGACGATGAACTTGTCCGCGGGATCGATTTTCGTCGACCAGACATCACGAAACACATTCCTCCCATCGCGCTTCTTGACGACGACGCGGACGGGGCGATCGGGCGCGGGAAATCGCAGCGACTCGGAAAACGTCCGGTTAACCTCTTTGGCTTCGCCGGTCGTTTCCCACTCGCCATAGATCGAGCTGAAGCCGCGCGAATACAGCACGTCACCGCTGGTGGCGTCCGCGACTTCGAAGAAATATTTGCCGCGGTTCGTGGTGTCGATCGGCCGTGCCGGGTTGCCCGGCCACGGCAGCGGCTCGAGCACGACGCGATCGACGCTGAAGCGCTCTTCGTTTTCGTTGCCCGTGTGGTAGTAGTCGAGCCTCATGGTTCGCAGGGCTGATGGCTGAGGGCTCGGGGCGTGTTGGCCCGCGAACGCCACGGTGGCAACGTGGAAGAGGATCGACAGAGTAAGGCTGGGCGTTTTCATATGTCCAACGGCCTTGAAATAGTGCGGACACTACACCTGACTGTTCCGCCGCCCGAGCCAGTACACGATCGCGCCGATGGCGACGAGGATCGCCGACGACCCCACCACCTTCACGACCGCCAGCGTCTTGTTCGGCTCATCGTCCGGCGGCACGCAGGCCAGCACAATCGACACGGCGGTGACGAAAAATCCCGTCGCAGCGACCAGGATCGCCACCGGCTTACCCCCGGGCACGCGCATCACGGCGGGTCCCGCCGGCTCGCGCTGCAGGACGATCATCGCGGCGAACATGAACAGGAACGGAATGAAGTAGGCGATGATGCCCATCGACACGAGAGCATCGTACGCGCCGTGCACCGACGTCCCCGCCTGGCCGAGGAAAACGAACAGTCCCGCGATGGCCGCCTGCACGAGCAGCGCGACGTATGGCGTTCGCCACCTGGGGTGAAGATCGCCGAACGCCTTCGGCAGGAAACGATCGATCCCGGCTACGAACGGCAGCCGCGCCGTGGCCGCGAACCAGCCGCCGGTCGCTCCCAGCGCGTTCAGTGTCACCATCGCCGCGACGACCGGCGCCAGCCATCCGATCCCGACCCGCGCGGTCATGACCTGAATCGCCTGCATGATGCCCGACAAGCCGGACACCTGATCCTTCGGCATCGACAGCAGCACGGCCAGCGTCGAGACGATGTAGAGGGCCGTGATCACGGCGCCGGCGCTCAGGATCGCTCGCGGTACCGTGCGCCTCGCATCCTCAATCTCCTCACCCATCGTCGATCCGCTTTCGACGCCGCCGAACGCGAAGGCGATGGTGGACCAGAAGATGATGTCCTTGAGGTGCAGGCTCGGCGCCATCGAATGCGCGGTGATCGGCGTCCCCACGCCAAAGTGGCTCCACGAGACGAGGGCGAGCCCCATCAGGAGCATGGCCGGAATCCAGCCGGCCAGGGCGCCCACGTTGTTCAGCCACTTCCCCACGTTCAGTCCGACGACGTTCATCGTGACGGCCACCGCGAGGCCGATCATCGAAACGGCGATGAAGTACTCGCTGTTCTTCTCCCACGCTTGCCATTCGGGGCCGCCCATGAACAGCGCGTTTGCCGCCGCGTAGTACAGCAAGCCCGGAAGGTACGGAAGATTCGAGCCCCAGTAGGTCCAGCCCGTGATGAACGCGGCGAACGGTCCGAACGCGCGCTTGCTCCAGACGTAGATGCCGCCCTCTTCGGGATAGCGCGACGAGAGCTCGAGCACGCAGAACACCAGCGGCACGAAGAACCCGAGCGCGGCGACGAGCCAGATGATCAGCGAGCTGGGACCTGCGGCCGCCGCCACGGCGACCCAGCGCAGACTGAAGCCGGTCACGACGTAGTACAGCAGCAGGTCGCGGAAGCCCAGCACACGGCGTAACTGGGTCGTGGGGATCACGTGGGTCTCATGGGTCAGGTGGGTCGGGTGGGTTTCATGGGTCGGGTGGGTTTCATGGGTCGGGTGGGTCGGGTAGGTCAGGTGGGTTGGGTCGGTCGGGTCGTTCAGGCGGGTCGGACCTTCGGCAGTCATCGATACAGCGCCGCTGCGTTATCGTGCAGGTAACCGTGCGCCATGGTCATCGCCTGGGCTTCCGTGATCTCGCGGGCGGCGATCATCTCCGCGAGCGCGGCGGCGAGCGCGGTCCGCGTCGTGTGAACGCCCATCCAGTAAACCTCCTCGACCCCGAGCGCCTCGTTGTAAGGGAACGCGTCGGTGCCGAAGGTGAGCTTCTCCGGGTAGACCTCCAGCCAGCGTCGAAGGACGTTCTTGAACTCAGTCGGATACAGCATCAGCTCGGTCGCCGATGAGTCGAGGTACACGTTCTTCATCGATGCGAGCAGCATCGCCTCGCGGTCGAAGGGATAACCGCCGTGGATCAGCACGAAGGTCGTCTGCTGATGTTTGGGATCGCGGACGACGTTCTCCAGGTTGAGAACGTTGACGCCTCGAAGGTCGAAGTAGTCGCCGCCGCCGGCCGAAGTATGGATGTGGACGGGCAGCTTGAGCTCCGCCGCCGCGATGATGATGTGCCTGAAGATGAAGTCCTGAAACCGCGTGTACTCGTCGGCCGAGGGCACGCCGCCACTACGATATTTTCGGTAGATCGGCTCGACGGCCTCGCCTCCCGGATCGCCAAACGACAGCGATCGAAAATACGATGCCTCGAATTTCACCGCCACTCCGCCGCGACGCTTGTTCTCCGCAAGTATCCGCGTGAGGAAATCCAG
>DASSGK010000602.1:0-2950 GCA_035693505.1 Vicinamibacterales bacterium
GTCGCCGCTGGACCGCTCCAGAAGAGCAGCAACGCGGCGATCGCTCCGACAGGCAGTGCGAGACCGCGAACGCTGTTGCGGCGTCCGCTGACCATGAGCCGGAATCTGCGTGCCTGGTCAGTGGTCAGATGGCCGCTGCGGTTCTCGGCGAGCGCCTCTTGAGGAAAAGGTGTTGTGTGAGCGGCGGGCATACTCGGCGCTCACAGTTTCATGGGAGGTCCGACGTTCACGATGCCGTACAAGCGATGCGCCAGTTCCTTGTCCTCCGGCGAGCCGTTACCGAAGTACTGGCCCCGCTTTTCGAGGTCGCGAAAGAATTGTTCGATGCGCGCCGCGGGCGTGAACCCGATGAGGATGCGTCCTGGCCCCTTACCGTCATACACGAAGGCGTGTGGAACGCGTCGAGGTCCGAGGACCGAATCGCCAGGGCCCAGCCGAAATCGCTGGTCGCCGATTTCGACGACGTATTCTCCGGCGAGACAATAAAACCACTCGTCTTGCTCTTCGTGGTAATGCTTGGGCGGACCGGATCCACGGCGCTCGCTCGGCTGTTCGGTCATGAACAGCGCGCCACCGCTGTCCTGGGTCGCGACCTTGACGTGAATGCGGTCGCCGCCTGGCAGCTTGATGATGTCGTTCGCCCGCCCGGATCCGGCGCCCACTTTCACAACAGGCGTGCTCGGCGTCTGGGCCGATAGAGCGACGCCTCCGAACGGAACCGCGACCAGCGCTTCGACGAACGCGCGACGCCCGAGACTCGCTTCGACCATGCCGACCTCCCGGAAGGGACCGCAAATAAATCAAATCAGAAGGACGAGCGCGGTCAGCGCGATGGCAACCAGGGCCATCACGCCCGCGAGCAGCCCCATGAACGGCTGATTGAGCCGCCAGTGGCATCGGGCGATGTAGAGAACCTTGGCGACACGGTTGCCGTGAACGCTGTGCAGTCCGTCGCCGGACTCGAAGTTTTCTCGCTCGACGAATTCGTCGTCCTGACCCGAACGATCGACGATGCGATAACCCGCTTTCGCAAAGAAGATGCTCGCGACCACGTCGTCGTTCATCGCGCAGCAGCGGACGTCGGTCCACGTCAGCGCTTCTTGAAGATCGACGAGCGCCGCCTTGGGCACCAGCACTCCCCGCACGCCGTGGACGATGTTGAGCGGCTTCGCCCAGGACTGCATGCCGCGACCGACCCAGCCCACAATCGCCCGCGAATCATTCAACTCGCGCCAGTAACGGACGAGCATGGAAATCCGATCCGGCGCGTACTGCTGATCGTCGTCGCAGATGAAGATGAGGGCATCATCTTCATGGACATGCTGCAGGGCGCCCATGTACTTCATGACCGGTCCCCAGTCGTAATCAGGGCGATGACAAATGACCTGCGGATAGCGATCGAGGAACGTCACGTCGACACCGTCCCACATCTGCCCCCGCATGTTGACGGTCGGGACGGTGACGATGATGTGACGGATGGGATGATCCTGATTAATCAGCGACTGCACCGTCGCGTCGAGGATGCGCGAAGCGCGGCTGGGAATGCTGGTGAGCGACGCATACACTTGCAAATTGGCCCTTCTTCCGCTGGCGAAGCCGAGTGGAGAGCGCAGTAGATCTGAGTTCTATTGCGGAGGCGGTCCGCCGCCACGACCGGTCACAGGCGGCGGCGCGACGTACTTGTCCTTCAGCTTCTTGCGGTACTCCGGATACATCGTCTCGGGTCCGCCGACGACCGCCTCGAGCGGGATGTTGTAGCGCTCGGTCATCTCGTTCATCGCCGGATGCTTGCCCGGCCGGTAGTGCGGCACGAACGCCGGATTTTCATGAAGGCGCGGCAGCTCTTCGATCGGCTCGCACGCGGTCAACGGGAAGTTGTTCGGATTCGCGGTCAGACGGAAAATTTCGGTCAGCACGTACGGCTCGGCCAGATACACCGGATCCTCGAGGACGCCGGTGACAGTGAGCAGGTCGCCGTGCCTGTTGAAGCGCATGGTCAGCGTCGCACGGTCGCTGCTGAAGCCGCGGTGGCGCTTGATGTCGCCGAGCTTGGCGTGCGTGGTGACGGAGGTGAGCGTGTCGCCTTCCCACTGGCCCGTGGTGAACCCGCCGTGTGAATGCGGCGCGTACTTCGACGGATGCGGCCGTCCGTCCATCCAGATCATCGTCTCGTCGCGATCGCCCCAGCCCAGGATTTTCCAGGCGAGCAGTTTCTGCGTGACCGGGTCGGGCACCATGACGAACTGCAGCGGGAACGGACCGACGATCGCGTAGATCGGCGGGTACATCTGACACTGGCGCTCGGTCGCGGAGAGGGACGCGATGTCGTAGCTCAGCGCCTTCGCGCGACCGTCAGCGCTGAGAGGCATGCCGAGGAGATCGACAGGTTCCCGTGCGGCGCCGTTGTCGTGCTGCCCCACACGCTGCCAGGTGCCGGTGAGATCCACCTGGGCGGACGCGGGAGCCGCCGCGAAGAGCGAGACGATCACAACAGCGAATCGAAAGCGCGTCATCATCTTCACCATCTAGAGGAACAAGGCGTCGGATCCCATTTGCTGCCGTTCGGTTCCTTCTTGAACACCGGCGCGATCAGTCTCACGTTGGACAGATACTGCGGATCATCGATCTGCGTCGTGATGGTGAGCCACTCCTCACCGTTGGGCCGCTTGTAGACATCCCAGTGTTCGGTCAGCACAGCGTTCTCGCTGTAGGGGACGCCGTTCTTCCGCAGGTAGCCGGCACGCAGGTTCTTTGTGACGACCTGCAGCGATCCTCCGGTTGGGCGAATCGGCGGCGCGTCCGCAGTGCGATCGGCGGGCCGAAGCTGCAGCGGTATAGCGGGACGTGGCGTCAGCCACCGCGCCTGCGAGACGCCCTGCCAGGTGCGCGGCGCTTCCGCCGGAGTCTGCGCGAAGCGCAGGAGCCGCGTCTGCGTGCCGGCGTCGGCGTC
>DASSGK010000603.1:0-10275 GCA_035693505.1 Vicinamibacterales bacterium
GATCCGTACTCGAACTCGAAAGGGTGCGCCGAGCTGGTCACGGCCGCGTATCGTGAATCGTATTTTCCCCCGGCCACGATCGATCGTCACGGCGTCGCCATCGCGAGCGCCCGCGCCGGGAATGCGATCGGCGGCGGCGACTGGACCAGCGATCAGCTCATTCCGGATCTGCTGCGATCGTTCCTCGAAGGGCGGCCCTGCCAGATTCGGAATCCAACAGCCGTACGACCGTGGCAATTCGTGCTCGAGCCGCTGCGGGGATATCTCCGGCTCGCCGAGCGGCTGGCGGCTGAACCGTCCAGGTTTGCATCGGGCTGGAATTTTGGACCCGCTGATTCGGACGCGCAGCCCGTTTCCTGGATCGCGGATGAATTGACGCGTTCGTGGGGACAAGGGGCGTCGTGGAGTTACGATCGCGCGCATCATCCTTCGGAGGCGCACTTGCTCAAGCTGGATATCTCGAAGTCGAGAGCCGGACTCGGCTGGTCTCCCGCCGTCCCGCTGAAGCTCGCGCTCGAATGGATCGTCGAGTGGTATCGGGTATTCGCGGACGGCGGCGACCTGCAGCGCCTGACGAGAACGCAAATCGAACGCTACGAGGCGCTGACGTAGCGGCGCCTCGATCCCAGGAGCAGTACTTCAATGCCAACCCCTTCAACACCGAACATCGTCGTTCTCGGAACGGGCATGGCCGGGTTCGGTGCCGTGCATCGGCTGCACGCGGACGGTCTCGCGCCGATCATGTACGACAAGAACGCGTACTACGGCGGGCACACGGCCTCGTTCCGATCCGAAACCGGTTTCCTCTTCGACGTCGGCCCGCACATCTCGTTCACCAAGGATCCGCGGATTCAGGACTTGTTCGCCGAGAGCGTCGACCAGCGTTACGAGACGGTGCAGATCAACCTCAATAACTACTGGCGCGGCCACTGGCCGCTGCACCCGGTGCAGCTCCACCTCCACGGCCTGCCGTCGGACACTATCGTCAAGGTGCTCACCGACTTCATCGAGGAGCATCACGCGCCGGAACGAACGGTGGCCAACTACGAGGATTGGCTGCTGGCGAGCTTCGGTCGGACGTTCGCCGAGCTCTTTCCGATGACGTACACGCGCAAGTACCACACGACGACGGCCAGCAACATGAGCACCGACTGGCTGGGCCCGCGCGTGTACCGGCCGAATCTCGAAGAGGTGCTGCGCGGCGCCGTGTCGTCCTCGGCGCCGCACGTGCACTACATCACGCATTTCCGCTATCCGACCGATGGCGGGTTCATGTCGTACCTGAAGAAGTTCCTGCCGCTCGGACAGTTGCGGCTCAACCACGAGCTCGTCGCCATCGATCCGCGAAAGCGGCAGCTGACGTTCGCGAACGGCGTGGTCACCGGCTATGACGGGCTTGTCTCGTCAGTGGCGCTACCCGATCTGATCCGGATGATCGACGGTGCTCCGCGCGAGGTCGTCGAAGCCTCGCAGCGTCTTGCGTGCACGACATGCGTGCTCGTGAACATCGGCGTCGATCGTGCCGACTTGTCCTCGGCGCACATGACGTATTTCTACGACGAAGACATCTGCTTCACGCGCCTCGGCTTCCCGCACATGCTTTCGGCGACGAACGTCCCCGAAGGGTGCGGGAACATCCAGGCCGAGGTGTACTTCTCCAGGAAGTACAAGCCGTTCACGGGCGCGCCCGAAGCGTGGATCGAACCGGTGATCGCCGACCTCCGCCGTTGCGGTCTGCTCCGGGAGAACGACGAGGTGCTGTCTCGAGGCGCGATGCTGCTGCCCTACGCGAATATCATCTTCGACCTCGATCGGAAAGCGGCGCTCGCCACCGTGCACGGCTACCTCGACGAACTGGGGATCGGATACTGCGGCCGTTACGGCGACTGGGGATACATGTGGACGGACGAAAGCTTCATCAGCGGCGAACGCGCGGCGGAACGAGTCCTGTCCAGTGTGACCTCGTCACGATAGACACCGTCATGCGAGGCAGCGTATGAGTCCGGTCGAGACACCGCTCGTCAGTGTAGTGACGCCCGTCTACAACGGGGCGGAATTCCTGGCGGACTGCATCGAAAGCGTGTTGCGGCAGTCCTACGCGAACTGGGAATACATCATCGTCAACAACTGCAGCAAGGACGGCACGCTGGAGATCGCGCGCCGGTACGCGCAGCGGGACCCGCGCATCCGCGTGCATGACAACGAGACGTTCCTCGGTGTCATCGAGAATCATCTCCTGGCGTTCAGCCTGATCTCGCCTGCGGCGAAGTACTGCAAGGTAGTGTCGGCCGACGATCTGATGTTTCCCGAGTGCCTGACTCAGATGGTCGCGCTGGCGGAGGCGAACCCGTCAGTCGGCCTCGTTGGCGCGTACATGCTCGCCGGCAAGCAGGTCGTCAACGTCGGCCTGGGCTATGGCGAGAACGTCCTCAAGGGCCGCGATATCTGCCGCAGGACGCTGCTCGGCGGACCGTACGTCTTCGGATCGCCGACGTCACTGCTCTATCGCGCCGATCTCGTTCGCGCCACACCGAACTTCTATCCGAACAGCAACCCGCACGCCGATACGACGGCCGTGTATCAGTCGCTCGAGCACACGGACTTCGGGTTCGTTCATCAGGTGCTCTCGTACGCGCGGATTCACTCCGAGTCGCAGACATCCAAGAGCATCAAGTACGGGCGGATCAACCGGGCGATGATCGCGGACCTCATTCGCTTCGGTCCGATCTACCTGAGCCCGGACGAGCAGAAGGTTCGACTCGAGGCGCTGCTGGACTGGTACTACAACGTGCTGGTGCGCGCAGTCGTCGAGAACCGCAAGAACAAAGAGTTCTGGGATCTTCAAAAAAGCGAACTACACGACATGGGCCTCGAATTCAGCTGGCCCAGGCTGCTCAAGGCGACCGCGCTGAAGGGCGTTCGATCCGCGTTGAACCCGGGGAGCGCGTGGGATCGGCTGTCGGCCGTCAAGAATCGCGGGAGCGCGATCGAGGCCAAGTACTACTGACGGCGAGATGCGCTCCGTCCCACCGTCGGGTCAGTTCTCGCTGCACGCATGTGTGAACTAGGCACAGCTTTCGTAACAGGGCCTCAGCATTTAACGCCGGGAGCTCCTCTGCGAGAAGTACGCGTTAAGTTATTGATTCTACTGGTATAGAATCCGTCCGTTCGGGCCGGCTCGGCAGCTGGGTACCGTACTTGCTTCGCCAGTGATTGAACCCTTGGGGAGATCTTGCGCGAGCGAGTCCCCTCATCCGGTTCGTCACAACATTCATAGGTCTACGTCGATCGTCGCGACTGCGGGCGTCAGTGGGCGCCGGGCCTGTGGCCCGCTCTGCATTGCCGCTAGTCGGAGGCTTACTTTTGAGATCGAAAATTCTAACCTTGGCGGTCGTTCTGGGGAGCCTCACCGGCTTCCGGTTGATCGGCATTGCCGCAGGGCCACCCGCGACGATCATCACGTGGAACGGAACCCCGCAGAGTACCAAAGCCAACACGAACTTTGCGGTGGCACTCGTGGCGGTCGTGCGCGATGCCAACAGCAACGGCGTGCAGGGCGCAACGGTCGTCTTCACCGCGCCGGGCGGGAGCTCCGCGGGCGCGACGTTCGGCGGATCGGCGACCGCGACGGCGATCACCAATGCGAGCGGCGCGGCGGTTGCGCCGACGCTGACGGCAAACGGAGTGAGCGGAAGTTACAGTGTCGTCGCCTCCGTCACTGGTGTTGCCACGACGGCGGTGTTCAGCATGACGAATACCGCGGGAACGACCGGCACCGGCGCCCCGCAGGCGCCCGCCGGCCTGAGGTTCTACGTGGTCGGCGGGGCGCCCACCAGCGTGACGCCAGTCCAGGGCACACCGCAGAGCACCACGGTCAACACCGGGTTTTCGCTCCTGCAGGCCGTGGTGAAGGATGCCTCGGCCAATCCGATTAGCGGCGTGTCCGTCGTGTTCGCGTCACCCACGAGCGGCGCCAGCGCGCTGTTCGGCGGCGCCACATCGTCGACCGTGACCACCGATACCAACGGCATCGCCACCGCGGGTGCGCTGACCGCAAACGGCACGGTCGGCAGCTTTGTCGTGACGGCGACTGCCGCCGGTCTGCCGCCAGCCAGCTTCAGTTTGACCAACGTCGCGGCGCCCACAGGCGGCGCATCCGGCACGTGGGTCGACGTGACACCGCCCGGCATCTCGCTCGATCCCAACGGCACGGTCGCGGGAGCGAGCAACAACTACGGCGTGCAGGGTGTGCACGCCGACCCGTCGCGCCCAGGCACGTTCTACGCATCGGTCACCTATCAAGGGCTGTGGAAATCCACAGACTTCGGCTTGACTTGGTCGAAGGTGGTCGTGACCAGCGGACCGAACCCGATGGACAACGGCCGGCCGAACATCGACGTGGCATCCGACGGCAGCTACATCATCAGCACGGCGCTCTACCCGATCGGCGGCATCTCCAACGGTGCGTGGAAGTCGACCAACGGTGGACAAACCTGGACCCGCTACAACGTCGGCGCGCCCAACGGCGACGACATGGGACAGTTCGCGATCCACCCGACGAACACGAGCCGCGTGGTCGGACGGCCTCACAGCTCGCCTTACCACCTGTTCGAGTCGCGCGACGGCGGTCAGACCTGGACCGACCAGGGCTCGATGGGCGGCGCCACGTCGGCCGACGTGTCGTGGATTGACGACGACACGCTTCTCGCAATCTCGGACGGCGATTCCGGCACCGGCAACGGCACGTGGCGCGGTGTGCGATCGGGCTCGACCTGGCCGTGGACCTGGACGTGGACCTATGTCAGCACCCAACAGCACTGGCACGGTGACTCGCAGGCCTACATCGACCCGACGACCAAGGCGATCTTCACGGGCGGCGGCCACGGCATCCAGAAAAGCACCGATGGCGGCAGGACCTGGACGACGGTCTCGAGCACCTACTCGGGCTCGCTCGTGGGGACCGGGACGAACATTTACTCGACCGCGAACTACGCGACCGGCGGCACCTTCAGACCGTGGCTGATGCACTCGTCGCGGGCGACGGGCGGCGTCGGCTGGGTGGCCGACACGCCCCCGGCGAACTTCGACAACGGCTGGCTCTACGCGGCCGCGGCGTTCAACGGGACAAAGTGGGTGGTCGTCGGCGGCAACTGGCTCGCCGGCATCTGGCGCATGGTCGAACCGTAGGCCCTGGCGTCGAAGGAGTTTTGGACTACTCCTTCGACGCGGCCCAATCCGGGTTGCCTGGTTCCGGGAACACCAGGAACCGTCGCGCGGAGAAATTCAGCACCAGGCCAATCGCCGTGGCGAGCAGCTTCGCCATCCATGGCGCGAGCCCGCCTCGCATGAACGAGTCGGTCGTGAGCAGATCGATGTACCCGATGACGGCGACGACGAGAAGAAAGATCAGGATCTCGACGCCGGAATTCCATCGGGCTCGATGCCGGAAGAGCAGAAGGATCGACAGGTAGTAGTTCACCGCCGCCGCGATCAGAAACGCGGCCGGCGCCGCGATCCCCACCCGAACGTCCGCGCGCACGAACAGCACGAACAGCAACAGGTTCACAACCGCCGCGGTTCCTCCGATGAAGAGATAGAAGAGGAATTGAATCGCCCACGGCGCCTTGTGCAGGTTGTATTTCAGGATGCAGTAGAGCGCCCGCCAGCCGTCGCGCATGCCGATCTTCTTGCCCTCGGCGTACGTCCGCCCGTTGTAGGAAATGCCCATCTCGTACACGTTCAGGCGTCTCTGCGCGACCTTCGCCACGATCTCCGGTTCGAATCCGAAACGGTTCTCCTCGATCTCGATGCTCTGAATGATCTCGCGGCGGAAGACCTTGTAGCAGGTCTCCATGTCGGTGAGGTTCAGATCCGTCAGCATGTTCGAGAGGAACGTGAGGAACTGGTTGCCGAGCGAGTGCCAGAAATACAGCACGCGATGGGAACCGCCCGAAAGGAAACGCGATCCCAGCACCACGTCCGCGTGGCCTTCGATCAGCGGCACCACCAGGCGCTTGAGGTCCGAGGGTGAATACTCCAGATCAGCATCCTGAATCGCGACGAAATCGCCGGTGGCGTGACGAATGCCCGTGCGCAACGCGGCGCCTTTGCCTTGATTGCGCGTGTGGTGCAGCACCTCGATGCGGGGATGCAGCTTCCTGAGCCCGTCGGCGACCTGCGCGCTCTTGTCGGTCGAACAGTCGTTCACGATGATCAGCTCGAGCTGCAGCGATTCATCCTCGATCTTGAGCACCGTTTCCACGCAGGCGGCGAGCGTCTTTTCCTCGTTGTAGCAGGGGATCACGAGGCTCAAGAGCGTGGGCTGTTTAGCGGTCTGTGTATTCATGCGGCCTACTGTTGAGAGTCAGGGAACCATCGCGCCTGAGCGGATTGGAGCGGACGAAGACGATAGACCTGCCAGTGTTCGTACTGATTCACGAGCGTCCCGTATTCCCGAACCAGCCGCACGCAGAACGGGTACTCGTTGGTGCCGGCCGTGAACGTGAAGCCGTGGCGTCCGGCGTCGAACTGCGTGTCGGAGATCACGACGAAGTCGATCCCCGCCCGCCGGATGCTGCCGAGAAACGCGGGCCAGTCGCTCAAGCGAATGTAGTCCTGAATGTGGCTGTCCGTGACGTAGGTCGGACGGTCGACCCAGAACGCCGCACCGCTCGACGCGCCAACGGTCGTGTAGAACGACGCGAGCAGCACGCGTGAGTCAACGGGCGTGTTCGTGTTGATGTAGGTCCATGTCGTCCACATGGGATCCGATCGGTACTCCTGCTCCCTGGAGCTCAGGCCGGCCGCCATCCGCCAGTCGCCTGGCAGCTCCGACGATTCCGCCCGCACGCGGATCGATATGCCGGCCGCGAGCAGGAACACCGCCGCCCACGCCATCGCGCGCTCGCCCCACCTGGCGACGGAAACAGCCCCGGCAAACAACGCGAGGCACGCGAGGGCCGGCAGCCAGAACCTGAAATACAACCCGGTCAGCCCCAGGGCCATGCCGATCATGACCGCCGCAAAGACGAGCATCTCCCGCAAATCCCGCCGCCTGGTCACGGCGATGGCGACGAAGAACGCCACGACGGCGCAGAACGCGACGCCGAACAGCAGCTCCCGGCGCTGAGGCAGACCGAGCCGGCTGCCGGACGCCTTGGCCCAGTTGTAGTACCGGAAAAACATGGTGAAGACGCGGCCCTGCTCTTCACTCCAGTCGCGAGTGGGGATGATGCTCGACAACATCGGATACAGCGGATTGCCCGTGACCAGCCAGTTGCGCCAGAGCCATGGCAGCACGGGAATCACCGAGGCCACACCGCATTTCACCGTCACCGATATCGACTGTCCCCACTTGAGCCCATCGCTGACGGCCCTCGTGAAGACCACGAACGCGAGCGCGATGCCGACCGACAGCGCCGTGAACTTGAACGAGCCCGCGAAACCGGCGCACACCGCGCCGCACCACAGGAGTTTTTCGGCGGGCTGCTCACGATAGGCGAGCCAGATCACCAGGCACGTGATGGTCATCCAGCAGACCGCCAGATCGTTGTACGCCATCCCGAACAGGAACGGCACGTCGTACACCGGATTCGGAACCATCAGCAGCGCGATGGCCAGCAGCGCGATGCTTCTCCCTCCGAGGCGCAGGCCGGCAACGCCGATCCCCAGCAGACAAAAGACGCCCGCGCCGAAATGCAGCAGCTTCGCGCTCTCGACGCTCGAGATCGCGAGCGCGATGAGATACAGCATCTCGAAACCGACGGGCGCGTCCGTGTGTGTGTAGGTCGGCAGGTACGTCAGGCCTCCCGCTTCGAGCCACCGCCTCGCCGCCATCAGATGATAGCCGTCGTCGTCGCCTCCGACCGCCACCACCGCGGCGCGAACGAGCAGAATGCCGGCGAACAGCGCGAGCAACGACCACCAGAGCATCACCTCGGGCGGGAGTGATCGACGAGGGCCTGTGGCAACCGCCGCCAGTCGCCTGGCGATTCGTGCGCAATCCGGCAGCAGGACCATGGCCAGAACCGCGATGCAGACGCGAACGGAGAAGGTGGAGAGCTGCCCGACCGCACTGAGCAGCAACGGCAGGTATTGGATCGTTCCCCCGCCGACCGCCGCGCACACGAGCCCTTTCTCCCAGGGCGTGAGCGCCTCGAGCGGCACACGCAGCAGGCGTGTGAGCCGGAACCCGAGGGCCACGAGCAACCCGTAGAACAGGACGGCGAAGAGCGGCGCGTGAAGGATCGGCGGCACGGACTCGTCTAGCGCGGACCAGCCGCGCATAGCTGTAGCCTGAGCGGGGATGAAAACATTAGGGATTCTGAAAGGTGTCCGACGTCGACCGACATTATAGCGATCGAGCCGCTTTACGCTTCCCGTATCTGCATCAGTTTTCGTGACATGGAAGTTGCCTCGTCGTCGCCGCGCCGTCGTGCCTGAACTCTACGATTCCGCCAAAGAGGAGCAGCCTCATGACGGGACAGAGGACGCACACGACGACCCGATGGCTGGCCTTCACCGGTATCGCGCTGGGAGTTGCGGTCGGCGGCGTCAGCGCCGTGACGAGAGCCGAACGGCATCACGGCAGCCAGGAGCCTCGGGCGAAGAACGTCCTGCTCTTCGTGGGCAACGGGATGCGCGATTCGGACGTCGCAGCCGCGCGAAACTACCTCGTTGGGGCCGACGGGCTGTTGTGGATGGAAACACTGTCGCCGTCCAGCGAGGATTCGACCTCCGCGCAACAGGGAATGAAGCTGTTCTCAGCCGATGAGCGAGGCGACGCGGCGGCGACAGGCGGCGTGCTGACGCTCGCTCGGCAGGCGGGCTTCAGGACCGCGTTGATCGGCTCGCCGATCGCCGAATCAGACAGCGAAGATCCGGCGGTGTTGTGCGAGGAAAACGAACGGCCCGCCAACGCGCCGTCTCTCGCGGCGATGACCGCCACCGCCATCGAGCGGCTGAATCACGAATCGGCGAAAGGTCTGCAGGGCAGTCCGGGCTTCTTCCTGCAGATCAACGGTGCGTGGACAGGCAAAGACGATCGTGCCGACAACCTCTGTCAGCGGATCGGAGAGATCGTCGCGTTCAATCGCGCGATCGGTGTGGCCTTGAAGTTCGCGGAGCACGAGCGGGACACGCTCGTGCTCGTGGAGAGATCCTCATTTCGCGTCGCCGCTCAGGGGGCCGGAGACGCCGGCGTGGTCGAAGCGGCCCGTCAGGCAGGCCTGTACAAGGCCGTCGCCCGCACTGTGACCTTCGACTTGACGGCCGCCCCGAACAGACGCTACTTGCGCCAGTCGAGCGCGCCGTTCTGCCCGTAGAGCGCCACCGGCAGCGAGAACTTCGGGAAGAACGTCTCGAACAACAACCCGACAATGCGAAGGCCCGTCGGGGCGCCCGGCGCAGCAGAGGTGTTCGGCGCCTGTTTCGGGTACGGCTGCACCAGCGACGCGAGCGCCGAGAAGTCGGTGGCTGATGCCGCGCTGGCCGGCAGCACCTCGAACCCCATGTTGTCCCAGTGCCGCTCGTCGGAGTACCGGTATCCGTAGCCCGGAGGGAACGCGGTGTTGCAGATCGAACCGCTCGCCGGGAAACCGTTCACCGGATCGTTGATGAAGATCGAGTTCAGCGGATAGCAGTAGTTCTGTCCGTGCTCGGAGCGGTTCACGAGCTCCGTCGACCACTCGATGTCGGAGTGATAGATGTAGTGGCTGTAGTACGCCTGGAGCGGCTGGCTCGACCACGGAAAGGTTCCCGCCGGAATGTCCTTCTGGCCGATCAGCCTGCCGTTGATGAACAGCGCGACGTGCGTCTGGGACACAAACAGGTCGTATCGCGACCGGTCGTCGAGTCCAAGACCGTCCTTGGTGAAATCGGTCGGGCTGTAATTCTGCGCCCAGTCGCACGGGAAGCCGGCGCCGCCACCGCCATCGGTCGGCGACGCGCCAGGCGGCGGGCCGCCGGGCCCGTTGAAGATGTTGAGCGTGCAGCGTCCGTCCTTCATTTCCAGGAACAGCGCCTGGTTGGTATTGTTGACGGCCGCGCCGAAGTAGTCCCAGCGCTGCAGCGGATCGGACGCCGGCGCGATGTTGAAATCCATCCATCGCCGGTTGATCGTGACGTGTCCGTCAACCTCCATCGTCATGTGGAGGATCTTGCCGGAGGTGATGTCGATCGTCTTCGTCGGCCTCATCGACATCGAACCGTAGATGACGTGCGTCGGCGCCGAGACGCCGGGCGTCGCCCCGTCGAAGATCATGTCCATGAAATGGT
>DASSGK010000604.1:0-14697 GCA_035693505.1 Vicinamibacterales bacterium
TTCCGCATCAAGCCTCCGGTGACGATGAGCGTCACCACCGCCGACAGGATCGCGCCGAGCATGGTCATCTCGAAGATGACGATCAGGTTCGGCCACCAGGCAACGATCGGCATATTGCCGGTCTGCAGCGGCCAGGACAACTCGGTCATCCGCGTGAGCCACGTCGCGGCGATCATGCCGAACAGGCCGCCGAAGCTCGCGATGTACCAGATCCAGGTCGCCTTGTTCTCCTCGAAGAACGGCTGATCCTCGATCGGCTCGCCGGTGATGACCGTGATCGCGCCGGGTTCGACGCCGGCGGCGCGCAGACCGTTGACCGCGCGCTGCGCGTCGTGGCCGTTCGAATAGAGCGCGTAGACGGCGCTCATGCGTGCGTCTCTCCCAGCGCGTGCTCGTGCGCGGCCTTGGGCGCGAGCGCCGGCGACGGATGTTCGCCGGCCTTCATCTCCCAGATCGAAATGATCGGCACGAACTTCGAGAACAGCACGTAGAGCAGCGTCATCGCGGCGAACGTCGAGATGGTAATCATGATCTCGACCGGGCGCGGCCGATAGACGCCCCACGAGTACGGCAGATACTTGTGCCCGAGCGAGGGCACGACGATCAGGAAGCGCTCGAGCCACATGCCGACGAGCACGCCGAACGAGGCCACGACGCAGCCGGTGATGGTCCGCAGCTTGCGCAGCGACAGAATCGACACGGGCAGCACGAAGTTGACCACCACCATCGTCCAGTAGAGCGGCGCGAACGATCCCTTCTGCGTAACCCGGAGGACGGCGACTTCAGCCGACTCGTTGCCATACCAGACCGTCAGGCGCTCCGCGAAGACGAAGTAGCCCCACAGCAGGCTCATCATCAACAGGAGCTTGCCGAGGTTCTGGAAGTGCACCGGGTGCAGGTACTCCTCGAGGTGCAGGAACTTTCGCAGCGCGGCCATGGCGATGATGAGCCCGGCGATGCCGCTGAAGATCGCCCCTGCGACGAAGTAGGGACCGAACATCGTCGAGTGCCACATCGGGACGGGCGCCATCGAAAAGTCGAAGGACACGATCGTGTGGACGGACACGGCGACCGGGATGATGGCGATCGCCATGATCGACATCGCCGACTCCAGGCGGTGCCACTGCTTCGGCGTCCCCTGCCAGCCGAGCGCGAGCGCGCCGTAGATCTTGCGGCGCAGGCCGGTCGTGCGGTCGCGGACCAGCGCGAAGTCGGGAATCATCGGCAGCACGAGAAAGAGCACGCTGCCGGTCAGGTACGTCGTGATCGCGAAAAAGTCCCAGACCAGCGGTGAGCGGAAGTTCGGCCAGATCAGCCGGCTGCTCGGGTACGGAACCAGCCAGAAGAACAGCCAGGGCCGGCCAAGGTGGATGATCGGGAACATCGCGCCGATCATCAGCGCAAACGCGGTGATGACCTCCGCGCACCGCGTCACCGGACGCCGCCAGCCCGCGTTCACAAGTCGCAGGATCGCCGAGATGAGCGTGCCGGCGTGGCTGATGCCGATCCAGAACACGAAGTTCGTGATGTAGAACGCCCAGAAGATCGGGTTGTTGATCCCCGTCATGCCGAAGCCCATGTACATCTGGTACATCCAGGTGCCAAGGCCCATGAGCACGATGCTGCCGAGGACGGCGACGATCAGGTAGAAACGCCACGACGTTTCCAGCAGCGGCCGGAGCAGATCGTCGCCGAGCTTGCGAGAGTAGGCTTCGCTCATACCTGCGTCTGCCGCTCGAGATACGTGACTTTGGGGAGCGTGCCGAGATCGTCGAGGAGCTTGCCGCCGCGCGGAGATCGCGACAGGCGCGACACTTCGCTTTCGGGATCGTTCAGGTCTCCAAACACCATCGCGCGTGCCGAGCACGACTGCACGCACGCGGGCTGAATCTCGCCGTCCTTCAGCTCGCGCTTTTCGCCTTTGGCGCCGATCGACGCGGCATTGATCCGCTGCACGCAGAACGTGCACTTCTCCATCACGCCGACCTCACGGACCGAGACGTCGGGGTTCAGCTGGAGATGGAGCGGCTTGGGCCACTGCGGGTTGAAGAAGTCGAAGAAGCGGACGTTGTACGGGCAGGCATTCGCGCAGTAGCGCGTGCCGATACAGCGGTTGTAGATCTGGGCGTTGAGCCCCTCCGCCGTGTGGTGGCTCGCGTAGGTGGGACACACCGGTTCGCACGGCGCGGCGTCGCACTGCTGGCACATGACCGGCCGGAACTTCAGGCGCACATCGGGAAAGTCGCCTTCCCAGTACCGCTCGACGCGCAGCCAGTGCATCGCGCGCCCGCGCGCCGCCTGCTCGGGTCCAACCGTCGGAATGTTGTTCTCGGCATGACACGCCGTCACGCATGCACCGCACCCGGTGCACTTGTCGAGATCGACCGCCATTCCCCACTTATGCATAGACTTTAAAAGTTAGAAGTTAGAAGTGAGAAGGAAGAAGTTGAAGCGAGAAAGTTGAGACTTTCCCTTCTAACTTCCAACTTCCGACTTCTACCTTTCATCGAATGTCCCCCTCGTGCGGGTGCTCGCGCATTTCTCCGGCGAACATGATCAGGCGACGGTCGCCTTCGCCGACGCGTGCGATCTTCACGCGCGTCGACGCCCAGGCAAACGTGCCGGCGTCCGATTCGGTCACCGGCGCGAGGATCCCGATCGGGTTCACGCCCCGGCCGCTCGCGTAGCGCGTGAACGTCTCGTGTCCCTGTCCGACCGGCATCGCGACGATATCGGGGGCGATGCCTGGGAAGATCATCACCGGCGCGCGCAGCGTCCCCTGCGACGAGGTGATGTCCACCAGATCCCCCTGCGCGAGCTGCAGGCGTTCCGCGGTCTGCGGATTCACCTCCACCCAGCTGCTCCACATGGCCGACGTCAGCGGATCCGGCATCTCCTGGAGCCACGGCAGATGTGCGCTCGAGCCGTCGCCGAATTGCAGCGAGGCGTACGGCAGGAAGTGGAACGGATAGCTCGCGGCGTCGCCATCGAAAACAGGATCGGCGAACCTCGCGGGAGACCTGGGGCTGGGGGTTGCGGATTGGGGGCTGGCTGTCGCGGTCGACTTCGCCACTTCCTCAGCTGTCTTCCACGGCAGCGACACCGGCGTCTTCAACTTGCCGGCGACCTCGATCAGCACGTCGGCCGTCGCGCGCGTCGAGTACAGCGGCTTCATCACCGGACCGGCATTGCTGGCGACTGTTTCGATCGATCCCGACTCGGGCGCGCTGTCGACCCACGACTCGAGAAACGAGTGATCCGGCAGGATCAGATCGGCCAGGCTGCTCGTGTCGTCGAGGAAGCTGCCGAAGCTCGCGATGAACGGAACGGCCGCGAGCGCTTCACGCACTTTCCAGGCTCTGGGCGCACCGAACACCGGATTCACGCCATCGAGCAGCACAACCTTCGCAGATGAAAGATCTTGAGGTTTCAGATTTCGGGTTTCGGATTTCAGATTGTTGGGCGTGAAGAAGATGCCGCCGGGCCGACCGACGCCGCCAAGCAGCGCGTTCAGGGCGTTGACGGCGAGCGCGTGGAACAGCCCATTGGTGCGGGCGAGCGGCGCGCCGCCGATGAACACGACGGACGGCTGCAGGTCCACCAGGGTGTGTGCGAGACGCTCGATCCGTTTCGCGGCGACGCCGGTGATCTGCTCGACCTTTGCGGGCGTGTAATCCGGCAGGCCGGCAGACCAGCCGTCGATCGCGGCTCCCGCCCGCCCCGCATCCGCCGGCCGTTTGCCGGCGAGGATGACGTGCGCGAGGCCGAGGGCGAGCACGCCTTCGGTCCCGGGCTTGATCGGCACCCACTCGTCGGCGCTGGCGCCGGTGAGCGTCATCCGCGATTCGACCTGGACGAACGCGCCGCGCATTCCCGGGCGCCCCTGACGCATCGCACCGTACGCGGTGCTCTGGGCGACGGGCGAGTTCCACGTGCCGAGGAAATCGGCGCCGAAGCTGATTGCGAATCGCGTGCGCGCGAGATCGATCGTCGGCAGCTGCTCGTGGCCGAAGCTGATGCCGTTGGCCTTCCGCAGGACTTCGTCCGAAAACAGCTCGTAGATGATCGGCGCCGGCGCGCCGAACGCCTTCAGGAATTCCGCGGCGAGCGCCGTGCGACGGCCGCGATGCGGCCGCACCAGGAATGCGAGCGCCTGCTGATTCTTCGCAGCCGCGAGCGTGTCGAGCTGGCCGCTCAACTCCGCGATCGCTTCGTCCCAGCCGATCTCCTTGAACTCACCTGAGCCGCGCGAGCCCGTTCGCTTCATCGGGTGCGTGAGGCGATCGGGATGATAGGTGATCTGAATCGACGCCTGGCCGCGGGCGCACAGACCGCCCTGGCTGATCGGATCCTTGGGGTTCCCTTCGAGTTTCTTCGCGACCGACATGGCCACCACGCCGGCTTCACCCTTGCGCGTGGTGTCGACATCGGCGCTCATCACGCGGACGTTCATGCCACAGCCGCCCGCGCACATCGGACAGATGCTCGGCTTCCACTCCGCGATCCCCGGGACGATGTCCTCGTCGGGCACGAAGCGAATCAGCTGGTGCTCCGGGTTCCCACAGCTCGCCAGCGTGGCGCTGGTGCCTGTGATCGCCGTCAGCTTGATGAAGTCTCTACGATCCATGTCTAGTAATCTGTCGCCGCGTCGGGCAGGCCTAAAGGCCTGCACTACACCCGCTTACCTACCAACCTACCTGACCTACCCCACGCCCCCGACCCACCTGACCTACCCGACCCATGTGACCCACCTGACCCACCCGACCTAGTAGTGACACGTCAGACACTCGTTGGGCGCGTTCTTCTGCCGGTGGCAGTTCACACAGAAGCCCATGGTGTGATTCACGGACCGCTCCGCGACCGTCTGGTTGGCCAGGTCGCCGTGGCACGTCGCGCAGTCGACGCTCGCGCGGATGTGCGGCGCATGGTTGAACCGCACGTGCGCCTCGTGAGTGAACCCGTAGACCCGCTGCCACGGAATCTCGACGCCCTTCTCGGAATAGCTCGTCACCTGCTTGATCAACGGCCGGTCGGTGGCGATCTGGCTGTGGCAGATCATGCAGGTCTTCACGCTCGGGATCCCGGCGACGGGCCCCTTGTCGGCGGTCTCGTGGCAGTCTGCGCACACCGCTTTCTTGGCGAGATGCGTCTTGTGCGGAAACGGAATCGGTTGAACAGCGGCGGGACGTATCGCCAGGAAATCGCGCAGGGCTTCGCCGGTCGTCCGGTGCGCCGGCGTGAACACCGTCGAAGACACCTCCGAGGGCTGCGATCCGCAGGCCGCTGCGGTCAAGAGCGACACCAAGGCCAGGAGCTGAACGCTGAGCGCGATCAGCTTCGGCCGAGCTCCGAGCCGTGAGCTCCGAGCCCTGCTCGACGATCGCATTACTTGGCCTGGATACTCCGGAGGTAGTTAACGATGTTCCAGATGTCGTTCTCCGTCATCTTGCTCTTGTAGCCCTTCATGTCGAACTTCGGGCCTGCGCCGTCGCGGATGACGAGAAAGATTTCGCCGTCGGTGGAACCGCGATCCCACTTGTCATCCGTCAGGTTCGACGGGTGCGTGCCTTCGGGCGCCATCGGGCCGTTGCCCTTCGCATCCGCACCGTGGCAGAAGCGGCAGTTCTTCTGGAATGCCGCCTGGCCCGCTTTGATGGAATCGGGCGACGAGGCGACGGGGTTCTTCATCTTCTTGCCGTCGGCGCTACCACCTGGATTCTGCGCACCGGCGAGGGCGGCGCCGAGCGCAACGAAGGACAGCACGAGCGCGGGGACAAGGGCAGTCGATACACGACGCATGATTCGATTCATCTCCTTCATCACGAGCAAGATGTTGGCCCCGACAGGTGGGTTCGAACGCCTGATTCTTCCACACCTCTCCACCGACTGCAACGGCTCGATCGCTGCGCCGCGCGAGACTCTCTTGAATCGACGAGATTGCGTCGTGTGCTGGCGGCAGCCGGCTCAGCGGACGACGACGATTGTCACTTCTTCGTCTGCGACGAGCGCACCATCGTCGGCACGGCAGCGGAGCACATAGGTGCCCGGCTCCGAAAACGTCACTTGAACCGGCTGCAGTCCATCGTCGGGAATCTTCGGTGCGGTCCAGACCGGGGCCCACGGCGAGTTCGCGCCGGCGCGTGTGTCCTCCCAGGGCTTGACCTGCGGCGGATCGAACGTGACCTTCGCATTCGCCGGCCCGCGGTACACGAACCAGGAGACGTGCAGTCCGACGTTCTTGCCGACCGTGATGCGCGAGGGCGGCGCCATCGCGGGATTCCTGACCTGCGCCGCAAGAACCGGATCGGCCGCCAGGCGCGCCTGCGCAGCCTGAAGCGTCGCCAGCGAGGGCGTGCGCCGCTTCGGAATGCCGTCGTCCTTGACGTCGCTGACGACCGTCAGCGGTTCGCCGGCCTTCACCGTGCGCGACTTGATTTCCTGAATGTGAACCGTCGGCGGCTTGTTGGCGCGCACCTCGGGGCTGCTGGTGCCGGCGCCGAGCGCGCCGGTCTCCGACGCCTTCACCACGTCGTCCACGACATAGTCGGGACGGAGCGTGGCGTACGCCTTCTCCGTCTTGCCGTGCGTCGTGAGCGTCCAGATCAGCTCGTCCTTCTCGGTGAAGCCGGCAGGTACTTTGACCCGGAACACGAAGCGGTTGCGGCGCGGGAGGAAGTGCGTCGGCTGCCCCTGATCGGCGGCGCCGGGATTGAACCCGTTCTCGGGGCCAACGGGAACATCGATTTCCTCTTCCCAGTTGCGGTTCATGTAGCCGAAGAGGAAGTACTTGGATCCGTCAGACGCCTGTTCCCACCCCTCGTACGCCGGCGAAATGTTCTGGCCCTTGGTGTACGAAAGCGACTGGGCCGCGACGAGAGGCGCAATCAGAGCGACCGCGCCAACGCACGACCCAATCCATGACCCAATCCGCAATTTCTTCACTGCTGTGGCGCTCCTGCTGTCTTCATCGCCGCCGGCGGGATCACGTTGCACAGCGGGCAGCCGATGACGTTGTCGTTCTTCGTGACGTGCAGATGTTCGCGGCGCTTCGCCATCTCTTCCTGGAACTGCTCGTCGGTGAGCGCGACGCGCATGCCGAGGTCGATGAACATGTTCGCCACCGAGCGGTTGCCGGATCCCTGCCAGTTGCGCGGGTCAGGCACGTTCTTGTTCGTCGGCGAGTTGTCCATGAACCCGACGATGTGAAGGATGGTGCCCTTGGGCAGCAGCGGCGCCGAGTCGTCCGTGTAGTCGTAGCCGCGGACCCAGTTGTGATCGTAGCCGACGCAGTTCAGCGTCTGGATGTTGTAGCCCCAGATCGCCTCGAGACACATTCTCTGACCGGGCGCGTGGAGATGCGGCTCAAACGAGATGATCTTCGTGTGCTGCTGCAGCACGGTGTAGGCATTCAGCTGCTGGTTCGCTTCCATGCCGCGGATGTCGATGTCGACGCCGTTGCCGAGGCCGAACACGGCGCGCTTGTAGGTCGGCTTGTAATCCTTCGGCATCAGCTTGAAGCCGATTTCGAGGTGCGCCTTCGTGTCGCGGCCGTTCGAGTGGAGGTGGACGGAGTCGGACACGATGCTGGACCCGGCCTTGAGAAGACGCGCCGACTTCGGATCGAAGAAGTCCGCGTTGCGGCCGACCTCGTGCACCGGCCAGTTGACCGTCTCTTCGTCGAGGATGAACGACAGCGGATCGGCCTGCTCGGATGTCTTGTTGACGTCGAGCACCTGCGTGCGCCAGATCATGTGATGGAACACGAAGCGGCCGCCGACGGTGGCCTTATTGCCCGCGTTCGACGAGGGCACGTCGTTGACTTCCTTGATTTCGAGAGCGGCGACGTAGCGATCCTCGGTGAGACCGGTCGGGACGCTCGGAATCTCGCCCCACCAATCCGGCGCGCCGCCTTTGACGGTGAGTTCGTTGGTCTTGATGATCAGATCCGGCGTGCCGATGGCCCACGCGTTGCGGTCGGCGTACACCTTCGCCGGCGGCATGTCGGCCGGGTTGCCGCGCTGAGCGCCGGTGTCGGCCCACTTCGCGAGCGTCGCGATCTCGTCGTCGCTCAGCGATGGATCGTTGTGGAACTGTTGAATGCCGATGTTCTTCTCGACGTACCACGGCGGCATGACGCCGGCCTTCGGACCGATGCCGGTGCGCTGCTTGATGGCGCGCGCCCAGGGCCGGACCTCTTCGTAGGTCGACAGCGGCATCGGCGCGACACCGTCCGCCCGATGGCAGTTCTCGCAACTGCGTTGCAGGATCGGCGCGACATCCTTCGTGAAGGTGACCTCATTCGGCACGGCACCCGGTGCGGCATTCAGCGCGTGCGGTGCGCCCAGCCCCATGGCCGCTGTCAACAGCAGGCCCAGCCCCAAGGTGAACTTCCCGGAAGCCGTCATTTCACGTTTCATCGCGAACACTCCTTCACCAATAACTACCGCCTGGTCACCATATTACGAAGCTACTATACCTGCCGTCTCAGCCGTTGACAACAGAATACAATTTGGACCGGCACGCACTCAGGAGTGCGAAACCGAGATCGAGAACGTCGTCGTGCTGGCCAGGTTGCCCGGGTCGTAAACCTGCGCGCAGTAACTGCCTGCCGCTTCATTCACCGAGATCTGTGCGGTCGATGAGGGTACGGCCGAGGTCGTGAAATTCGTGAGCGTGCAGCCAGTCGTGCCGCTCGGCGTGCCGAGGCCCAGTCCGATCCCCGACGTACTCGACGGGCTGACCGTGGTGAGTGTCACGGCAACGGGTCCGTCAGCGGCCGTTGTGAAAGTAAAGAAGACGGGCGCTCCGCGCGGCGCGAGCGTGCCCGAAAACGTGGTCGTCGTCGCGTTGCTGCTCGGGGACGTCGAGTCGTTCAGCAGGTTGCAGCCGGCCGCGAGCAAAACGGCGACGACAATCAATCCGCCAGTCCAGGTTCGCCCGATCACAGGTCCTCCGCTTTACCGTGCCCACTTCCGGCAGGCACTCAGGACCTCGTCGCTCGCGGGATGACCGCGCATCGCGCGTGCGAGCGCAAGCCCTCCGACACACAACGCAAGGGTCGCATAGGCGCGCTGCCGTGCCGACGCGCCGCGCTTACCGGGATTCTCGCGCGCCAATTTCTTCGCTCGAACGTCGATGGCCCGAGCCAGCGCCATGCGCGTCGCCGCGTCGGCGCGGGCGATCTCGGACAGCATTGCGGGAAACGGACAGCCATGTCCAGGGTCGTCGCGGTGTGCGGCAGAGAGATAACGATCGACTGACCAGGGGATCGATGAATTGCCGAGAGTGGCTTCCACCACCTCGGCGTCCATCGCCTGCTTGGAGCGGAAATGCGCGTAGAACCCGCCGATCGTGAGGCCGGCGCCGTGCATCACGCGGCTGACGCTGGCGGCGGCCAGACCGTTCTTACGAACGATCCGGCCGGCGGAGGCAATGATGCGATCGTGGGTCCGGCGTTTCTTGAGCGTTTGCCGAGACGTCGTGTTCGCCATGGAGCGCCGATGCTAATACATCGGCCGTCTGCTGCGGTGTTATTTCGCGGCCTTGACGTACTGGTTGTACGCCTTCACCCAGTCCTTCTTGATCGCGTCCTGCGCCGCCTTCAGCGTGATCGTCTTGTCGCAGACCATCTGATGAAGCTTGAGGTCGAGCTCACGCTTCTGATCCGGGCCCATCTCCTTGTTGGCGGGCAGCGGCCAGATGTTGTCGGGATCGTTGGAGCCGCCGAGAGAGATGGGAATCAGGTGATCCAGCTCGCCGGTGAAATCCTCGGGGCGCTTGCCGTAGCGCTCGAGCGCCTGATCGCGCTGCCACTTGGCGATCGGCTTGGCCGATGCCTCGAAGTCCGCCGCGCACACCTGCGCCTCGTTCGCCTTCCCCTTCGCGCCAGGTGTCTGGAACGAACTGGGGAGCTGCGCGCTCGCCAACGCGGGCACGCCGATCATTGCCGTTGCCGCCACGAATGAGAGCCACGCCGTTCTAACCGTCATGAAGCCTCCTGCAAAAAGATGATGACCATAATATTAGTGTTACGAGCGACGGGCGACATTCGTTTACGTCACGGAATTGTCTCTGCTTATCGCGGGCCCAGTGTTTCGCTTTTGAAACAGCCCCACCGAATATCGTCAGCGGGATCGGCGCCGGCGCACGCTTCCAGGCGCGACTCCATCAACCGCCGGCCGGCCGTGTAAGCCGTGACGTAGCTGCGATATTCATTGATGTATTTCACCAGCGCCTCGGCGTGAGGCACCAGCGCCTGCTCTTCGAGCGCGGTCACCGCACGTGCAAACTCCAGCCCACCGTCAAGGTACCGCCGGGCCAGATCGATTTGCGCCATTTGTAGATCGCCCGTTAGACGCTCGACCTCCACGTGACGGTCCGCGTCCGAACCGTCCAGGCCCGCCAGCGGAAACAGCCGCTCCCGGACGAAGCGGATACGCTCGTCCCCGGGGAAGGCCACATCCACGGCCAACATCCCCGACCCTTCCGAGTCGAGCCCTTCGGGCGTGAACATCAACTGGACCGAGCGTTCCGGCGCACGATTGACTTCGTTGCGGCTCGGCGCCTTCAAGGTGTTCCTGGCGTGGTGCCCCGGGTAGCCTTCGTGACACGCCAACTGGAGCACTTGATCGACGGTGAACTGAAAATCGCTGTTGATCTGAATCCTGCTGCGGGCATCGCCGAGATACCGTGAGAATGCGCTCCAGGGCTTGTCACGGACATATTCGACTGTCACTTGTTCGCCAGGTGGCAATGCGACGTGCGCGAGCGTGCGGAGCCGGCACTCGTCCAGGGCCGCCCGCATCACGTCGGGGAGCCGGTCGCCGGGCACGATGAATCGCCCGGCGAACGCGGTGTAGCGATCGACGAGCCGCCCTCCCGACCCGACGAGTTCGCCAATCCGCGATCGGATGACGTCAAGCCGGCGTTCATCGACCGGCGCCGGCACAACGCCAAAAAAAACGTGGCTCTCCTTATCGAACGACAGGCGCGTGCCGGTCAGAAGATCGATGCGCGCCATGATCGCGGCGAGATCCGCGGACAAGGCACGAGCGCGGCCGGCCTCCGCGGGCTCGAACGGTTCAGAGGCAAGCCGGCGAGACAGCACGCCGGCGTCCTGCTTGATCGCGGTCAGCGGAGGCGGGTTGCGCCGCACGTCGGCGACGGCGTCCTCGGGCCCGGCGTAGAAGTCGAGCGAATCCGGATCGCGCTCCCCCAGCGCGACCGCGAGCCGCACGTACAACCTCGCCTCGTCGTCGAGTGGCGTTGGTCGGCCGGGCCTGCAGCCAGTTGTCGTCAGCGCAAGCAGCGCAACGGACCACGAAATGCGCGAAATGCCACGGCTCACGAAACTCACGAAGAAGAACTCTCTTTTTTCGTTTTTCGTGACGGTCTTTCGTGCGTTTCGCGACGTTCTTTCGTGTGTTTCGTGCTATCGCGGGAACGGCACATCGATGAAGTATGGCTTGCCGTGCGAGGTGTAGGCGACCCGGAGGTTTGCACCCGCCGGATCCTCGACTTGCCGGCCCCGCCCGATCCAGCTCTCGCCGCTGTCGTCGATGTGCAGCGCCACCACGTCGGCCGCCTGGCCCTTCTGCGAGATGGTGACGGTGACCTCCGACGCCGTCGCAGCCGGCAGCTCCGCGCGCGTCGCATCGCTGAAGTAGACGCGGCACACGCCGCTGCGGCTGGCCACGACCTCGAAGTGCAAATCTCCGTTCATGAGGACGATGCCGCCGTAGTGCGGGTTGTGATCGCCGTGCGGCACCACGCCGTTCGCGTCAGTGGACGCTGAGGCGGCGGGAGGCTGCGCCGCCAGCGTGGGCGTCGAGTCATCGGCGCGGCCGCAGGACGCGGCCAGGCATGCGCACAGCCCGATACCCGCAACCGCGCGCACGAGGGGCCTCACCGATTCAATACCGGACATCGAATCGCCACGAAAATACGAAACACACGAAACCATCAATCTCTTTCGTGATGTCGTGGTTTCGTGGCTGCAACATCGCACTCACCGAACTACTCGCACCTGAGCGCGTCGATCGGATCCAGACGCGACGCGCGGCGCGCCGGATAGAAGCCGAAAAAGACGCCGACCGCCGCGGCAATGCCGAACGCCAGCGCCACCGACGCGGGCGACACCGACGCCGGCCATTCGAGCACGCGCGTGACGATCGCCGCCGACGCGAAGCCGAACGCGATGCCTACGAGACCGCCGCAGCAGCTGAGTGCCACAGCCTCGACCAGAAACTGCAGCAGCACGTCCCGGCGACGGGCGCCGACCGCGCGCCGGAGACCGATCTCGCGCGTCCGCTCGCTCACGGACACGAGCATGACGTTCATGATCCCGATGCCGCCCACGACGAGCGAGATCGCCGCGATCGCCGCGAGGAGTGCGGTCATCGTGGTGCCGGCCCGCTGCAAGGTGCCGCTCATCTCCTCGAGATTCACTTGATCGACTTTCGGCATGTTCGCGAGGACGAACGCGGCGACCGATGTGTAGAGTCCCTTGGTCAACGCCTCGGCCGCCTGCGTCTTCACGGTGAAGTCGTCCGGGACGCCGAAGCTCGAACTGGGCGCCTGATTGCCGAGCAGTCCGCCCTGTCGCAGCCGCGCCAGCGCGGCGTCTGTGTCGAGATGATGGCGCTTACGAAGCAGCGGCTTGATGTCGTCCGCCAGCCGGGTCGCATCACCCGCCTGCGCCGCCGCAACCACGACGCTGTGAACGTGCTGGATGCCGACCACGCGCTGAAGCATGGTGAACGGCACGAACACCATGTCCATCTGATCGTCGTCGCCGCCCGACACGACGCCGACGACACGCACGGTCGCGTCGCGAATCACGACGTCGCGTCCCACGGGATTGACGCCGTCGCCGAACAGCTTGTCGCGCGCGCCGGTGCCGAGCACGGCGACCGCGGCTGCCGCGGTGACGTCTGCGGGAGCAAAGAAGGCGCCGCGTGCAGGCCGCCATCCGTAGAGCAGCGAGTAGGACGCATCGGTCCCAAGCACTTGCAGGTACTCACGGGTCTGGCCGTTCACGACCCAGCCGCGCAGCTTCACGACGCTCGAGGAGTGTTTGACGCCGTCCATCGCGGCGATTGCCGCGGCGTCATCCGCCGTGAGCGTGTTCGCTGAGCCGAGCCCCGTCGCGATCTTCGACTCCTCTCCTCCACGCGTGAAATTACCGGCGTCCACCCGGATCAGGTTGGTCCCGGCCGATCGCACATCGTCGGCCACGGTTTCCTGCGCGCCGGTACCGAGCGCCACCATCGTGATGACCGCGGCAACGCCGATCGTCATCCCGAGCGTGGTCAGCGCGGTGCGAAGTTTGTGGCGGCCGAGCGCGCGCAGTGCGATACGGAGGGTGTGGGGCATGTGTCTACGGGAGCGCGAGCCTTTCCCCTCGACGCACTCGGGGCAGGCAGGCGAGGGCTTCACTCATATCGCAGTGAATCGATCGGATCCAGCCGCGATGCCTGGCGCGCCGGGTAGTAACCGAAGAAGACGCCGACTGCTGCGGCAACAGCAAACGACAACGCGATCGACGCCGGCGAGACCGACGTCGACCACTTCAGCATCTGCGCGATCACACCCGAAGCCACCGCGCCAAGGGCGATGCCCGCGACGCCGCCGATGACACTGAGCGCGATTGCCTCCGCGAGGAACTGCCGCAGGACGTCGCCCGCGCGCGCGCCAACGGCGCGGCGGATGCCGATCTCCCGGGTGCGCTCCGTGACCGACAGCAGCATGATGTTCATGATGCCGATGCCGCCGACGATCAGCGACACCGCCGCGATGCTGCCGAGCAGCGCGGTCATCGTCTTCGTCGCGCGATCGAGCGTGCGGCCAAGCTGCTCGAGGGTCACCTTCTCGAGACCGCCGACGTTGCCGACGACCGCCCGCGCGACGTCGGGGCGCAGGCCCCCGCGCGCGAGCGACTGCCGCGCCTGCGTGGCGACGGTGAAGTCGTCGGGGTCCTTCATGCCGATCCCGTGGCGGGCGCGCAGCAGTTCGGTCACGTCCTTCGAGACGCGGCTCACTTCCCCCGTCGAGGCGGCGGTAATCGTGATGTCGTTCAGCTTCGAGAGGTTGAGCAGCTTGTGGATCGTTGTGAACGGCACGTATACCGCGTCGAACTGATCGTCGCCCGCGGACGGCGCCACCATCCAGCTGCCGCTGCCGACGACTCCAACGACCTGGAACGGCTGCTTCCAGAGCAGAATCTGCTGTCCCACCGGGTTGGCGGTGCCGAACAGCTTCTCCGCCGCGAACGCGCCGAGCACCGCCACCGGCGCGAGGCGCGCCTGTTCGCGCGCGCTGAAGAAGCGGCCGGCCGTGAACGTCCACGAACGCCTGATCGACGGCAGCTCGACGTCGCCGCCGTGAAGCCGCGTGAACCAGCGCTTGTCGCCGGCGGTCGCGTGGACGTTCTCGTGAATGCCCTCGGAGACGAACTGCACGCCGCGCAACTGCCGGATCGCGTCAGCATCGGCCGGGGTCAGCGTCGCCGCGGCGCCGAGGCCCGCCTCCGTATCACCCAGCCGCTGACGCGCCGTCGGATGATCGTGCTTCTCCATGGGGTCGTCTTCGGGGTGGAAACCGGCAAGGACAACGTCAGGGCTAAGGGCTAATGGCTGAGGGCTGAAGTCAGAAAGGTTCTCCGCGGTAGTGTACGGCTTTATCCGGACCCGCGGACGG
>DASSGK010000605.1:0-18809 GCA_035693505.1 Vicinamibacterales bacterium
CCGCTGTTCGAGCGTCGCGAGATCCATCTGCTCCGACGTCGCGATGCCGCGCGTCGTGATCACCTCGGCGAGGCTCCGGACCACTCCCGTCAAGAGCGCCGGCCCGACTGGATCCTGCGGCGCGAGGTACGCCTGAACGCCGAAGGTCTTCACTGCGTCGAGACCCGCGCGACCGAGAATCGTCCCCAGACGGGATCCGATTCGTGGACTCGCACCGGCGGCGCTGAACGCGTCCATGACCCATGCCAGCGCATCGTCCACGACTCCCAACGCCGGGAACGTACGCGCCCCGCCGATATCGAAGTCCAGCGCAACGAAGAGTCCGCCGGGGCGAAGATTCTGGACGTGATGGCGCACTGCGGCGATCGGGTCCGCCAGGTGAAAGAGCACGAGCCGGCCCACGACCGCATCGAACGGCTCGTCGGCGCGCCAGCGCGCCACGTCACCCTCGACAAACGAGACGTGCCGCTCGCCCGCTGCTTCCACGCGCTGACGTGCGACGGCGAGCGCCTGAGGCGCCCGATCGAGACCGACGACCGATCCGTCAGGGCCGACGATCTGGGCCGCGAGGCGAGCGACGTGGCCAAGGCCGGTCCCCAGATCGAGCACGCGCATCCCCTCGGACAGCCCGGATGCCTGCAGCAACAGCTTCGACGGCGCCTCGATGAACGCCGCCTGCCGATCCAGGCGCCCCAGTTCCTGCGGATCGCTGCCCAGTACGTACGTGTTCTCGCTCATCAACCTCACATCCTGTCGAATTTGCGTGGAATTACGATCTCGTTCGAATGCTAGTGCGGCGCACGATCACACGCAACCTTTTGACGGCGATCCACCGTCGAGGTGGTTTACAATCTGCCATCGTTTCCTCAGATTGTCAGGAGATCAGCCGTGTCAATAGTTGACCGCGCCAGGAACATCTGCCTCTCCCCAACCACGGAATGGCCCATCATCGCGGCGGAGCCAACGACGACCGGCACGCTCATCAGCGGCTATGTCGTGCCGATGGCGGCCATCGGCGCCGTCGCCGGATTCCTCGGTGGGTCGCTCATCGGACAATCGACGTTTTTCCTGGGAACCTATCGCGTCCCCCTGTTCACCGGCCTCGTCGTCGCGCTCTTCACCTTCTGCATGGCCATCGTCGCCGTGTTCCTGGTGTCGCTCGTGATCAACGCGCTCGCGCCGAGCTTCGGCGGCCAGCAGGACAGCATTCAGGCGTTGAAGGTGGCGGTCTATTCGTACACGCCCGCGTGGATTGCGGGCGCACTGCGGATTGTGCCGCTGCTCGGCATCTTCGCCATCTTCGCCGCGCTGTACGGCCTCTACCTGCTGTTTCTCGGCCTTCCTCGATTGATGAAATGCCCCGAGGACAAGGCGCTCGGTTACACGGCGGTGGTCGTCGTGTGTGCGATCGTGCTGTCCGTGGTCGTCGCGTCGATCGGCGGCGTGATCGCCGGTGCCGGGATGATCGGCGCCGGTGCGCTTGGAGCCGCGTCGCCGCTTGGCGGCACGACCGCGCGCCGATCGAGCGAGATCCAGTTCGATAAGGACAGCCCGATGGGCAAGCTGCAGGACCTCGGGAAGAAGCTCGAGGAAAGCAACAAGAAGATGGAGGCCGCGCAGAAGAAGGGCGACCAGAACGCGACGGCGGCCGCCGCTGTCGAGACGCTCGGCACGCTGCTCGGCGGCGGCAAGCGCGTCGATCCGGTCGCGATCGATCAGCTGAAGGTGTTCGTGCCGGACAGCCTCGGCGGGCTTGCGAAAACGTCGAGCAGCGCGGAGAAGACAGGGATCGCCGGTCTCATGGTGTCCAAAGCGGAGGCGAAGTACGGAGACGGGGCCGGCAAATCAGTCACGCTGGAAATTACCGAC
This sequence comes from Vicinamibacterales bacterium, assembly GCA_035693505.1. Classification (GTDB taxonomy): domain Bacteria; phylum Acidobacteriota; class Vicinamibacteria; order Vicinamibacterales; family CAVVIG01; genus CAVQFC01. The sequence continues at coordinate 1,870 of DASSGK010000605.1, forward strand.
ACCGGCGGCGTCAGCGGACTCATGGGGTTCGCCAGCTGGGCCGGCGTCGAGGGAGAAAAGGACAACGACAGCGCTACCGAGAAAACAGAAAAGGTCAACGGGCGCCTCGTGCACCAGCGGATGTCGAAACGAGGCGGCAGCAACGAGTTCGGGATCGTGCTCGGCAACCGGTTTGTCGTGAGTGCCAACGGCAACGGCGTCAGTCTCGACGAGCTCAAGGCGGCGGTCTCCGGCCTCGATCTCGCGAAGCTCGAGTCGATGGCGAACGTCGGCGTTCAGCAGTAACTGATTATCGGCACGGCAATCGTCTTGAGATGAGCCTCCACGCGTGAACGGCCGCACGATTTCGATCGTTGCGGTCCTCGTGGTGCTCGTCGCGGTTGCCGTGTTCTTGATCGGGCCGGCAGGGCCGCGGCCCGTAAGTCACGAAGCCGCGCCTCCCGCGATCGCGGAAGCGCCGCGTCCCGTCGCAGCGGCCGAGCCGCCGAAGGTCGAGGCTCCGGTGACCGCCGCTCCCGCGCGGCGCCCCGCGAAGCGAGAACCAAACGGCAAGCCTGCACCCGAAGTCGCCGCCAGAGCGCCGGCGCCGGCCGAGGCCTCGCCGACTGCCGGCACGCTCCACATCGACAGCGACGTTCCCGGCGCGCAGGTGTTCATCGACCGCCAATTCATCGGCGTCACGCCGATCACCGCTCCGAACGTCACACCCGGATCGCATCGTCTCAACGTCTCCGCACAAGGCTACGAAGGCATCGCCGACACGATCGAGGTCGTACCTGGTTCGCGCAACATCCAGGTTCGGCTCAAGGATGTCCGGCTCGACACGAAGATTGACGTAGTCCACAAGCACCGCATCGGTTCGTGCAAGGGCCGTCTCGTCGCCACACCGCAGGGCCTGCGCTACGAGACCTCGAACAAAGACGACGCCTTCAGTGTCGCACTGGTGGACCTGGGCACGTTTCAGATCGACTATCTCGAGAAGAATCTGCGCGTGGCCGCGCGCAACGGCAAGCGCTACGACTTCACCGATCCCGACGGCAACGCCGATCGGCTGTTCGTCTTCCATCGAGATGTCGACAAGGCGCGCGAGCGCCTTCGCAACGGCGATCCGCCTGCCGCGCCGCGATAACGAACTCGCAAAGATCGTCTTCGAACGTCATCGAGCCGCCGCCATCGCCCGGCTTGCCAACCGCGGACGAGCGGCATACTCTGTGTCGCGTCATCTTTCTGAAGGGTTTCCCGCGCTGGTCGTGTCCGCCTTCAGGCGGACCGGCGAAACGGTCCAAGGAGTCTTCGATGAGTTTTGATCTGGCGACGCTGTTCGACGATTTCGATCGGGGAAGGATTTCGCGCCGGCACCTCCTGAAGGCGCTCGGCGTTGCCGTGGCGATCCGGCCTGCGTCCGCATTCGCGCAGGGTCAGTGCGGCGGAGCCCGCGCGGGCACGCCGGAGTGCGACCCGACGCCCGCGAAGCTGCCGTTCGAGCCCACCGGATGGAAGACGACGCTCCTCGATCATCTCTCCTGCCAGGTGGCCGACTATCCGAAGGAAGCCGCGTACTACGCTGCGCTGATGAACTGGAAAATCAGGAGCGACGACGGCAAGCAGGCGGTGCTGGACATCGGCGACTGGGGCGGCCTCGTCCTCCGCGGCGGATATCAGGCGCCGCCGGCCACGCCGGCAACAGAGGCCGCGCCGCAAGCGGGTCGCGGCGGCGGACCCGGCGGCGCGCCGCGCGCTCCACGCCTCGCCGTGTTCGACGGCTTCTGCTGGGGCATCGAACCGTGGGATGCGAAGAAGGTCGAAGCGGAGCTGCGCAAGCGCGGGCTGACGCCTGTCGCCGACAACGATGGCAAAGACTTTCAGAGCTTCCACGTGAAGGATCCTGACGGGTTCAACCTGCAGATCAGCAACGGCAGCCGCAAGAACCGTCGTCAGGGACCGGCGTCGGGCAAGACGTCGGCCCCGGCGCCGTTCGAAGCGACCGGCTGGAAAACCGTCTGGCTCGATCACATCTCGTTCGAGGTGTCCAACTACAAGGAGACGGTCGCGTTCTACACCGCGCTGCTCGGCTGGAAGCCTGGAACGGACGAAGGCAGCCAGAGCCAGTGCCAGATCGGCGACGTCGGCGACATCATCATCCGTCGCGGAGGCGGCGGCAATCGCGGCGGCGCTCCCGTCGCGGCACCCACCGCACGCCGTGCGGCGATGGGTCACATCTCGTTCGGCATCACGCCGTTCGATCCGGATCAAGTCAAAGGCGAGCTCGAGAAGCGCGGCCTCACCGCCCGCATGGATACGGGAGGCCGGGGCGACATCCACACGGCAAGCTACAAGAGCTATCACACCACCACGCCGAACGGATTCGATCTGCAGATCAGCGCGACGACGCGCAGCAATCGAACGCCCGACGCGTAACGCAGAGCGCGAAGGCTCCCGCTCGGCTAAAGCCTTCGCGCTACTGCGATCCCTGGCAGCGATCGAACGCCGCACGCGCAGCGGGTGCATGTAGCGCGAAGGGTTCAGCCGAGCGAGACGTGTAGCGCGAAGGCTTTAGCCGAGCGTTTCCCTCGCACGCCGCTTCGCGATGCGTGCGATCAGCGTCGCCGGGACCGGCTTGTCGAGCGGAAAACGGATCGTACCTTTCCTGAGCTCGTACTTCCCCGGCGGGACGCCGAGCGCCGCGACGAGGTCGGCGCTCACCGGATAGAGCGAGTAATGCGCCTTCCATCCGGCGAAATAGAGCACGGCGTGTCCGTGAAGCTTGTACGTCGGGATTTTGTAGGAGATCGCTTCTTCCGCGCCGGGAATCGCGCGGCGGATGATGCGCCGCACGCGGGTCAGCACGGAGCGCGAGCCCTTCGGCTGACGCGCGATGTAACCGGCGACGGACGGAACCGTTGTCCTGTTCATCTCGATACGCGAAATTATACCGTCCAGCCGGACAACTCCCGGGATGCGTGTCCCGTCTAACGACAGGACATGGAGAATCCGGTCCGCGCCGTCCGCTATGCCCTCCGCCAATTTCGGCTCTCGCCGGTCTTCACCGCCGCCGCGGTCCTGACCCTCGCGCTCGGCATCGGCGGCACGACCGCCATCTTCACGCTGATTCATGCCGTGATGCTGCGGTCGCTGCCGGTCACCGATCCAGCGACCTTGTATCGCATCGGGGACGGCGACAACTGCTGCGTTCAGGGCGGCCCTCAGGACGAATGGGGGATGTTCTCGTATCCGCTCTTCGAGCGGCTGAGAGCTGACGCGCCGGAATTCGATCAGGTCACGGCCTTCCAGGCCGGCGGCGGTCGTCTCGGCGTTCGACGTCAGGGCGTCGACTCGGCATCACGTCCGCTTCGATCCGAATACGTAACGGGCAACTACTTCACCACGCTCGGCGTCGGCGCATTCGGCGGACGGGTGTTCACATCCGACGACGACAAGCCCTCCGCGCCGCCAGTCATCGTCCTCAGTCACCACACGTGGCTCAACACCTACGGCGGCGATCCGTCGGTCGTCGGCGCGACCTTCGTCGTCGACGGACATCCCTTCGTGGCGATCGGTGTGGCGCCGCCGGGATTCTTCGGAGAAACGCTCAAGGGCAGCCCGCCGGACATGTGGATCCCACTCCAGCAGGAACCGATGCTTGCGGGCGGCAGTTCGCTCCTGCGTCAGCCGGTCTCTGCGTGGCTGCGTGCAATCGGCCGCCTGCGTCCCGGTGCGTCCACCGATGGCATGGCGGCGCGGCTCACCGGCGTGCTGCGGCAGTGGCTGCAGCACGATTCAGGCTACCCCGCCAACTGGATGGAAGGCGTCATCCAGGGACTGCCGAAGCAGACGGTCGCCGTCGTGCCTGCGGGAGCCGGCGTTGGCGTCATGAAAGAGGAGTACGGGCGTACGCTGCGAATCCTGATGGCCGTGTGCGGCCTCGTGCTGCTCATCGCCTGCGCGAACGTCGCCAACTTGCTGCTCGCACGCGGAGTCGCCCGTCGTACGCAAACCGCCGTACGTCTGGCGGTCGGTGCATCGAGGGCGCAGGTGATCACGCAGGCGCTCGTCGAAAGCGTGCTGCTCGCGGTGGCCGGCGGGATCGCGGGACTCCTCGTCGCGACGGGCGCTGCGCGCCTGCTGCTCGCACTGGCGTTCTCGAACGCGCCGTTCCTGCCAATCAGCCCGACGCCATCGCCGGTCGTCCTCGCGTTCGCGTTCGGTGTGGCGCTCCTTACCGGCGTGATCTTCGGCGCCGTTCCCGCATGGCTCTCGACGCGGACGGATCCCGTCGAGGCGCTGCGCGGATCGGGACGAAGCACCGGCGATCACTCGTCGTTCGCGCGCACCGCGTTGTTGATTGTGCAGGCCACGTTGTCGGTGGTGCTCGTGGCTGGTTCGACGCTCCTGGCCCGGAGCCTCAGCAACATCGAACAGCAGGACTTTGGCTTCAAGGTCGCTGGACGAGTGGTGATCTCGTTGAATCGACCGCCGGCCACCTACACGTGGCCGAAGCTGGCTGCGCTCTATCGCGACCTCGAGGAACGCCTGAACCGTCTGCCCGGCGTACAGGGATCGGGGCTCGCGCTCTACAACCCGCTCACCGACAACTGGGGAGAGCTGGTGCTCGTGGCCGGTCATCCGCCGCCGAAGCCGAACGAGCAGGCGGGCGCGTCGTGGGACCGCGTCAGCGCCAACTACATGCAGAACTTCGGCATGACGATGATGCGGGGCCGCGCGTTCACGCCGGCGGACAACGAGACGACCGCGCCGGTCGCCGTGGTCAACGAAGCGTTCGTGAAGCGCTTCTTCAAGAGCGACGAGGATCCGCTGGGCCAGCACTTCGGCCTCGACCTCCCGGAAAACGTCGGCACCTTCCGGATCATCGGCGTGGTTCGCGACGCCAAGTTCGCGGGTTTCGCGCTGAGCCGGCCTGCGCGGCCGATGTTCTACGTGCCGCTGGCGCAGAATGTCGACTATGCCCAGGAAGTGATGAAGCGCATCGAGCTGCAATCCCATTTCATCGGCGGGATCATGCTCGTGACCAACACGCCTCCTGGCGCGGTCGAACCGGTGGTCACAAGAGCGCTGTCGGAAGTCGATCCGAACCTGACGATCAACAGTGTGCGGACGATGCAGGAACAGGTAGACCTGTCGTTCAACCAGGAACGTGCGCTGGCAAGCCTCGCCGGGCTGTTCGGAGTGGTCGCTCTTCTCCTGGCGGCGATCGGGTTATACGGTGTCACCGCTTACAGCGTGGCGCAGCGTACGAATGAGATCGGGATCCGGATGGCGCTTGGCGCGGATCGCCAGACGGTGATCAAGCTGGTCCTGCGCGGCGCCTTCACGCGGGTTGCGATCGGTTTGCTCCTGGGAATCCCGCTGGCGATCGGCGCGGGGCGCCTGATCGCCGCGCAGCTCTATGGCGTGTCGTTCTGGGATCCTGTGGCTCTGGGGACGGCGGCGAGCTCTCTCGCCGTCTGCGCGCTTGTCGCGGCGCTCGTTCCGGCCGGACGCGCCGCGTCGATCTCTCCGATGCGGGCGCTCCGAACGGATTAGGATCCGGTAGCGTCCGGCTTTAGCCGGACTTCGCGGGTCCGCCTAAAGGCGGACACTACCGGGGAACGTCAGTTCGGCGACGCCGGTTGCGCGTTCACCCCGATGGTCAGCACGAGCGCAGCGACCGGCAACGTCGTCAGTATGCGTCGGCTCAACATAGCGACTCCGTGTTCATCTCAGGCGGGGCACATTCTCCGCGGTTGTCGAAATGGTGAACAGCCCAACAGCGGCATACTCTCGAGGTCGACGCATATTACCCCTGTGATCTGAGGCCTTCATCAGCCCAGCCTTAATCCCATCGTGGCATCGTTCTCGCTTCATCCATAAATTCATGGATGATCCGATCAGCTCGCCAAACGCGTCGGACCTCGACAGGCGCATCATCGCCGGATGGGCGGCGATCGAGCACGGTGATCTCGGAGAAGCCCGCGCTGCGCTCTCGGACGTGTACGCGGTCGACGAGGCGCATCCCGGACTCCCGCTTCTCGCCGCGGCGATCAGACGTACGCGTCCGAAACCGGTCCCGTGGCGTTCGACTCTTCTCCTCCTGATCGTCATTGCCGGCGGTGCGTTCGTCGTGTACTCCATGATGACGTCGCCGGTTAGGCACGTCGCTTCGACCGCTCGTGCAGCCTCGGCCCCGGCATCTTCAGACGATGAGGCCGCGCCCGTGGTCGCTGACTCCGTCGGCACGTCCGGCAAGCGGGCCAACGGCCAGGCCCCGGCAGAATCGTCGCAGACCCAGCGGTCGCAGGAGGCCCTCCGCAGCTCCGGCAGCGACGAGGCGCTGATTCGGCAAGGGATTGCCCGCTTCGCGACGGCGTACAGCAATCGATTCAAGCCTGTCGCGTTCACCTCCTGCGACGTGGCTCGCAGCGATGACTCGGCGACCGTGACGTGCCAGGCGCGCGGCGCGGATCCGTCCGACGAGGCCGGTGACGGAACGTGGATCTTCACGTGCCGCAAGGCGGCCGACGCCTGGAAGATCGTCAGCATTCAGCCGCCCGCCGAGTGATCCGGCGCCGCGATCCGATCGCTCTCACGTTCCGCCTCAGATTCCGGTTGCTTTTCCTCGTCCGCATGCGCGACAGTCGAACGATGGACTTCCCTTCCCCGAGGAACGTACTGTGAGCGAGCCGACCGAGGATTTCGCGGCGATGTTCGAGGCGTCGATCCAAGCGAAGCGCATCGAAAGAGGTCAGACCATCGAGGGGACGATCGTCGCCATCGGCCCCGAGGTGGCATTCATCGACGTGGGCGGCAAGGGCGAAGCTACGATTGACATCGATGAATTGAAGGATCCCGATGGACAGCTGGAGGTCGCCGTCGGCGAACGCGTTCAGGCGGTCGTGACGTCGACCGCCGGCGGTCTGGTGCTCTCCCGGAAACTGGCGAGAGGCGCGGCCACGCAGCGGCAGCTCGAAGACGCGTTTCAGACCGGTCTCCCGGTCGAGGGCAAAGTCGAGAAAGCCGTCAAGGGCGGATATGAAGTGCGCATCGCCCGGCAGCGCGCCTTCTGCCCGTTCTCGCAGATCGACACGCTGAGAACCGACCCCTCCGCCCACGAAGGACGCGTCTACGAATTCCGGATCATCGAGTTCAAGGAAGGCGGCAAGAATCTCATCGTCTCGCGCCGCGCCCTTCTCGAGGAGGCTCAGCGCGCAACGGCCGATCAGGTCCGCAGCTCCATTGTCGCCGGCGCCGTGATGACCGGACGGGTCGCGTCCGTTCGAGAGTTTGGCGCGTTCGTCGATCTCGGCGGCGGCGTGCAGGGCCTGTTGCACGTGTCCGAAATGGGATGGTCGCGCGTGTCGGACACGTCCTCGATCGTCAAGCCGGGCCAGGAGATCACGGTCAAGATCCTCCGCGTCGACGACGACAAGCAGAAGATATCCCTCGGGCTGAAACAGCTCACCGACGATCCGTGGTCGGCAGTCGCCACTACTTACGAGGTTGGCCAGGTGCGTACCGGACGCGTCACGCGCGTCGCTGAGTTCGGCGCATTCGTCGAGCTCGAGCCCGGCGTCGAGGCGCTGGCCCACGCGTCGACGTTCGCTCCCACGGGACGGTCGCAGGGCTGGTCCGATTCAGTCGCGCCGAACATGACGGCCGCGTTCGAGATCCTGAGCATCGATCCCGACAAGAAGCGTATCGGTGTTGCGCTCCTGCCCGAAGGGTCGGCACGAGCCGCCGGCGCGGCGCCATCGCCCGGCGAGATCAGGCCTGGTGCGCGTGTGACCGGCAAGGTGGAACGTCACGAGAAGTTCGGCGTGTTCGTGTTCCTGGCGCCTGGCCGCACCGGCCTCATCCCCATGAGCGAAACGGGCGTCGCGAGAGAGGGAGACGTCTCAAAGGCATTGCCAGTCGGCTCCGATGTCGAGGTCGTCGTGCTCGAAGTGGAGGATCCGCCGGGCCGGCGCATCCGTCTCAGCGTGAAGGCGGTCACCGAGGCACGTGAAGCCGCCGAGGTACGGGAGTACACCGAACGTGAAGAAGGCGCCCAGGCGCACGCGTTCGGATCGATGGCCGACAAGCTCCGAAGCGCGCTGCAGCCGCGTCAGAAATGAAAGACCGAGACGTCGGACGATTGGCACGGCGCTCGGAGCGGTTGCACGTCTAGCTTCTGGCGGGGCCTGACTCAGGCCTGCCCGCCGGCGGATCCGAAGGTCGCACTACTCCTGACGCGCCGCTGATATTCGCTCCGTGCGTATCTGTCGCGGCGTGCTTTTGACGAGCTGACGCGCGACCAACGCCTCAAATGCGACGGCAGCGCGCGTTTCCCAACAACTCTCAGTACCGCCGAAGCAGCTTCGCTCTCCGATTCGTTCGTACAAGGCGCGAAGCGTCACCGAATCCACGACGTCTGGCTCGCGAGACACTTCGAGCGCGTGGTATAGCTCGTGGGCAAGCTGAAGGGCAACGGATCGAAGCGACTGTCGTGGATCGACCTTGACCACGAGGATCTTCGCATCTCTGGCACGGGGGATGTGCAGGCACGCTCGCTCTTCAGGACGTCCACATCGTCCCTCTTCCACGTACACCAGGCGGTCCAGCGTGTCCAACGTGGCGACCAGGTCGACAAATGACGGCGAATGCTTCACTGCATACCGAAAGACTTCGCCGATCCGATCGTTGTCGAATCGGACCCGCCCGGCCGCACCTTCTCGATCGGCGACGGCAACAACCTGACTGACTGACAAAATCGCACCCCACATCAACAGCGAAAAGGCCTTTAGTCTCATAGGTCTCCTTTCGTAAACCTAGAGACTGGCCGCGAGGCTGATTTTCTTGACGGCGAGGGTGTGCGGTGGCAAGGTCCAGTGTTCAGCCTCCTGGAGAAACTAATCGGGCGCGGCAGTCTATACGTACCGAGGATTCCGCAATGGTTCTACCGGGTGGGGCCGACACCGGCCCGGATGGATTCGGCGAATGGGATGCGTCCAGGACACGCGGGACGTCGCAGCCGCGCAACACAATCGATCCCCTGGAAGCGCAGCAGCTTTTCCTCAAATATCTTCCCGTCATCGACTCCGTGACAGCCAACATTTCCCGTCATCATCTCCGTGCGGATCAGCGCGAGGAATTCTCTTCATCGGTAAGGCTAAAGCTGCTCGAGAATGACGCAGAGATCCTTCGCCACCATACTGGCACCGGTAGCGGCGCCGCCTTTCTGCGCGTAGTCATTGCACGGCTTCTGTACGATTTCCGTTGCGACCAGTGGGGCCGCTGGCGCCCATCGGCGGCCGCTCGGCGTCATGGCCCACTCGGAATCCTGTTGGACACTCTGCTGAATCGGGACGGCCTTGGCATCGACGAGGCCATCGAAACAGCGCGTACTAATCATGGCGTGCGAGTATCCGCTTCGAATCTGTACGATATGTGCGAGATGCTGGCACAAAGACCGATGAGGTATCGATCCGTCCCCGAAGATGAAGCGCGTGACGTCGCCAGCGGCGATCCGACTCCTGATCTTGCCCTCGTTGGTCGTGAGCGGACGGCGCAGAGAGCCAGACTCTTGGACGGGTTAGCCCACGCACGAAGCTGTCTCGGCTATCAGGAGCAATTGATCCTTAAGATGCGGCTCGACGAGGGATTGCCTGTGAGCCGAATCGCATCAGGCCTAGGGTTAGATCAGAAGCGTTTGTATAAGACACTGACTCGCCTTTACGCCAAGCTCCGCGAGAGACTGTGCGCTCGAGGAATTTCCTCGGAGGATGTCGATGAGTGCTTGGGCAACCCGGAATAGAACGAGTACACGATTGGGTTCCGCTTGGAGTCATGGCGGATCGTCCAGTCATGATTACGAATCGTGCCCCGATGCCACCCTGTTGGCTGCGTTTTGCGAGGGAGAGTTGGACGAGCGCGATCGAGAGTCAATCGGCAGCCACCTCCTGCACTGTTCAAGGTGTTACTTCGCATTCACTGAGTCGGCTCGCCTATCAGATGAAGAAGCGCGCGAGAGTCGAAAACAATCACGGCACCCGTTGAAGACACTCGCGTGGGCGGCGACTTTGATCTTGACGACCAGTGCGCTCACGACTGCATTTCTAGCCGGTTGGCCGCTATCACGGAACTCTGCCTCAAACCCGGAACGCGCGACTGAAGTGCGCTCCGCGCCGCAGGCACCTGATGGTGAGGTAGTCGGAATCTTTTCCAACCGTCTGGAGCAAATCAAATCGGTTCAAGCCGCAGTTTCAGCGGAGAGTCGCGAGCATGACCAGCCTCACACTCGATTGGTTGACCGCCTGACTCTCAAGAATGGACAGGAACCGACCCCGCGACAGATCGCGGAGAGCCGCGCGCAGAACGATTTGGCGGCAGTTTTGTTGCGCCGATGGCAGGATACCCGACAATTCGATGATGCCGTCGTCGCGTTCGAGCAGGCTCAACGGGCGATCGTGTCGAATCCACGATCACTCGAAGCTCGTGCAAACCTTGCGTTGGCGCTCGAGGCTGTCTCGGCGTCCTTTCAGCGTGACGCCAGGAAGGCGTGGGAGGAATACCTGAAGCTCGATTCGACTTCCAGTCGTGCACACGACATCAAAGGGCACCTTGAGACGTACGGGAAAGAGCGGGTTACCGAATTGTCCGCGGACCGCATAAGGCCGTTTCAGCACGACCAGAACGTCATTGGAACGAGTATCGAACGGAAGTAGGGTGCCCTTCACGAGCCTGAGGACGTCGCTCCTTCGACAGTGGCCGCCCTCAGCCCGCGAACCCACTCTCTCACCTTGCTGGCGCACGGCGGCAACGGATCACAGGCCAGGACGTACAGGACGACTGTCGTCAGGACGATGAGCGCTTCGGTCAGCAGGGCAAACCGCAGGCGCAGCGTGGTGTAAGCGAGCCACAGTGGATACGACAGCACGATCGACAGCGTCAGGAACGCAATCCGGAGTTGGGCATCGCGCAGGCGCCGGGGATTGCGGAGGCCCTTGGACACTCGCCGGTACGCCTCTTTCTCGGACAACTCGATCGGCGACCTGAAGATGGTTCGCGTGAGCATGAAGAACACGCTGCCGCCGAAAAGCGCGACGAACACGCGCAACGTCGTGTCGGCGCTCAGCAGGTACAGTCCCGCGGCCCATGTGAAGTAGACCACGATGCTCAGGTTCGTCAGCTGAAACGCGAGCCACACGTTGGTCCTGCCCGTCCAGGTCTGGAACCGGCGGCATAGCTGTTCGGTGAAGTTCAGGACCGCTGAATCCACGTACGTCATTCGTCACCGTTCGCAGCCCTGAAGGGCTGCGCGACAACCGGGCTGCGCCACACAGTTTATCGCGGGCACAATACACACCGTTTAGACACCGGCGGCCGGGATACGGACCTCAGCCGGAAATTGGGTTATCGTCTTGCACATGCGAACCCTGGCATTCCTATTCATCGGATTCATCGCACCTGTTTCCGCCTCTGCCCAGCAGCGCACGGCACCGGCGCCCGCGTGCACAACGGCGACAGAACCCTGTACCGAATGGGTCGCGCTCGGGAAGGGCCCGGCGCGCTCGCTGATCTACCGGACTCGCTCGCTCGACGCACGCAACGACAACGTCCGCCGCGCGCTCATCATGGTTCACGGCACGAACCGGAACGCCGACCACTACTTCTCGACCGCTGTGGCCGCCGCGTTTCTCGCCGGTGCCCTGGACGACGCGGTTGTGATCTCGCCGCGGATCGCCTCGGCCGCGGGGAACTGCAAAGACGTGCTCGCGGCAAACGAGGTGAGCTGGAGCTGCACGGGTGACAGCTGGCGATCCGGCGGAACGGCGGCCAGCCACCCCGATCTGACGTCCTTCGACTTCGTTGACGCGATTCTCAAGAAGCTCGCGAACAAGAACGTCTTCCCGAACCTTCGCGCCATCGTCGTGGCCGGACATTCCGCCGGCGGACAGTTCGTCGCGCGGTACCAGATGGCGAACCGCGTCCACGACACGCTCGGCGTACCGGTCACCTATGTCGTGGCGAACCCGTCCAGCTATGCGTGGCCGGACGCCACCCGTCCACAGGCGACGGCAGACGCTGCGCCGGAGAACGCGAAAGGCGCCTGGGAATCCGAGAAGGTTCACACGAGTTTTTCGTACGGGCCATTCGACGGGTCTGCCTGCCCCGCCTACGACCGGTGGCCGGCCGGTCTCGAGAACCGATCGAGTGGGTACACCGCGCACATCGACGACGCGCAGCTGAAGAAGCAGCTCGTGTCGCGTCCGACGACCTTTCTGTTCGGCCAGGTGGATACGCTCCCGCTCGGCGGGTTCGATTCGTCGTGTCCCGCGATGGCGCAGGGCGCGACTCGGCGCGCCCGAGGGGAGGCGTACGTCAAGTACATCAACGAGACGATGGGCGCGAAGCACGCGGTCCAGATCGTGCCCGAATGCGGCCACAACGATCGGTGCGTGTATACGACCGATGCCGTGCTGCCCGTCGTATTTCCGAAAGTTCAATGACCTGCCTACTCAGTTACTATCAGTCCCGCAAAGGAGCTCGACATGGCACTGTCACGCATCCCGCTGATCGCTCTCGGTTTTGGCGCTGTGGTTCTGGTGGCGACGCACGACATCGGCACCGTCGCCCGGGCGCAGGGCGCGCGGCGCACGCCGGTGGCCAACCCAATCACCGGTGAGGGATTGCCGAACCCGGCTCCAACCGTCACGCGGAACTGGGGTCAGCTCCCGGCCGGCCGGAAATGGGGCACGACGGCCGGCGTCGACATCGATCCCATCGACGGCAACGTCTGGGCGTACGAGCGCTGCGGCGCGGGAACCGCCGGCGGCGGCCCCGTCGACTGCGACAACACGCCGCTCGATCCGGTCTTCAAGTTCGATCGGAAGACCGGCGCTGTGCTCGCCAACTTCGGCAAAGGCGTGATGGTGACGCCGCACGGCATTGCAGTCGACAAGCAGGGCAACGTCTGGATCGCCGACTTCTCCGGCAACAAGGAAGGCACCAAGGGGCACCAGGTCCACAAGTTCAGCCCGAAGGGCGAGAAGCTCCTCAGCCTCGGCGTCGCGGGAAAACCCGGCAACGCCGACGGCCAATTCAACCAGCCAAACGACGTCGTCGTCGGTCCAGACGGCAGCATCTACGTGGCCGACGGCCACGACGCGCAGGGCATGACGACGCCGAATGCCGTCGCCGAGGGGCTGAAGCGCGGGGCGACGTCACGCATCAGCAAATTCTCTCCCGATGGGAAGTTCATCAAGTCGTGGGGCGGCATCGGTATAAAACACGGAGAATTCCGCACGCCGCACGCGCTGGTGTTCGATTCCCGCGGACGCCTGTGGGTCGCCGATCGCGGGAACCATCGCATCGAAATCTTCGATCAAAACGGCACGTACCTCGAGTCGCGCTACATGTTCAGCCGCCCGAGCGGACTGTTCATCAAGGGCGAGACCGTGTACGTGATCGACTCCGAGTCGAGCCCCTACACTCACCCGAACTGGCATGACGGCGTCCGGATCGGCCCGGTCGACGAGGACCGCGTCACGGGTTACATTCCGCCCTTCGACCGCGAGGACCGCGGATACCAGGGCACGGCGGGAGAAGGCGTGGCCGTCGACGCCGATGGGAACGTGTTTGCCGCCGAAGGCCCGAACTCGCTGGCTCAGGCCGGAGGCGCGTTCACGAAGTACTCGGTCAAGAAGTAGCGATCGGACGGTTAGAAACGGACGACCGGCCCGACGCTCACTTCGAACTGTTGTGTCAGTCGTCCGTTCAGGACCACGAGACAGCCGCCGATCGGACCGGTGCCGCACGCAAACGTGCTGACTTCCGGATCGACCAGGATTGGGAGCCAGCTCGCTTCGGCGCGGATAGCGAACCTCGAGCCAACGAACTGCTTCAGGCCGGCGCCAAGGCCGAACGAAAACCGCGTGAAACCGTCGCTCGTCGATCCGATGTGCGTGGCGCCGACACTCCCCGTGAGAAACGAACGGAGCCCCTTCACTTCCGGGATCACGAACTCGCGGGTGAAGTCCGCGTGAAACTGGTTCAGCGTGATGTCTCCGGACGACACGATCAGGGCGGGCGACGCAGCGGCGACCTGCAGCGTTGATATCGACCGCGTCCAGCGGAACTCGATGAGCGAGAAATCGTCGAAGCGCACGCCGGCAGAGAACCCGTAGCTCGACGCGTCCTTCAAGGAGACCTCGCTCAGCACGCGCTGCTCGGTCTGCACATCGAAGGTCCCGCCGAACCTCGCGCCGACGAACGGCGTCACCTCGACTCCCTGAATCTCGACGTACTGCGCACGTGCAGCGGTTGGGATGGCGAGCAGTACGGTCAGCATCAGTCCGGCCATCAGGCCTCTCGACCACAGATCATGACGAGTGCCGGCCGGGACCTGCATGCTGTCAGGGTACACCCCGAACGATGCGCCGCGTCACGATCCATCGCCGCCGCGGTCGAGCATCGCGCAGTTTCATGCAGTGCAGCGAACCGCCGTGGTATCCTCCCGCGTCGAAATGGCCTCCACAATCGATCGCGGACGCCGCGCGTTCCTTCGCGCCGGAGGGGCGGCCGCCCTCGGCGTTGCGGCCTCTCGACTCGACGGTCGATCGCAGCCGGCACCATCGGAAGATCTGTGGCTCGAAGCCGACCGGATCCTCCGGCGCATCGTTGCGCCCCGGTTCCCGAGCCGGGAATTCGATCTTCGCCGCTACGGCGCGCGAGACGATGGAAGCGGCGATTCGAGCGCGGCGTTTAGAAGCGCGATTCAAGCCTGCGCCGACGCGGGTGGCGGCCGCGTCACCGTGCCGGCCGGTCGATTCCTGACCGGCCCGATCGTTCTCCGATCCAACGTCGAGCTGCACGTCGCGCAGGGCGCCACGATCCTGTTCAGCCGCGACGCCAATCAGTACCTGCCGCTCGTGCTCACCCGCTACGAGGGCGTCGAGTTGATGAACTACTCGCCCTTCATCTACGCCCTCGACCAGTCGAACATCGCGATTACCGGCAGCGGAACGCTCGATGGACAGGCCGACGAGGAGCACTGGTGGTCGTGGCGCAACCGGGCCGTCGCGCCGGCAGGTTCGAGGGCGCGGTTGATGAGCATGGCCGAGCGGAACGTGCCGGTGGCCGAACGCGTCTTCGGCGCCGGAAGCGACATGCGGCCGGTGTTCATCCAGCCGTGCCGCTGTCGAGGCGTGCTCATCGACGGCGTCACGATCGTCAACTCGCCGATGTGGGAGATCAATCCGGTACTCTGCGAGAACGTCACCGTCCGAGGCGTCTCGGTGCACAGCCACGGGCCGAACAACGACGGCTGCGATCCCGAATCGTGCCGCGATGTCCTCATCGAGCGGTGCACGTTCGATACCGGCGACGATTGCATCGCGTTGAAGTCCGGCCGCAACGCCGATGGCCGGCGCCTCCACGCGCCGATCGAAAACGTCGTGATCCGCGACTGCGTGATGCAGGATGGGCACGGCGGCGTCGTCATCGGCAGCGAGATCTCGGGCGGCGCGCGCAACATCTTCGCCGAGCGCTGCCGGATGGACAGCCCGCGCCTGGATCGCGTCCTCCGGTTCAAGAACAACGCCGAACGCGGCGGCCTCATCGAGCGGATCGCGATGCGGCAGATCACCGTCGGCCAGGTGGCCGAGGCGATCATCGCGGCCGATTTCTATTACGAGGAAGGCGACACGGGATCGTTCACGCCGATCCTCCGCAACGTCGACGTCCGCGACGTGACCAGCCGCAAGAGCAAGTATGCCTTCATGATCAAAGGCTACGCGCGAGCACCGATTTCCGACATCCGCGTCACCGATTGTTCGTTCGACGGCGTCGAACAGCCAGACGTGATTGAAGGCATGCGCGATCTGGTCTTGACCAACGTGCGAATCAACGGTCAGGCCAGGACCGTGCGAATCACGAAGTAGCCCGCCCGGCCAACCTTCTGGAAATCCGCCGGCAGTGTAAGAACCATTCAGAAACGTCATGCGCCGCTTCGGTCCACGACGGATTTCGGCCCAAACCGATACCCTGCGAGGCGGCATCGTGTTTGCTCACTCCCGCTTCCCTGGAGGTGCACATGCGACTCTCCGCCACACTGATTGGCTTCGCAACCGCTGCGTGCTTGACCGCTCCGGCGGCATTCGCGGGACCGTCGAACAAGCCCGCAACGACCGGGAAGCCGATGACGGTCAGCCAACCGGTTCCGGCCGCCAAACCGACTGTCGCTGGCAAACCGGCGAAATCGACGTCCGGCAAACCCACGAGTGTCACGACCGGATCCACGGCGTCGCGATCCACGTCCACCACTACACATACTCGACCAGCGCCGACGACGAAGGCAACGCGCCCGCCGCTCAATCCGATTGCGGCGAAGATCGCATCCAAGCCGAATCTGAGCGCGAAGATTCGCGCGATGCTGCCACGAGATCCGGCCACGGGCCGCACGATGACCCTGAACAAAGCATCGTGGGGCTTCAAGAATCAGGGCCAGTTCATCGCCGCGCTTCACGTGTCGCAGAATCTGGGCGTGCCCTTCTCCGAGTTGAAAAGCCATATGGTGACCGTGACGCCGGGCACCAAAGGCGCGCCGGCGACGGCCAGACAAACGGGCAGCCTGGGCCAGGCCATTCAAGCCGTGAAGAACACCGCGAACGCACCTATCGAGACCGATCGAGCCGAGACGCAGGCCACGGTGGATCTCCGGGTGACGGCATCATCGCCGACGCCGACCGCGAAGAAGAGGCCCACCACGCAGGCGGGCACGCAGTAGTGCCGATCGCTCGACGACTGTTCGTTGTCGCGGCGGGTGCCGTGATGGCGGTCGCCGTCGCCGTCACGGCCCACGCGCAAGGCCACGGCAACGGTAACGCCAACGGTCACAAGAGCCAGCCTCCGAGCAGCAGTGCGCTCCTGTCGCCGGCGTCCACGACGAGCGCGTCGCCGCTCTCGTG
>DASSGK010000606.1:0-13114 GCA_035693505.1 Vicinamibacterales bacterium
GATGAGGAGATTCGGATCGCCTTTCTTCAGGAACATATCGCCGCTCGCGGAGAACGCCATGGCGGGGCGTTCAGGATCGCCCGCCATGCGGAATACGGCCTCAGCTTACCGCACACAGGCCGCCGGCGCGGTCCGAGCGACCCGGCAGCGGCGCGGATGTTAGCTAACGTTAGCTAACCGCGAGGCTGACAGCGGAAACATGAACGGGATATGATCGTCAGCTCATGTCTACTCCAGTTGATATAGCTCCTGCACGCGGCAAGCTTGGCGTGCTGCTCGTTGGTCTCGGCGCGGTCAGCACGACCACAATCGCCGGTGTTCTCGCCGTACGCAAAGGGATCTCGAAACCGATCGGTTCGCTCACGCAAATGGGGACCATCCGCCTTGGCAAGCGTACCGAGGGACGCTCGCCCAGGATCAGCGACGTGGTCCCGCTCACGCCGCTCGACGACATCGTCTTTGGCGGATGGGACATTTTCGCGGACGACTGCTATGCCGCGGCGCGGACCGCCGGCGTCATCGAGCCCGCGCTGCTCGACCAGGTCCGCCCGGAGCTCGAGAAGATCAAGCCGTGGCCCGCGGTCTTCGACAAGCACTACGTCAAGCGGCTCGACGGCCCGAACGTGAAGAAAGGCAAGAACAAGAAGGATCTTGCCGAACAGCTGATCACCGACATCCGGACCTTCAAGTCCGAGCACAACCTGGACCGGATGGTCATGTTGTGGTGCGGCAGTACCGAGATCTTTGCAACCGAATCGGCGGCACACCAGACGATCGAGAACTTCGAGCGCGCGCTCGAGGAGAACGACCCGGCGATTCCGTCGAGCATGGTCTACGCCTATGCGGCGATACGCGAAGGCATTCCGTACACGAACGCGGCGCCGAACCTCAGCGCCGACATTCCGGCCCTGGTCTCCCTCGCGGCGAAGACGCGGACTCCGCTCGCCGGCAAGGATCTCAAGACCGGACAGACGCTGATAAAGACGATCATCGCGCCTGGTCTCAAGGCACGGCTGCTCGGCGTCGAAGGCTGGTACTCGACCAACATCCTCGGCAACCGTGACGGCGAGGTCCTCGACGATCCCGAGTCGTTCAAGACGAAGGAAGAGAGCAAGAAGTCGGTGCTGGACTACATCCTCCAGCCGGCCTTGTACCCGGATCTATACGAAGACCTCTGCCACGTGGTGCGGATCAACTACTATCCTCCGCGCGGCGACAACAAAGAAGGCTGGGACAACATCGATCTCGTGGGCTGGCTCGGGTACAAGATGCAGCTCAAGATCAACTTCCTGTGCCGTGATAGCATCCTGGCCGCGCCCATCGTCCTCGACGTCGCGCTGTTCATGGATCTGGCGAAGCGGGCGGGCATGTCGGGCGTTCAGGAGTGGCTGTCGTTCTACTTCAAGAGCCCGGTTCACGCGCCGGGGCTGTATCCTGAGCACGACCTGTTCATTCAACTGATGAAGTTGAAGAACACGCTGCGGTATCTGAAAGGCGAAGAGCTCATCACGCATCTTGGCCGTGAGTACTACGACTAGCTCACCGTTCCTCCAGCCCGCGCTGATTGGCGGCGTCGTCATGGGAGTGCTGTCGGCGCTCCCAATCATCTCCGCGGGCAATGCCTGCTGCTGTCTGTGGGTCGTCAGCGGCGGAGTGGTGGCGGCCTATCTCTTTCAGCAAAACAGGCCAACGGCGATCACGCCGGGCGACGGCGCCCTGGTGGGGCTGCTGGCCGGCTTCATCGGCGCGCTCGTTCGCGCGGTCATCGCGGTTCCCGTCGATCTCATGGTGGCGCCGATGGAGCAGGCGATGCTTCAGCGGTTCCTGGACATGGGGACCTTCCCGCCCGAAGCGCGGGACATGCTCGAGCGATTCAGCCGGCCCGGCGCCGCAGGCGGCGCGTATTTCGTGATCCGCCACATCGTCGGCCTGATGTTCTGGCTGTGCGTCGGCGCCATCTTCTCGACCCTCGGCGGGCTTCTGGGCGCGCTGATTTTCAAGAAGCAGACGCCTCCCGGCGTCATCGACGTCCCTCCGACCACCGCGTAGCCGGCCTCCAAACCTACGCTCGAGTACGTGGCCTGCGCGGCCCTGCGCACGCCTGCACGTGGCTATCGATATTGGCTCACCGAGCCGAGATTCTGGGACGTGGAGAGGGTCTTGATCGCCATCGCGCTCGCCGTCCAGGCGCCGTTGATGCGTCCTGCGCCGATGCCGGCTTTGCCGCTGACGCAGCTCGACGATCGGGGTCCGTCGAGCGATCTCGACAAGCGCACCTTGTCGCTCGCGTTCGCGCACCCCTGTCAGGTTCAAGATCTGTTGCTGATGCTGGTTCGTGGAACGCGTCTGAGCATCGTCGCCGATCCGTCGATCAGCGGAACGTTCATCGGCGAGTTGAAGAACGTGACTGTGCGGCAGGCGCTGGGCCTCGTTCTGCGGCCGCTCGGTCTCGACTACACACTCGAGGGCAGCGTGATTCGCGTAGCCAGGCGCGAGCCCGACACGCGAATCTTCGATCTCAACTACATCGCGACGGGCCGTACCGGACAGACGACGGTCACCGCGGACGCCGGCTCGCAGGCGAGCGCCAGCGTGACGACGTCGACGAAAGCGGACGTCTTCGACGACCTGGCGAACGGCGTGCGCACGCTCCTGTCGGACCGGGCGACGTTCAACATCGATCGAAAAGCTGGACTCCTTCAGGTGACCGATTTTCCGGAACGCCTCGACCGGGTCGGGATCTACCTCGAGACCGTGCAGGCGCGCGTGCAGCGCCAGGTTCAGATCGACGCGCGTGTGATCGAAGTCGAGCCGTCTGACTCTAAGGCCGCCGGGATCGACTGGCAGCGTCTGGCGACGAAGATGAGCGGCGCGGCGACCGCCGACACGCCCATCCCGACACGGCCGACCATGAACGGCCTGCGGGTCACCGACGTCGGGAAGCTTCTCGCCTTGTTGGCCGACCAGGGCACGGTGACGCTGGTCGCGAACCCACGCTTGCTGACCCTCAACAACGAGCCGTCGATCGTCCGGACCGCGACGATGAGCTTCAGCGTGACGCCGCAGATCTCGAGCGACTCCGTTCTGACCTTGAGCCTGACGCCTCTCGTGTCGTCTCCAGCCGTGCTCGAATCGGACATGCTCGCCCGGGTGGCCGACGGCGAGACGCTCGTCGTGTCCGGCTTCACCCGCGATCGCGAGGTCAAGGAACGGAAACCGGTCGGCACGAGCGGCGGCTGGTTCGGCCGCTCGACGACCGTGACGCGCAAGCGCGTCGAGCTCGTGATTCTGCTGACCGCGCGGATCGTCGCCGGCGTCTCCGCGCAGTGACATGTACGAGAACTACTTCGGCCTGTCGGAGAAGCCGTTCAGCCTGACACCGGATCCGAAGTATCTCTATCGCAGCCAGTCTCACGGCAACGCCTTCGACCTTCTGGAGTACGCGATCAACCGGCGCGAAGGCTTCGTGGTCGTCACCGGCGATATCGGCACCGGCAAGACGACGCTCTGCCGCGCGCTGCTGGAACAGATCGATCGCACGACCTTCACGGCGCTGGTGCTCAATCCCTTCCTGACCGAAGAGGACCTGCTGAAACTGATCCTGCAGGACTTCGGCGTCGTATCACGAGACGACATCAAGAACGGCCGGATGCAGGCCGTGACGAAGCAGGAGCTGATTGAAACGCTCTACGAGTTTCTGCTCTCGCTGATTCCGCGCAAGGCCGTCGCCGTGCTGATCATCGACGAAGCCCAGAACCTGCCGTTGCAGGTGCTCGAGCAGGTTCGCATCCTGTCGAACCTCGAGACCGACAAGGAAAAGCTGCTGCAGATCATTCTGGTCGGGCAGCTCAATCTGCAGACGCTGCTGCGCTCGCCGGACCTTCGCCAGCTCGACCAGCGCGTGTCGATTCGATACGAGCTCAAGCCGCTCGACAGAGAGTCGGTTGCGGCGTACGTCGGACACCGCCTGGCGATCGCCGGCGGCGGGCAGGCGACGGTGACCTTCACCTCGCGGGCACTGAGTCAGGTGCACCGCTGGTCGGGCGGAATCCCACGACTCATCAACCTGATTTGCGATCGGGCCCTCCTCGCAGCGTTCTCCGTTCGCGCGAATTGCGTCACGCCGGAGATGGTGGCGCATGCCGCGGAGAACCTCGACGTGCCTTCGCCGCCCGAGCCAGTCGTCGGTTTGTTCGACCGCAAGGCTCCGCTCATCGCTGCGGCTCTCGTGGTGCTGTTCTCGTCGACGTTTGCCGTTGGTGCTTCGGCGTATGTGTACCGGCGCTTCGCGATGTCCGAACAGCCGGTCGCTCAATCGACCGCGCGATTTGTGCCGCACGCGCCTTCGCTGGAACTGCCGTCGGTCGCCGTGCCGGATGCGGCACGCGTTCCCGATCGCGAACTCCCGGCCGAAGCGGCGTTCACCATTCTGGTCGGATCCTTTCCCGCGGACGCGGAATCCACGGGATCGAACGTGGCCGCGACCACCGAATGGCTCGAGGCGTCGGGCTTCCGCGTGTTCTACGCCCAGGTGCATCTCGGATCGCGCGGCCGCTGGCAGCGCGTCCTGGCCGGCGCGTATAGCGACTCGCAAACAGCCCGCCGGGACCTGGAGCGGATTCGAGCGGCCGCGCCGCAGAGCGACGCGCATCTGGTGAGCGCCGGGTTCGCAATCGGACTGGTCTCGACCGCGCCTCGCCCGACCCAGATCCCTATTCTCCCATCGAGTACGGAGCCGTGAGCCTGATCCTCAATGCGCTTCGTCGATCCGCCGAGCCGCGCTCCGCCGACGCCTCAGCACCGGCTCCAGCTCCAGAGCCGGCCCCGGTCAGCGCCGTTCCGGCCTCGCTGGGCTACGTGGCTCCACCCGTGCGCCGGACGATGTCGATCGCGAGCCTCGCGTTGTACAGCGTCGCGGCGCTCGTTGTCGGTTTTGTCGTCGTCGCCGTGTTGATCGCCGCGCTGTCGCCCCCTCCGGCGGCGCAGCCGGCCGGGCGGTCTCCCGGAGCAGCGCCGCAGCCCCGGAGATCTTCGTCGATCGCGACAACCCGTGGAACCGCTCGCAGTGAATCACTGGCGCCGCGGGAGTCGCCCGCGCCCGCCATCGGCACGAGTGGACCGTTCCCGAGGGCAACAGTCACGACTACGGTCGTCCCGAGTCTGCAGGAACCTTCGCCGGCGCCTGAGGCTCCGCCTTCATTGTCTGCACCGGGGGGACGAGGGGTACCGGCGAACTCGTCTCGGCCCTCCTCGTCGGATAGCGCTCCGCGTTCGGTCCTCGAACCGCCACTGAAGGTGCCGGCAGAGAGACGAGCGACGAGCCCACGGCGCCCAGAGACGCCACCGGCGCCAGCGAGCCCGTCGCCCGCTCCATCGTCAGCCGCCAGCATCGCCGCCCGCGTGTCGGCGTCGCAGGCCGACAATCATTTCAACCTCGCGCTCTACTATCAGCGCGTGGGCGATTTCGACAATGCGATCGCGCACTACCGGGCGCTGCTCGAGGAGAGCGGCGCCAGCGCCGAGGTTCACAACAACCTCGGGCTCTTGTACGAGGAGCGCGGTCAGCGCACTGAGGCGGTGACGCAGTTTCAGCAGGCCATCGCGATCGATCCGAAGCATGTCAAGGCGCACAACAATCTGGGCGTGTCGCTGATGCGGGCGAATTCACCGGCGGCTGCCGCCGCCGAGTTCCGCGTCGCGCTCGACGCCGACCCGCGCAATGTCGAATCGCTCGTGAACCTGGCGCTGATCCAGAAGGCGGCCGGCCGCGCGGCCGACGCGCGCGATCTGCTCCGGCGCGCGCTCGCCATCGATCCCGCCAACGCCGGCTCCCACTACAACCTCGCCATCGTCGCCGACGAGAGCGGCGATACGACGACGGCGATCGAGCACTACCGGGCGTTCCTCCGCCTTGGAACAGTGACGAACGACGAGCTCGCCGGCCGCGTCCGCGCGAGGCTGGCGACCCTCGGCGGTTGAGCCGACGGTTCGTCATCGCTCCCGACCGCCTCTATAATCTGCGGCATGCCCGATCCGCAGTCACGACCAGAAATCGACGACCTGCTTCGCGAAGACCGGACGTACGCGCCGCCCGCAGACTTTCGAGCGAAGGCGGTGGTTCGCGACGACAGCATTTACTCAGACGCCGCGCGTGACCCTGAGCGGTTCTGGGCATCGTTTGCCGGCGAGCTCGAATGGTCGCAGCCGTGGAAGACCGTTCTCGACTGGCAGCCGCCGCACGCGAAGTGGTTCGTCGGCGGGAAGATCAACGCGAGCGTCAATTGCCTCGATCGCCACGTGCGCGGCCCACGCCGCAACAAGGCCGCGCTGATCTGGGAAGGCGAGCCCGGCGATCGCCGGACCCTGACGTACTTCGACCTCTATCGTCAGGTCTCAACGTTTGCCAACGTGCTCAAGTCGCTCGGCGTCGGCAAAGGCGACCGCGTGGCCCTCTACATGCCACTCGTCCCCGAGCTTGCCATCGCGATGCTCGCCTGCGCCCGCATCGGCGCCATCCACAGCGTCGTCTTTGGCGGCTTCAGCGCGGAATCCTTGCGCGACCGCATCAATGACTCCGCATGCCGCCTGCTCGTGACCGCGGACGGCGGCTACCGGCGCGGTCACGTCGTCGCGCTGAAGAAGGTCGCTGACGAGGCGGTGTCCGGCACACCATCGATTGAGCACGTCGTCGTCGTGCAGCGCGCCGGCGCATCGCTGCCGGTGGAGATGAAGCCGGGACGCGATCACTGGTATCACGAGCTGATGCAAGGCGCCCCGTTCCGGTGTGAGCCGGAGCCGATGGATGCCGAGGACATGCTCTACATCCTCTACACGTCGGGTACGACCGGCAAGCCGAAGGGGATCGTCCACACGACCGGCGGATATCTGGTCGGAACGTACGCGACCACGAAGCTCGTCTTCGATTTGCGCGAGGACGACGTGTACTGGTGCACGGCCGACATCGGCTGGGTCACCGGTCACAGCTATGTCGTCTACGGGCCGCTGGCGAACGGCGCGACCGTGCTGATGTACGAGGGCGCTCCGGACTGGCCGCAGAAGGATCGTTTCTGGTCGATGATCGAGCAGCATGGCGTGACCGTGTTCTACACGGCGCCGACCGCGATCCGTGCGTTCATGCGGTGGGGCACGGAGTTTCCGCAGAAGCGCGACTTGTCGTCGCTGCGACTGATCGGCTCCGTCGGAGAACCCATCAACCCTGAAGCCTGGGTCTGGTATCACCAGTTCATCGGCGGTGGCCGCTGCCCGGTGGTCGATACGTGGTGGCAGACCGAAACGGGCGCCATCATGATCACGCCGCTTCCCGGCATCACGACGCTGAAGCCCGGATCGGCCACGCGTCCGTTCCCCGGAATCTCCGCGGAGATTCGCACCGAGAGCGGCGAGAAGGTCGAGGTCGGGGGCGGCTTGCTCGCCTTGACGCGTCCGTGGCCCTCGATGCTTCGCGGCATCTACGGCGATCCGGATCGCTATGTTCGCCAGTACTGGAACAAATGGGGCACCGGCGTCTACGTCACCGGCGATGGCGCCAAGCGCGACGCCGACGGCGACTTCTGGCTGCTTGGACGCGTCGACGACGTCATCAACGTCGCCGGGCATCGCATCGGGACGATGGAAGTCGAGAGCGCGCTCGTGGATCATCCGGCCGTGGCGGAAGCGGCGGTGGTTGGACGCGCGCACGACATCAAGGGCCAGGCAATCGCGGCGTTCGTGACGCTCAAGGAAGGCGCCGGCGCGATTGCGCAATCGAAGCAGCTGATCGACGAGCTCAAACAGCACGTCGTGACCAAGATCGGCGCGATCGCGCGGCCCGACGACATTCTCTTCGCGGCAGACCTGCCCAAGACCCGCTCAGGAAAAATCATGCGGCGCCTGCTGCGCGACATCGCGGAGGGAAAGGCGATCGGCGATACGACAACGCTGGCCGACCCGGCCGTCGTCGCCAAATTGAAAGAGAACTACGAAGACGAGTACGGCGCCTAGGACGCCGGGCTTTCGGAACGCCCGGCGCCGGAGTAGTCGTCCACCCGCTCGACCCGGTTGCGGCCTTGTTGTTTTGCGCGGGCGAGCGCGCTCTCGGCGTCGGTCAGCAGGCGCTCGGGATCGATGGCATGGCCAAGCGCCACCTGCACGTTCACGACGGCGGCGCTGATCGTCACCGACAGCGGGAGATCCGAGCGATGGTCGGTCAGGATCAGCCTCTCCGCGACCGACTCGCGCAAGCGTTCGGCGAGTGAGCCGGCGTGCGCCGCGTCGGCGCCGGACAGCAGCACGGCAAACGCGTCCTCGGCGTGGCGCGCGACCCAGTCGTGGTGCCGGAAGTACTGGCGGATCAGAATGCCCAGGCGCTCCAGAATCTTGTCGCCGACGCCGTATCCATGCGCCTCGTTGATCGCGGACAGGTTGTCGACGTCGAAGAGGATGAGCGAGATCGGGAAATGGTACCGGACGGCGCGCTCCACTTCCTTCGCGAGGACCGCGTCGAAGAGCACGCGGGTGTGCAGCGTGGTCAGCCTGTCGACGATCGCCGCCTCGCTTGGTTCCATCCGCACGCGCTCGGTGTAGGCGGCGACCAGATCGAACGATGCGCGCCTGACGAGCTGCGCCACGAGCGGCCAGGGCTCGCTGGTCGCACCGATCGTATCGTCCAGCGCCAGCTCGTCGAGCGCGCTGCGCTCGGTGAGATAAACGAACGTGAACAGCCGTTCCGCCGACAGGGAGCGCTCGAGCGTGACGCGATGGAGGTCGCCGACGAATCCGTCGCGGGCGTCCACCCGGCCGTCGCGGACGGCGCAGCCAAGGAGCTGCGCCAGCAGCAGGCCGAGCCGTCGGCAATATTCGCCGTCCAGCGGTTCGTCGCCGCTGTAGGGGAAGATGGCCACCGTGTCCGCGGTCACCTCTTTGACCCGGCCCAGCAGGATCGCCCCCGCCTGGTGTCTGAGATCCCCCTGAATGTGTCCGTTCGCCTGACGGACGTAAGTCGAATCGCTATCCATGTTTCTAGCCCGAGCATGTTAGCCCGGCAGGCACCTGCCGGCAACCGACCGGCCGATTCGAGCGTCACTCTACCGGCGGCAACGTCTGGGACCGACATATCGGAGTGGCTCTGGGTCCGCGCCCGGATGTGGTACTTTCGCCGGGGCAATTTCGGGGCAGGCCGAAGGATTTCGTGAAGACCACTTTCAAGGGTCTTTTTCCGAGGATTCGCATTGCGCAAGAAGATCGGTGAGTGCCTGATTCAGGCAGGCCTCATCACTGAAGAGGACCTCGGCGTCGCGCTGACGGAGCACAAGCGCACAGGTGAGCGCCTGGGCGTGGTCCTCGTGCGCATGAATCTGGCGACCGAGAAGCAGATCGCGAAGGCGCTCGCGTTTCAGCTGGGCTTCCCGTACATCAACCTCGCAGAGAATCCGCCAGACGTCACCGCCGTCACGCTGATTCCGAAGGATGTTGCGCTCAAGCGCGTGTGCGTCGCGGTTCGCCTCGAAAAGAACCTGCTGACGGTCGCGATGTCGGATCCCCTGCTGTTCAGTCTCGTGCAGGACCTCGAGTTCCAGACCGGCTATCGCATCAAGCAGGTCGTAGCGACGCGCGGCGACATCACCGAAGCGATTCAAACCGGCTATCCCGACAAGGCGCTCATGCGGGCGACGCCGGAGACTCGCAGCGAGATGGCGGTCCGCGACCGCGAGTCCGCGCGTCGTGGCGGGCCCGGCGTCGATTTGCCGGCGAAGGAAACCGCTCTGGCTCGACGCGTCGAAGAGGAGGTCTTCGAGCCGGTTGCCGGCATCCAGGAGCGGAGCGAGGCCGCGCCGATCATCGATCTGGTCGACCTGGTCGTGAAGAGCGCGATCAAGAGCAAGGCGAGCGACATCCACGTCGAGCCGATGGAAAAGGGCGTCCTCATCCGGCATCGCCTGGACGGCCTGTTGAAGGAAGTGATGGATCTGCCCAAGTGGGTGCACGAGGGCTTGATCGCACGCCTCAAGATCCTGGCCGGCATGGACATCGCCGAGAAGCGGCTGCCACAGGACGGGCGCCTTCGCTCGACCGCCGAGGACGGCACCGAGATCGATTTCCGCGTCTCCACGCTGCGCACGCTCTTCGGCGAGAAGATCGTCATGCGCGTGCTCGATCACCGCAAAGGTGTTCCGGCGCTCGAGGAAATCGGTATGTCGGCCGCGGCCCTCGAGGAAGTCCGCGAGTTTCTCCGCCACCAGCACGGCATGATTCTCGTCGTCGGGCCGACGGGCAGCGGAAAGACGACGACGTTGAGCTCGGCGCTGAAGTCGGTGCAGTCGGAGAAGACCAACATCATCACGATTGAGGATCCGATCGAGTATCAGATCCCCGGCGTGAACCAGACGCAGGTCAACGAGAAGATCAAGCTGACGTTTGCGAGCGCGCTCCGTTCGATTCTGCGCCAGGATCCCGATGTGATCCTTCTCGGCGAGATCCGAGACGGGGAGACGGCGAAAATCGCGATGCAGGCCGCGCAGACGGGGCATCTCGTGCTGTCCACGCTCCACACCGACAACGCGCCCTCGGTCGTAACGCGTCTGATGGATCTCGGCGCAGAGCCTTACGTGATTGCTTCGGCGCTGGTCGGTGTCGTGGCGCAGCGGCTCGTTCGGCGGCTGTGCGTCCACTGCCGCCGGCAGTACACGCCGCCCGCCGACGTGCTGCGCTCGCTGAATATCGCCGAGGCCGACGCTGCCGCGATTCCGTTCTACAAGGCGGTCGGCTGCGACCAGTGCAACCACACCGGATATCGAGGCCGCATCGGCATCTACGAAGTCATGCGCGTCACCGACAAGCTGCGCCGGCTGATCGCGGTCAGGTCCACCGAAGATCAGCTGCGCGACACTGCGATCGCCGGTGGAATGATCACGCTCGGCGAGGACGGCCTCGCGAAAGTGAAGAGCGGCATCACCACACCCGAGGAGCTTCTTCGAGTGGTGACGGAAGTGCGTGAGATGCGCACGCTCTGCACGGGATGCGGTGCGGCCGTCGGTGTCGACTTCAACGCCTGCCCGCAGTGCGGCAAGCGCGTGGGCGGAGGCTGCCCGCATTGCGGCCGCGCGATGCAGCCCGGCTGGAACTTCTGCCCGTACTGCGCGCGCAGCGCGACCGAGGTGAAGCGCGTGCCGAAACGTCTGCGAGATCGCGAGAACCGCGAGGGCCGTCGCGAGCTGCCCGCCGCCAACGTCGCGGAGTTCAAGAAGTAGGTGGCGCTCAAGAATTATTACGACCTCCTCGAGATTCCTCCGAACGCACCTGCCGAGGAGGTGAAGCGTTCGTTCCGCGCCCAGATCGCGCGCTACCACCCCGACAAGGTCCAGCATCTCGGCAAAGAGTTTCAGGCGATGGCGGCCGATCGGGCCGCCGAGCTGACCGAGGCGTACCGCATTCTGTCGGACCCGGGCCGGCGCGCCGAGTACGATCGCGCGCTGACAGAGGCGGGCAGTGCGACGCCACCGACGGCCGCGACTCCGGCGACCGCGCAGCATCAGAGCCCCGCTGAGCCGCAGGCGCCTGCCACGCCCCGGACGTCTTTCGACGCCGGTCCCGCGCCGCGCAGCGGACAGTTCAAGGAAGAGCGCGCCACGCGCGACGAGTTCGTACGCAAGGCGGCGGTGAGCCGTCTGCGCCAGGCCCTCGACGCGGTCGGTGGAGGCTACGAGGAGACGCAGATACGAGGTTTCGATCTCGCGCTGACGCCGAAGAAACCGCTCTTCGGCAAGAGCAAGAACCCGAAGCTGCTTGCACGATTCGTGTCGCAGCTCGATCGCGAGGCGGTTGCCGACGCATGGGCTCAGGCCCTGAAGGCGGGTGACTCGAAGGACGAGGAAATATGCGTCCTGCTGCTGGGGACGGTGGTCTCGCCTGCCGGCGAACTGGCCGCCGAGATCACGAATCAGCGGCGCCGATCGCGCGGCGCCAGGCTCAGCATCATCCCCGTCGACGCCCGCGTCTGGCATGCGCACATCCCGCTTGACGCCCCGGCCGTTGCCAAGACCCTGCTCACGCGTCTCAAAAGCGGGTCATAATCAGGGGAACCCCGGCCCTTATCCGTCCGTCTGAGTCTTAGTGCCATGCCGCTGATTGAAACAGTCGACCTCTGGAAGTCCTACGTGATGGGTGACGAAGAGATCCACGCGCTGCGCGGCGTCTCCATTCAGATCGAGCGTGGCGAATACGTGGCGATCATGGGCCCGTCGGGTTCCGGCAAGTCCACACTGATGAACCTGATTGGCTGTCTCGACACACCGAGCAAGGGGTCGTACCTGCTGAACGAGAAGCAGGTGAGTCAGATGAACGACAACGAGCTCGCGCGGATTCGCAACGAGGAAATCGGCTTCGTGTTCCAGACGTTCAACCTGCTGCCGCGCGCGACGGCGCTGCACAACGTGGAGCTGCCGCTCGTCTATGCTGGCGTGGCGGCCAAGGATCGCATCGAGCGCGCGAAGATCGCGCTGCAGAAGGTGGAGCTCGGCGAGCGCATGCAGCACAGGCCGAACGAGCTGTCGGGCGGCCAGCGTCAGCGCGTCGCCATTGCCCGCGCGCTCGTGAACAACCCGTCCATCCTGCTGGCCGACGAGCCGACCGGCAACCTCGATTCGAAGACCGGCAACGAAATCATGGCGCTGTTCGAGCGCCTCCACAAAGCGGGCAACACGATCGTGCTCGTCACGCACGAGCCCGACGTGGCGGCCTTCGCCTATCGCACGATCCACATCCGCGACGGCAAAGTCGAGAACGACGTTCGCAGAGCAGCGTAGAAAGTTAGAAGTTAGAAGGTAGAAGTTAGAAGTTAAAGTTCGAAACTGAACTTTTAACTTGAACTTCTAACTTCTCTCTTTTCACTTCTAACTTTGTATGTCAAATAGCAGCGAAGTGTCCGGCTGAAACTTCGCGTAACGCCGCCGTGCGATTCACCGTCGCCGGATCCATCACGATGCGCTGGCGGGGCGCGTCGGGGTCGGGAACGGGGATCGCGGACAGCAGGGCCCTCGGGTACGGGTGTTGAGGCGACGCAAACAGTGACGCGGTCGGCCCCATTTCGACGATCCTTCCCAGGAACATGACGGCCACG
>DASSGK010000607.1:0-22716 GCA_035693505.1 Vicinamibacterales bacterium
CGCCGAGCGCTTCCCGCGCGCGCGTGACCGGGAAGTAGCCGTTATTCTCGTCCGCCGCCGAGCCCCACATGATCGCACCGCCGCCGCCATCGAGGCCGAGCCCTACCTGGCGGCTCCAGATGACCGCGCCTTGTCTATCCGGATCGAGCGCCCACGCGTGGCCGTCCTTCTGTCCGATCACGATCACCGAGCGTCCGCCGGGAAGCGAACGCAGGATCGGCGCGTTGCCAAAATCCATGTCCGGTCCGAGATCGTCCGGACAGGTTTCCGACTTGTTCTCGGTCGGGACGTTCGGCCGGTACTTGCCGGGGCAATCGCGGACGTACGAATCGTTGGCCATCACCTGGCTCGTCCAGAGACGCTGACCGGTATCCAAGTTGAACGCGATGACGGCGTCCGATCCCTTCGCGGCCGGCTCGGTGTACCCGTTCCCCGTCGCGACATAGACGGCGCGGCGTTTCAGATCGATCGCCGGCGTCGACCAGACCCCGGCTCCGGCCGGACCCCAGAGCTGCGTCCCCTTCGACGTTTTCTTCAGGGGGACCGGCTGCTCCGGAATCGTGTACGACTTCCACAAGCGCTTGCCCGAGACGGCGTCGTACGCGATCACGCCGCCGCGGAACGTGCAGCACGGATAGCTCGGATTGCCCGCGCCCGATTCCTCCAGCGAGGACAGCGGCACGTAGAGCCGTCCATCCACCAGCTTCGGTGCGCCCGTCACGCGCGCGATCGGATGCGTGTCGGTGCGGTCCTCCCACACCCGCGCGCCGCTCTCGGCGTCGACGGCGTACACGTTGCCCTTCACGTCGCCGAAGTACGCGATAAAACTGCTGGCGCGCGAACCCGGACCGATGCTGACGGCGGTGCGGACGCCTGCGTTGGCGCGGAACGACCAGTAGATGCATCCGCTGGCCGCGTCCAGCGAGTAGACGAAGCCCGTATCGGCGCCGACGAACACGCGTCCGCCGGCGACGGTCGGCTGGCCGTACGCGGAATTTCCCTGCGGAAAGCCGAACGCCCACTTGAGTTTCAGTTTGGGCGCATCCGCTGCGGTGAGGCCCGGCGACACCTGATACCGCGTATTGCTGCTGTCGAATCCCCAGCCGTTCCACGACGAGCCGCGTCCCGGAGCGAACGCGGGACGACTCTCGCAGCGATTTTTCATCTGTGAGGCGTCACCCGCGCTCGCGGCGCCCAGCGGGCGCCCGCCGACGTACACCGCGACGACACGCTTCTCGTATTCGGTCATCGACTTCGCATACTGCGCCATCGCGCCCGTCGTGATCGACGCCAGCACTTCTTCCGGCGTGTGCTTGTTCAAGGTATAGCGATCGGCCGCGCCATTCCTGCCGGTATCGTGGCAGCTCGCGCAGTCACGCGTGAACGCGAAGATCCCCGCGTTGGTCCCCTGCGGATGCGCCATGTCCTCGGTGGGTTGCGGCGCCTGCGCGAGTGCACCGGCTGCCGCCATAAACAGTTGAAGCGCCAGGACGAGAAACGGCGTCACGGGTTCGCGCCTACTTTCCAAGGCTTGCGGTCGAAGGCGCCTTGGCCGCCGCCGTTCCGCCTTTGAAGACCGTGCCGTCCTTCACGACGATCTCGACGTGCGAGAGCGCTGTGATGTCGAACAGGGGATCTCCGTCGACGACGATGACGTCGGCGATTTTTCCCGGCTCGATCGATCCGAGCTCCCGTCCCTTGCCGATCATCTGTGCGTTGACACGCGTCGCGGCGGCGATGGCCCGGTTCGGTGACATCCCCATGTCGACGTGCACTTTGATCTCGCGCCACAGCGCCTCGCTGTGGAAGTTCATCGGCGTGCCCGAGTCGGTGCCCATGCCCATGACCGCGCCCGCCTCGATGAACTGC
This sequence comes from Vicinamibacterales bacterium, assembly GCA_035693505.1. Lineage (GTDB taxonomy): Bacteria > Acidobacteriota > Vicinamibacteria > Vicinamibacterales > CAVVIG01 > CAVQFC01. The sequence continues at coordinate 1,870 of DASSGK010000607.1, forward strand.
TTCACGCCCCGCTCACGAAACAGCATTTCGCGATCGGTCCGCTGGAAGTAGCCGAGCGTCCACCAGGTCTTGAGCGAGTTCTGAATCTCACCGTAGATCTCCGGGCCGAACATCGACTTCAGGCCGGGATCTTCCAGCCGCTCGGGGAAATTGGCGGTCGCCTCGTAGACCCAGGCGCGATGCGCCGCCGACACAACCACAGGACGTCCGGCGTTCACGATGTCGGTGATCATCTCCTTGCTGTAAGGCGGCGCCGTGCCTGCCGATCCCACATGCTGAAGGACGTCAACGCCTGCCTCGAGCGCGTGCCGCACGTCGGTCTCGGCGTACACGTGCGCGTGGACGCGGATGCTGTTCTTGTGCGCTGCGGCGACGATCGCCTTGTAGTCGTCGAAGGTCAGGCCCGCATGCGCCTTGATCTGATCCACGCCCGCCTTCGCGAGTTCGTCGACCTTCGCCGCCGCTTCCTCGGGCGAGTTGATGTTCTGGCCGCCAAAGCCGGCCTGCATCGCACCGCCGGCCCCTCGCGACAGCCACGGTCCGCTCGCGAGCACGCGCGTCCCGACGATTTCACCTTTGTTGATCCGGTCGCGGACGTTGAGGATCAACTTGAGAGGGGCGCCGAGATCGACTTCGGTGGTGACGCCGGCCATCAGCATCTGCCTGGCCGCGATTTCCATCACCTTCAACTGCATCGCGTCGCCGCCGTGCGCCGCAATCCAGGGGAACCAGGTCTCGTACGCGCCGTGGCCCAGGACGACGAGGTGGCCGTGCGCCTCGATCAACCCGGGCAGCATCGTCCGGCCCGACGTGTCGACGACTGTCGCGTCGGCCGGCACCTTGACCTCGCTCGACGGTCCAGCCGCGACGATCTTGTTGCCCTCGATCAGCACGGTCGCGTGGTGGATCGGCGGCACTTCATAGCCCGTCAGCAACATGCCGCCCACGAGCGCCAGCTTTCCGGAACGGGCCGGAGCAGATGCTGCTGCCGGCGGACGGCCGCGTTGAGCGTCAGCCGTGATCACCCAGCCGGCAGCTGCGACGAGGGCGAGAGAAACAACGCGAAGTCTCATGCGCATGTTGATGTCCTGTCGTCAGCCGTGAACGCCGCTTCCCTCACCAGCCAACGGCGTAGCCGGTGCGCCGGGGATCCGCGCCCGCGATCATCGTGCCCTTTTCGAGATCCACGACGATCGCCTGCATGCCGCCGGTGCCCGCCGTGAAGTCCGTGCTCGGCTCGAGCTTGTGTCCCCACGATTGCAGCATCTTCATCGCCGCCTCCGGAACACGGTTTTCCATCGACACCGTGATCTCCGAGCCCGGCTTGTAGAAGTTCGGCTTCGCGTCGAGCACGAAGCGCGGATTCTCGACGGCCTGCTGCACCGGCAGGTGGAAGTCGATGACGTTGATCAGCATCTGGAACTCGGTCTGGCCGATCGTCTCGCCGCCAGGCGTCCCGAACACCATCGCGATCTTGCCGTCCTTCAGTACGATGGTTGGCGAGTTGTTGAGCAACGGGATCTTCCCGCCCTGCACGTAGTTGACGTTCTCCGGATACGGCGACGACGAGCCGAGCCGCACGCCGTTGTTGAGCAGGAGACCGGTGTTGCCGACGACGACGTTGTTGCCGAAGCCGCCGCCGAGCGTCGGCGTGCAGGCGACGGCGTTGCCGTACTGATCGATGATCGAAAAGCTGGTGGTGTCCTTCTCCGTCTCGTAGTTGTCGTCGAAACGCGGTCCGGCAGCCGCCGGTTGGGCCGGCGCCGTCGCCTTGTCGAAACGTCCCGGCTCACCCGCCGCCGGATACGCCATCGCGTGGCGCGATTCGATCAGCGCGCGCCGCGATTCGGCGTACCGCTTCGACAGCAGGCCCGTCATCGGAATCGACGTGAACTTCGGATCGGCGACGTACTTGTAGACGTCGGCCTTGGCCACCTTGATCGCTTCGATCATCAGGTGCAGCGCCTCCGGGCTGTTCACGCCCATCTTCGCGAGGTCGTAGCCCTCGACCAGATTGAGCTGCATCACCAGCTCAATCCCGCCGCGTGACGTCGCCGGGTTGCTGTAGACGTCGTATCCGCGGTATGTGGTGTGAACCGGCTCCTGCCATTCCGCCTTGAACGCCGCGAGATCGGCGGCGGTCATGGCGCCGTGGTTTTCCTTGAAGAAGCGATCGAACTCCTGCGCGATGTCGCCCTTGTAGAAACGGTCGAACGCGGCGTCGATGGCCGCCGCCCGGGACTTCTTGGCCTTCAACGCGGTCTGTTCGGCTTCGACGGCTTTCTTCAGCGTGGCGGCCAGATCGGGATTCTTCCAGAGCTCGCCGGCGGCCGGCGGACGGCCGCCCGGCAGGAACACCTTGGCCGTCGTCGGGTACTTCGCAAGGTTGCGCTGCGCGCGCGCGATGGCGGTGGCGAGCGTCGGATCGATCGGGTAGCCATGCTCGGCGTAGTCGATGGCTGATGCGAATGTGTCGGCAACGCTCATCGTCCCGAACCGCTGCAGCGCGGCCAGGTAGCCGCCGAAATTGCCCGGCACGATCCCGGCGTCGATGCCTGCGTTGAGCGTCTCCGGTGTCATCGCTTCGGCCTTCAACGCCTTCGGCGTGGCGCCGGCCATCGACAGCGAAAGCACGCGGCCGCTCTTCTTGTCATAGATGGTCATGAAGCCGTTGCCGCCGACGCCATTCATCTGCGGCTCCATCATGTTGAGCGTCGTGCCGACCGCCACCGCCGCGTCGATCGCGTTGCCGCCTTTCAAGAGCACCTGCAGGCCTGCCATCGCCGCGAGCGGATGGCCGGCCGTCACCAGGCCGTGGATGCCAGGCACTCCCGGGCGATAGACGCCCAGCGGCCGTCCGCGTCCTGCTCCGCCGTCGGGATCCTGGCCGCGGACGTCGATGGATCCGCTCGCCATCACCGACAACACGACCAGCCCGACAATCAGGACGCGCTTCTTCACGTGAGCCATCGGCATCTCCATTCGCGAACCAGAAGTCGCGCGCTGATCAAACTCCCTGTCGCCACTCTCCTGCAAGCTTTTCGTTAGGTCACGTAGGTCGGGTGGGGCAGGTAGGTCACGTAGGTCGGGTTGGTCGGGTAGGTCACGTAGGTCGGGTTGGTCAGGTAGGCCAGTCCCTACACCTGTGCGAATCCGCCGTCGACGAACAGCTCCGTTCCCGTGACGTAGCTGCTGCGATCGGACGCGAGAAACGCCACGACCTTCGCCACTTCCTCGGGGCGTCCGAACCGGCCGAGCGGGACGCTGTTGGACATCATCTTCATGCGCTCCTGGCCCACCGCCGACGAGGCCAGCAACTCGTTCAGCCCCGGGGTGTCGATGGAACCGGGGCTCACGGCGTTCACTCGGATGCGGCGGCTCTTCAAGTCGGTGGTCCAGGTCCGCGCGAAGGATCGCACCGCCGCCTTCGTCGCACTGTAGACGCTGTTCGACGGCAGGCCCTTGCTGCCGACAATCGAGGCGTTCAGGATGATCGATGCGCCATCGGGCATCAGCGGGAGCGCTTTCTGGACGGTGAACAGGAGCCCCTTCACGTTGACGTCGAAGATCGCGTCGAAGAGATCCTCCGTGATCGAGCCCAACACGCCGTAGCGGACGACGCCGGCATTCGCGAACACGATATCGAGCGTGCCCTTTTCCTTCCGGATGCGATCGAACAGGCGATCGAGATCGGCCGTGTTCGACACGTCGCCTTGGACGGCCGTCACGTTCCGGCCGATGGCCGAGGCCGCGGCGCCCAACTCCGCCTCGCGGCGCCCGGTGATGAACACGTACGCCCCCTCTTCCACGAACTCTGTTGCGGCCGCCAGGCCGATTCCGCGGGTGCCCCCGGTGACGAGGGCGATCTTTCCGTCGAGCATGCCCATAGCAATTACCTCGCAGTGAGTCTATTCATGAAGACTGTCATGTAATTATTAATGACGTCTATCATGTATAATTGTCAAGCGCGTTCCGGCGGGAGGGACACATGCGTGTGACACGCGAACAGGCGGCGGCGAACCGGCAGCGGATCGTGGAGGCGGCCAGTGCGCTGTTCAGGAAGCACGGCTTCGACGGCGTCGGCGTGGACGACATCACGAACGCCGCGGGGCTCACCCACGGCGGCTTCTACGGTCATTTCACGTCCAAGGACGACCTGGCGGCGGAGGCGTGCGCGCATGAAGGCGCCGATTCGTGGGCGCCGTGGATGAATGCGCCGGCAGACAAGCGGCTCGATGGTCTGGTCCGAAGCTACCTGACTGCGCGCCATCGCGACAGTCGATCCAGCGGCTGCCTGTTCGCCGCGCTCGGATCGGAAGTCGTCCGTCAGCCGAAGGCCGTCCGGCACGCCTTCACAGAGCGTTTCCGGTCGAAGGTCGAAACGCTGGTGCGCCTGGTGCCGGGACGATCGGCGGCCGCGCGGCGCGAGAAGGCGCTGGCGACGATGGCGGGTCTGGTGGGCGCGCTGACGCTGTCGCGCGCGGTCGACGATCCAAAACTGGCCGACGACATCCTCGCCGCTGCCGCCAACACGTTCGGACGCGCGCGATGACGCCCGGTCGCCGCAGAGTGGTCGTGACCGGCGTGGGGCTCGTCTCGCCCCTTGGCGTCGGCACGGAGCAGACGTGGCAGGCCATCCTGGCCGGCCAATCGGGAATCGGACCGATCACGCTCTTCGACCCGTCGCGCTATTCGACGCGGTTTGCCGGCGAAGTGAAGAATTTCGATCCGCTCGAGTGGCTCGATCGGAAAGACGTGAAGAAATGCGGCAGGTTCATCCAGCTGGCGCTGGCGGCCACGTCGATGGCGGTATCGGCGAGTGGCCTGCACATCGGTCCGGCAAACGCAGAACGCGTCGGCGTCACGATCGGCAGCGGCATCGGCGGCTTCGAAGTCATCGAACGCGAGCATCAAGTCCTGCTCGAGCGCGGGCCCGAGCGCGTGTCGCCCTTCTTCATCGTCGCAGCGCTGGTGAACCTGGCGGCCGGCCAGGTCGCCGTGCGTCTCGGGGCCAAAGGCCCCAACTCCGCGGTCGCGACAGCCTGCACGACGGGCGCGCACGCCATCGGCGATGCGTTCCGCCTGATCCAGTCCGGGTACGCCGACGCCATGATCTGCGGCGGCACCGAGGCGGCGGTCACGCCGCTCGGCATCGCCGGATTCTCCGCGATGCGGGCGCTGTCCACGCGCAACGACGATCCGCAACGCGCGAGCCGTCCGTGGGATCGCGATCGCGACGGCTTCGTTGTCGGCGAAGGCGCCGGCATTCTCGTCCTCGAAGAATTCGATCACGCGAAACACCGCGGGGCGCCGATCGTCGCGGAGGTGGCCGGCTACGGCATGACTGCCGACGCGCATCACGTGACGGCGCCGCCGGAAAACGGCGAAGGAGTCGCTCGCGTCATGACCGCGGCGCTGGACGATGCCGGGCTGAGGCCCGACGATATCCAGTACCTGAATGCCCACGCCACCTCGACGCCGCTCGGCGATCGCGCGGAAGCCACGGCGATTGCCTCGGTGTTCGGCACACACGCGGCGACGCTCGCGACCAGCTCCACGAAATCGATGACCGGCCACCTTCTCGGGGCGGCAGGCGCTCTCGAGGCTGGGTTGACGATTCTCGCGCTGCGGGATCAGATCGCGCCGCCGACGACGAATCTCGAAACGCCGGACGTCACTGATGCAGTGAACCTCATCGCAAATCGCGCACTGCCCTTGACGATGACGCATGCGATGACGAATTCCTTCGGCTTCGGCGGCACCAACGCCAGCCTGATCTTTCGACGCCTTTCCAGCTGAGCATTCGTTCCGGACGAGCCAGGGCGCGGCTCAGCACACTATCTGTGCATGAGCTCGATCGCGAGCTCCTCAATCTCTCTCGATTCCTTAGATCGACTGATGGGTATAATCGCGCCCCCGAAAGGAATCACGCACCGCACCACCACTTCCCTCGCGCTCGGTCATCTCGTTTTTCGCAGGAGTGCGCATGAAGAACAAGAGAGACTTCCGCGTCGCAGTCACCAGGCGAGACTTTCTCCGGGCGGGCACGGCCGCCGGCGTCGGCGCCTCGATCGGCGGTTCGATTCCGGCGTCAGCCGCCGCGCCGCCGCAATCGTCGTCGCACGGACCGGACATGTTCAACGAGGCGACGATCGCGCAGCTTCAGGCCGCGATGGCGTCCGGGCGCACGACGTCGGTGGAGCTCACGAATTTCTATCTCAATCGCATCCGCTCAATCGACGAGAAGCAGAACGGGCCCGGACTGAACTCGATCATCGAGCTCAATCCGGATGCACTTGACATGGCGCGGCGCGCCGACGACCTTCGCCGCCGCGGCCGCGTGCTTGGGCCGATGCACGGAATTCCGATCGCGCTCAAGGACAACGTCGACACCGGCGACTCGATGCAGACGACCGCCGGATCGTTCGCCCTCGCCGGCCGTCCGGCAGTTCGCGATTCCACCGTCGCCGCCAAGCTGCGCGCGGGCGGCGCGGTCATCCTTGCGAAGGCGAACCTGAGCGAGTGGGCGAACTTCCGATCCTTCCACTCGACCAGCGGCTGGAGCGGACGCGGAGGCCAGTGTCACAACCCCTACGCGATCGACCGGAATCCGTGCGGTTCCAGTTCAGGATCGGGCGCAGCCGTGTCGGCCAACCTCTGCACCGTCTCCATCGCCACCGAAACCGACGGCAGCATCGTCTGTCCGGCCGCGTTCAACGGCGTCGTCGGCATCAAGCCGACCGTCGGCCTGACGAGCCGCGCGGGCGTGGTCCCGATCTCCCACACGCAGGACACGATCGGTTCTCACGGGCGAACCGTGGCGGACGCCGCCGCGGTGCTGACCGTGATTGCGAGCCAGACCTTCGATGGCCGCGATCCCGCGACCGGCGGCGTGCCGCTGGGCCGCCGCGGCATCTCGACGCGCCCGGTGCTGCCCACCGACTATCTGCAGTTCGTCCGCACCGACGGACTTCGAGGGGCACGCATCGGCACGACCCGCCAGGGCATCGACGGGATCGAGCCGAACACCGGACGGGTGTTCGACGCAGCGCTCGCCGCGATGTCGGCGGCCGGAGCTACGCTCGTCGATCTGGACGCCGGCGGCTTCGTGTTCCCGCCAAGCGACGGCGAGTTCCTGGTCCTCACGTTCGATTTCAAGGTGGACTTGAAGAACTACTTCGCGACGCGCATCGGCGTGCCGGTGGCCGGGGGGACGCTCGCCGATGCGATCGCGTTCAACGAGGCCCACGCCGACGAAGAGATGCCGTTCTTCGCCCAGGAAATCTTCGACCTGGCCGAGAGCGTGGACATCAGCTCACCCGACGCGCCGCAGCCGGCGTTCGGAGGGATGACCTACAACCAGGCGCTGGACATCGATCAGAAGGCGGGCGCAATCGACGGCATCGACGCGGCGCTGACGACGTTCAACCTGCACGCGATTGCCGCACCGACCGGCACGCCGGCGTTCACGACGGATCTGATCAACGGCGATCACTTCACGTTTGCCACGTCAGGACTTGCGGCGACTGTCGGCTACCCCATCGTCCAGGTTCCGATGGGTAACGTCTTCGGCCTGCCGGTAGGGATCAGCTTCATCGGAACGGCGTTCAGCGAGCCGACGCTCATCGCACTTGCCGCAGGGTTCGAGCACGCGACGAAGGCGCGCATCGTTCCCGGGCTGTTCGCGACGCTGCCACTCGACAACGTCAAAGGAGTACCGCTGAAGAAAGTGCCGCACGGCGGCGGACACAAGCACCACCGGTTCATGTAATCGTTCTACTTCGGCCGGCCCGAGAAGCCGGCCGCAGTGCGCAGCGCATCGGCATCGAGCAGCTTGCCGTCGAGCATCACGACGCGGGTCTGCCGCAGATCGCCGATGCGTGTGGAGGGATCGCCGTCGATCAGCGCAAGGTCGGCGGCCTTCCCCACTTTTATCGAACCGCTCTTCGCGTCCTGACCCACCAGCCGCGCCGGCACAATGGTCGCCGCGGCGAGCGCTTCCGCCGGAGTGAAGCCGGCCTGCACGTAGATTTCGAGCTCGTGCACCAGCTCGATGCCGGCGCCGTCGGTTCCGGCCACGATCGGCACGCCCGCCTCGTGCATGCGGCCGAGGAGCGCGACCATCTTCGCCCAGCTCGCGCGGTAGTCCGCGCGCGTGATGTCCCTGGGCACCGCGAAGCCGCCGGTCCTGAAGCCCCGCTCGGTCGTCGGCGGCATCGTGCCGACAAACGGCGCGTAGGACGGAGACAGGTCGCCGTTCTCGGGCACGTACAAGCTCTCGAAGGCGACCATCGTCGGATCGCTGAACACATGCCGGCTGACCATGGCTCCAAGGATCGCCTTGATGCTCTGGCCTTCGAGATCGACATTCTTCGCGTAGCGTCCCGGTCCCTCGAACCGCATGATGCCGTTCGAGACGGGAATCACGCTGTCGGGCATTGCCTGCATCATCACCCAGTTGATGTGGGTGATTTCGTCGTAGCCGGCGTTGATGGCGTCCACCGGGCGAATGCCCGCGGGAATGTGACCGTGCACGTGGAGCCCGAGCTTGTGCGCTTCGCGGATGCTCGCGGCCAGCCACGCCGGGTTGAACGTGCCATAGAACTTGATGCCGAGAAAGCCGTTGGCCTTCGCCTTGTCCACGAGCGCGATCGCTTCGGCCTCGCTCGTCGCGACGTTGGCCACCTGCGCCGTGTAGGGTCCCTTCCCGTCGATGAGCGACGATGGATAGACGTGCGGGAAGAGGAGGTCGCCGGCTGCCGCCCGGCTCCGCCGCTCGATCGTGCGCAGGTCGTCGTTCCCCGGATCGCGCACCGAGGTCACGCCCATCGACAGCTCCTGCAAACCGGTGTAGTCGTCGCCGACGTGCATGTGGCAATCCCACATCCCCGGAACGAGCGTCTTGCCGCTGCCATCGATTACTTGCGCGCCGGCCGGAACGGTGACCGAGGATCGTGCGCCGACCACCGCGATCACGCCCTTGTCGACAACGACGGTCTGATCCGCCACGAATCGTGGCGCATCCGCATCGAAGAGCCGGACGCCGGTAAACGCCACCGGTCCCGCGGGCATCTTGACCAGCGCCTTCGCCAGACCGGGCGCCTGTGCCGCCGTCGCCTTTGCCTGCGCTTCTTCGATCGTCTTCTGTTCGCTCGCGTAGGCTTCGGGCAGCCACGAGAGTCCGAGCGTCAGCGCGAAGAATTTGTTGTTGGCGTCGGCCCAGATCGGCAGCGGCGACGTCCCGATGCCGGTGACCGACCAGAGGGCGATCGTCTGCGCGCTCGCGCCGGTTCCCACCCTGAGGTCGATCAGTTTTGCCGCACGAGCCTTACCGCCCGGCAGCAGATCCATCGACTTGTCCGGCCGCGCGAGGAGCGCCTCGAGAAACCACGCCGTCGTCTCGATCGGTCCGCCTTGCGAGACGTAGAACGCCGGCACCGAATAGGCGGCCGTGCCCGCGTCGATCGGGCTCTTCCAGCCAGCCGTCCCGCCGCTGATGCTGAAGGTCTCCGCCGCGTCGCCTTGCGGCGTCACACCGCGGATGGCGAGGGTGGACGGCATGCCGTCGGTTCCCGCCTTCCCGCTCGAGTCGAGCTCGAACACCTGGCCGCGAAGGTTCATGCTCTCGCGGCCCATGCGCGTGCCGTCGGGCGCCACCCAGCTCCAGGAATCGCCGTGCTTGCCGCCGGTCGATTGAATGACGAAGTGACGCGCGTTCGCGGGCGGCTTCGCGAGCTCGGACGCGGGTACTTGCGCGAACGCCGACGCCACGGCCGCCACGAGCCACGCCGACATCACCAGTCGATGCATACCGGACCTCGTCGACCATTATCCGCGCGATCGTCAGCCGCTGTGCTGTCCGGATTGAGAGGCCTGTAGCTTCGCGGTCGCCGAGCCGACACATATAGATCGCGCCGTCATCGTAGAATTGGTCGCTCAGCGCGCCGATTTCCCTGGCGTGTTTCCGGATCCCCTGTCGAGGTGTGCGATGTTCAGCAAGAGAGCGGTCACTGCAGCGGCGATGATGCTGTCCGCGGCGATGACGATGATGGTGAGCTGTTCGGCACCGCAGGGTTCGGCCGAATCAGCCCCGGCGTCACAGCCGCCGCCGTCCAACGCGGCTGCGAACGAACCGCCGCTGCCCGGCATGCCGGCGCTCCTCGACCCCCGCAACATCTATGCGGCCAACCGTCCGGGAGAGCTCAGCCCGGCGGTCGCGCAATTTCCGACGCGAATCTACGTGCCCAACAGCGGCAGCAACACGGTGGACGTGATCGATCCCGTGTCGTTCAAGATCGTCGAGCACTTCGCCGTCGGCCGTCAGCCGCAGCACATCACGCCGTCGTACGACCTCAAGCGGCTCTGGGTCCTCGCCGATCTCGGGGATTCGGTCACCGAAATCGATCCGGCGACCGGCAAGAAGGGTCAGACCATCTGGGTGAAGGATCCGTACAACATGTACTACACCCCGGATGGGCAGTTCGCGATTGTCGTCGCCGAGCGCGAGGCGCGGCTGAACTTCCTGAATCCGTCGACCATGAAAATGGTCGAGTCCGTCAAGGTGCCCTGCCGCGGCATCGACCACATGGATTTCGCCGCCAACGGCCGCTTCCTGATCGCGAGCTGCGAGTTCGCCGCGAGCCTCGTTAAGGTAGACGTGTCCACACGGCAGCCGGTCGGCACGCTCGCTCTCGAGGCGGGCGGCATGCCCCAGGATGTGCGGTCGTCGCCGGACGGAAGCCTGTTCTATGTCGCCGACATGATGGCGAACGGCGTCTACGTCGTAGACCCGTATACGTTTACGCGCGTGGAATTCATTCCGACCGGAAAAGGCGCGCACGGGATCTCGATCAGCCGGGACGCCAAACTGATGTACGTGTCGAACCGCGGCGAGGGCAGCATCTCGGTCGTCGACCTGGCGACGCGCAAGGTCGTCACCAGATGGGAAATTCCCAACGGCGGTACGCCGGACATGGGCGGAATCACACCCGACGGCAACACCCTCTGGTTGTCGGGCCGCTACAGTCACGAGGTGTACGCCTTCGATACCAGGGACGGGCATCTGCAGGCGCGAATCAAAGTCGGCAAAGGCCCGCACGGTCTGGCGGTCTTTCCGCAGCCCGGCCGGTACTCGCTCGGACACAACGGCGTGTTTCGATAACTGATCCCTACCGAATCTGCATAGCGAGCGTCGTCGCCGGGCCTCAGCATCTAACGGATGAGATGCAGTCGCTGCCTGAGGGTGGAGCTCGCGCTCTATGCCGCGTGCCTGGTGGCCGCTCCGGCGTTCGCCCAGGTCGATGCGGTGTCCACGCCGCCGCCCAACCTGGTCCTCAACAACTACGACAGCGTACCCGTCGGTCCATACGGCGGGCTGGAAGGCTCCGCGTACGCCGCTCGCGTCGGCGATCCGTCCGCCGCCTGGTTCAATCCGGCGGGCCTCGCTCGACAGAACAACGCGCAGATCAGCGGCAGCGCAGGTGTCTACGAGCACACGTCGGTGACGCCGGATTCGCTGCCGAATCGCGGCGGCTCGTTGCAGCAGCTTCCGAATTTCGTCGGTTTCACCTTCTCTCCCAGGCCGAAGCTGACCCTCGGCGCCGCATTGCTCACGACGAATGCCTGGAATCAGGAAACCGACTCCCAGTTGATCACGACCGTCCCCGCCGGGCAGCAGCGATTCGCATACTCCGCCGACTCGGATTTTGAGCAGCGCGTGCTCGCTTTCGGCGCCGGCTACCGCGGAAACGGCCCCTGGCGATTCGGAGGCGGACTTGCGTTTTCGTTGATGAGCCTTCGACTGGTTCAAAGCGTGAGCGATAGGCTCGCCGACAGCACCGGCCTGAAGACCCTGCTCGTCACGGCCCGCACGTCGGGATCGTCGGTGCAGCTGCGCTCGCAGGGCGGCGTTCAGTACGACACGTCCCAGTTTCGACTCGGGGCGGCTGTCCGTACTCCCGGCCTCAAGCTGTACCGAAGCGGGTCGGTAACGCTCGACGGCACATTGGACGCCGGACCGAGTTCACTGGGCGCCTCCGTGTTCGATCCGGACGCGACGTTCGAACAGCACCAGCCGTGGGAGTTCCAGGTCGGCGGCGCATGGGTGCGCGAACGCGTGGAACTGGAGCTCGATCTTCAGGCGTACTCTCCCATCAGTGCGTACTCGATGGTGTCGAGCGATCAGCCGACGCTGACCTATGTCGACGCCGGCACGAACCAGCCGCCGACGGTCGTTTCACGTCCCTTCGGTGGGTTCACCACTGAGTCCAACGGCGTCGTCAACGTGAGCGCGGGCGGCCACGTGAGGCTGCTGAAGGATCGCGACCTCCGCCTGCACGGAAGCGTCGGCAACAATCAGTCGCCGGTTGGTTCTCAGGACCTCTTGTTCAACAAAGTCGATCTGCTGACCTGGTCGCTCGGCCTGAGCGGATCGCTGGGCAAGTTCACCTTTGCCGCCGGCTTCAATCGTCAGTCGGGCACCGCGACCGACGTCGCCGTTCGCAATCTCTTGAACGGGCAGGTCGTGCATTCCGCGATGGCCGTCACCCTGGCGGGATTCATCTACTCGCTCGCCTATCAATTCTGATCGAAGGGCACGGAGAAAAACGGCATCACACAGACCAACGGAGCAGCAGAGACGAGCAGAGATTTCGCGTCGCACGCCGCCTTCGGCACGCGCGAGCCGGCCGGCGATGCCGGCCGACCTGCGACGCGTCACGTGTCAGCCTCCGCTCGTCTCCGTTGCTCCGCTGCTCTGTGTGATCCCGTTCGCTCCGTCTGACTATTCTCGAGTATCCGTTCCCTCTAGATCTCGCCACGCTTCGCAAATCGCGCGATGTGCTCCCCTGCGCGAAAGGCGAGAGCCTGAATCGTCATGGTCGGCTGGCCGCGGCCGGACGTGACGAGGCTGCTGCCGTCGCAGAGAAACAGATTCCGCACGTCGTGGCTGCGATGGTACTTGTCGATCACCGACGTCTTCGGATCGTTGCCCATCCGGCACGTGCCTAACAGGTGCACGGACGAGGTCTGCTCGGTGACGTCGGCCTTCGTCACCCTCCGCGCGCCGGCGGCTTCGAGGATGTCGGCGCCGCGATCCCGCAGGAACCGCGCGGTCGCGAGATCGTCGGGATGATCTTTGTAGGTCGTGCGGATCGCTGGAAGGCCCCACGCGTCCTTCAAGTCAGGATCGAGCGTGATGTTGTTCGACTCGACCGCGAGCGACGTGCCGTGCCCGGCGACCTGCATGCTGCGCGGAAACTCTTTCAAGCGCGCCTTGAACTCGCTGCCCCACGATGGCCCTTCCGTAGCCGTCCGAATGGCCCACGTCGTCGGCTGCGGCCCCATGCGCGCGTCGAGCCCTCCGCCGCCGTAGTGGCCGCGTTTGGGATCCGTATCGTAGAAGTCGTGCACGACGCGGGTCACCTGCACGCTCTTGTATTCGTTCAACTCGTGCTCGAAGACGCCGAGGGCGCGGCTGGTGGAGTTGAACATGAGGTACTTCCCGACCAGGCCGCTCGAATTCGCGAGGCCGTTCGGAAATCGCGTGCTCGCGGACATCAGGAGCAGTCGCGGTGTCTCGGCGCCGTTCGCGGATACGACCACGGCTCGCGCGCGCTGGAACCGTTCGCGCCGATCGCGATCGTAGTACGTGACGCCGGTCGCGCGGCCCTGTGCGTCGGTCTCGATCCGGAAGACGTAGCTCTCGGATCGCACCTCGCACCGGCCGGTGGCCTCGGCCTCGGGAATCACCGTGGTGAGCGTGGACGCCTTGGCCCGCACTTCGCACGGGAGACCGTGGCAGAACCCGCAGTGCACGCAGGCCGACCTGCCCTTGTACGTCTCCGAGTTGATCGCCATCGGCGCGGGAAACGGGTGCCATCCCAGGTTGCGGGCGCCGCGCTCCATCAGCACGCCCGACGACTTCACCGGCAGCGGCGGCATCGGGTACGGCTTGGTGCGCGGCGGATCGAACGGGCTGGCGCCGGCCAGACCCGAGACGCCGATCTCCCACTCGACTTTCGTGTAGTACGGTTCGAGATCGGCGTACGTGATCGGCCAGTCGGCGAACCCGGTGCCGGCGATCGGTCCGAGCACGCTGCGCTCGATGAAGTCGATCTCGTGAAAGCGCCAGAAGTTCGCCGTGTAGTGCAGGCTCGAGCCGCCGACGCCGCGTCCGTACCAGAGCGCCGGCTTGAACTTCTGAAGTTCGGCGATCTTGTCCGGCGCGTCACGGAACGTCTGCGGGTTCTTCACCGCATCGTTCGTGATGCCGCCGAGATACCAGTCCTTCAACTCGTCGTGCCTGAACGAGCGCACCTGGAAGCGCGGGCCCTGCTCCATCAGGACGACGGTGAGACCCGCCTGCGCAACCTCGCGTGCGATCACGCCGCCCGCGGCGCCTGACCCGACGATGACGACGTCGACGGTATCCGAATCCCGGTAGGTCTGCGTGTTCATTGGGGCTTGAGAGGGATGACGAAGCCGGGATAGTCGCGGTCGTAGTAACCGAACGGCGGCTGAAAGACGTGGGCGTCCTCGAATCCAATGAGCTTCCAGCCGACGCTGTCGCGATTTCCACCGTAGGACGGGAGTGAAAACATGCCGAGGAGCGTCAACAGCCGCGTCGTGTTGAAGAACGGCGTCTTGTCGATGCCCTTCAGATAGGCGATCTGCTGATCGGAAGACAGCGAGGCAAACGACGCCGAGCCGGCGTGTTGTGTGCGAAACTCGGACTGAAACGCCGCGAGCTGGGAGCGATAGTCGCCGGCGAGTTGCGAGAAGAAGGTCGCGAGTGCGCGATCGATGAAGTAGACGGCGCCTGCCTCGCGGGCGCCCGGCGAGTCATCGGTCGGAACGATCTGCGCGGCCACCGCTTCGACGTCGGCCGCCTCGGACGCGTTGAAGAACGTCAGCTTCGGATCGGCGACGGCCGGCGTACCGACGTGCATGCCGTCCATGGCATGCGCGATGTCCGTCCAGCCAAGGGGCGTGGCGGCGCTGGCGATGATCACACCAATGGCTTGCAAGAGCGAACGTCGCGACAGGTCTGCGCTCTCCATGCCCTTATAAGAACTTTTCGACCAATCCCTTTCACCACCGCCGCTCCTGGCGCGCATACGGCAGACTCTGGCGCCTTGACAGGGGCCACGACGGCACGGATACTCTCCGTTTTCGGACACAGTCGAGTTCGGTCATCGCGTCAACATCCGCGACACGAGAGGTTCCCATGCATGTCGCCCGCTCGATGATCCTGGTGCTTGTTCTGGCTTCCCCCGCGGCGGCACAGACGCCCGCCGCATCGGCCCTCGACTACGAATTCTTCAAGGCCCGCGTCCAGCCGATTTTTCTGGCGGAACGGCCGGGGCACGCGCGCTGCATCGCCTGCCACGGATCGGGAACGCCGCTGCGCCTGCAGCCGCTCGCTGCCGGGCGGACGTCGTGGACCGACGAGGAGTCGCACAAGAACTTCGATGCGGTGCGAAGGATGGTCGTGCCGGGCAGCGCCAGGAGCCGGCTGCTGATGCATCCGCTGGCCGAAGCGGCCGGCGGCGATTTCTACCATAACGGCGGCAAGCACTGGAGCTCGCAGAACGACGCCGAGTGGCAGACGCTCAAGGCGTGGGTGATGGGCGAAAAGCTCGCCACCAGTGAGCGCCACGCGAGAATCATCCAGACCAACAGCGCCGGCGACAACGTTCACGTGATCGATCCGGCCACCAACAAGGTCGTCGGCATCATCCACGGCATCGAGGCCGGCCACGGCGCCGGCGGTGCGCCCGATGGCAGCCGCATCTACATCAGCGACGAGGCGGCGGCCACGCTCGACGTCGTGGACGCCAAGTCTCTCGCGATCCTGAAGAAGATCCCGCTCAGCGGGCATCCCAACAACATGGCGGTCGGCAAGGACGGCACCCGCGTCTACGTCGGCATCATTCAGGAACCCGGCGGCGTCGACGTGATCGATACGGTGTCACTGCAGCGCGTCAAGACGGTCCCCACGCAGGGCACCATTCACAACGCCTACGTCACGCCGGACGGACGCTTCATCGTCGCTGGATCCATTGCGGCTTCGACGATCAATGTCATCGATGCGAAGACCGAGGAGCCGGCGTGGACGCTGAAGATGGATCTCGGCATTCGCCCGATGACGTTCAACACGAATCCTGACGGCTCGACCCGCTGGATTTTCGCGCAGCTCACCGGCTTCAACGGGTTCGCCGTCGTCGATTTCGCGACTCGCAAAGAGATCCGGCGGATCAAGAATCCGGATCTTCCGCCGGGCAAGAGCACCGTGCCGGAAGGGTCGGACCCGTCGCACGGGATGGCGGTGACGGCTGACGGCAAGACGCTGGTCGTCTGCAGCCGCCTGAACAACTATCTGTATTCGTACGCGCTCCCGGACCTCACCCTGATCGGCAGCGCGGAGCTCGGCGGCAAGGGCGCCGGCTGGGTGACGCTGACGCCGGACGGCAAGACGGCATATGTCGCCAACCCGGTGACCAACGATGTCTCTGTCGTGGACATCGCATCGATGAAGGAGACCGCGCGCATTCCGGTGGGCTTCGTGCCAAAGCGGAATGCGACCGTCTCGCTCCAGTAGGCTCGCAAGAGAGCCGAAACGCTTTTCCTTTTCCGCAACTAGTAAGTAGGGGGCGGGCGCCGGGCCCGACCCGCACCGCGCTGCTATGCCGCGGAAGGAGAAGCTATGTCCTGGACTCGCTGCAGTCGCCTCGCGACCATCCTCGCGGCCGTCCTCGTCGTGACGATGTGGTTTTTATCGGGAGGGTCCGCCACGGCCCATCATGACCGTGCCCTCATCGCCTCTCGGGACCCGTTCGGTCAGCTGCGAACCTTTACGACCAACGGCGAGTTCGACCTTCAAAATCCTTTCTTCCAGGAGCTCGGCACGAACGGCCGCACGTGTTTCTCGTGCCACCGGCCCGATCAGGGCTGGACCGTGACACCGCGTGACATCCAGCGGCGATTCGCGGAGTCGCGCGGGCTCGATCCGATTTTTCGCAACAACGACGGGTCGAACTGTGAAAGCGCGGACATCAGCACCTTGAGCAGGCGGCGAAGAGCATTCAGCCTGCTGCTCACGCGAGGGCTCATTCGAGTCGGCGTCGATGTACCGTCCGGTGCGGAATTCGTGATCGACGCAATTGACGATCCGTACAACTGCGGCGCCGGCGTTACGGCGGCTTCGATGTACCGGCGTCCGCTGCCCTCGACGAACCTGGGCTTCCTGAGCGCGGTGATGTGGGACGGCCGCGAGTCGTCTGCCACGACATCGATCCTCGAGGATCTCGCGCATCAGGCCGATGACGCCACGCTGGGACATGCGCAGGCAGCGCAGCACCTGACAGAGGGCGAGAAGCAGGCGATCGTGACGTTCGAAACGGGATTGTTCACCGCTCAGGCCGTCAGCGACGACGCTGGATCGCTGCACACGCATGGAGCGACGGGCGGACCGATCGCGCTGTCCACCGAGCCGTTTTTCATCGGCATCAACGATCCGGTGGGACTCAATCCGACCGGTGCGGCGTTCGATCCGCGCGCCTTCACCTTGTTCAACGAGTGGGCGCGCGCTTCCCGCGAGCATCACGAGCACCACGACGCGCGTCGCGCCATCGCCAGGGGTCAGCTCGTGTTCAACACGAAGCCGATTGTTCTGACGGGTGTCGCGGGGCTGAACAACCAGACGTTCCCGAGCGGCGTCACCGTCCCGGATCCGTTCACCGGCACGTGCACGACGTGCCACGACTCGCCGAACGCCGGCAATCATTCGGTGAAGGCGCCGCTCAACATCGGGCTCACCGACGCGGCGCGCCGAACCGCCGACATGCCGCTCTACACCCTGCGGCGCCTCTCCACCGGCGAGACCGTTCAGACGACGGATCCCGGCCGGGCGATGGTGACGGGCAAGTGGGCTGACATCGGCAAATTCAAGGGTCCTGTTCTGCGGGCGCTCGCCGCGCGCGCGCCGTACTTCCACAACGGCTCCGCGGCGACGCTGGAGGAGGTCCTCGACTTCTACGAAAGCCGGTTTCAGATCGGCCTCACTTCGCAAGAGCGATCCGACTTGATCGCCTTTCTGCGGGCACTGTGATGGCCTGAGCACGAACAGCCGCTCCTCCGACCCGCGCGCCGGGCCTCCGGCCGGTCGGAGGAGGCGCTCGCATACGCTCCGGCTACGCCTCATGGCGGCGCAGGCGGGAAACACTGTCGTACATCGATAATCCGGCCTGATTCCCACTCGTTCCTCGCCCATCCACGGCGGCAGTCGGAAAGCGGCACGCCGACTGCTCTTTCTCTCCGAACGGATAGCGGACTAGCCATTCCCGACGCTGATCCTGTGCGGAGGCCATTTTGTGACAGCCGGCGGACGAGTGTTTGTGCGGGTGCTGATCGCGTGTGTCGTCACGTTGACGATGGCGCGATACGCATCCGCTCAGGATCAGACGGACACGAGCTCCAATGCACAAGCGCCGGCCTCGCCCGCCGGAACACCGCAGGCGACGGACCAACCGGCGCCGCCTCCGCGGCTGGTGTGCGCGTCTGAAGCCGGCACACGAACGCAATGCGGCGCTGACACGTCGGCCGGTATTGTGCTCGTGAGATCGACGGGAACGGCAGCGTGCCTGCTCGGCAAGACGTGGGGCTACGACGACACAGGAGTCTGGGTGTCGGATGGATGCACCGGCGAATTCATCACCGGCCAGGCCACGCGCGAACCTGAAGACAAGAAGTCGTTCGAGCACATTCCCAACGTCGGCTTCCGGCTGTACGAGGGCGAAAAAGGACAGGTCTACTTTCGCCTCTTCAGCTACGCCCGCTACTTGAACCAGCGGGATCTCGACTCGAGCTACGTCGATGCCTTCGGGAACACGCACACGGTGAAGCAGCGCCAGGACATGCAGCTGCAGAAGTTCTTCGCGCCGTTCACGGGATGGTTCCTCACGCCGAAGTTCCGGTACTACCTGTACGTCTGGTCGTCGAACAGCTCGCAGGGTGATCCGGCGCAGGTCGTCGGGGCAGGGAATCTGAGCTACACGTTCAACCGGTACGTGACGGTCGGCGCGGGCATCACGTCGCTCCCGTCGGTGCGCAGCACCGAGGGCCAGTTCCCGTACTGGCTCGGCGTGGACGATCGGCTGATCGCCGACGAATTCTTTCGCGGCTCGTATACGACAGGCGTCTGGCTGAAAGGCGAGATCGCGACGAAATTCAAATACATGGCGATGTTCGCCAACAACCTCAGCACGCTCGGCGTCAGCGCCGCGCAGCTCGATAACAAGTTCGACACCCAGTCGTACATGCTGCAGTGGCTGCCCACCACCGGGGAGTTCGGCCTCTACGGCACCTTCGGCGACTACGACTACCACGAGAAGGTGGCCATTCGTGCGGCCGCGCACTACACGCACAGCCTCGAGGAGAAACAGAGTCAGCCAGGCACCGAAGGCATCGAGAACACGCAGGTCCGGCTGACAGACGGCAGCGTGATCTTCACGCCGGATCTGTTCGGCAAGGGCACCACCGTCAACGAAGTGAACTACCAGATGGTGAGCCTCGACGCCGGCATCAAGTACCGCGGCATGGCGCTGGAGGCCGAGTACTACCGGCGCTGGTTGAGCGACTTCGTCGGCGTCAACACCAGCGGCATCGCGGACATCTCCGACAACGGGTACCAGCTGCAGGGCTCCGCGATGCTGATCCCGAAGGCGCTGCAGTTCTACGTGAGCGGATCGCAGATCTTGGGCCGCTACGGCGACGCGTCAGAGATGCGCGTCGGCGAGAACTGGTACTTCATGAAGGAGCGCGGGCTTCGGCTGAACGCCGAGTTCATGCACGTGAACAAGAGCCCTGTCGGATACACCGCGTATCCGTACCCGGTGGGCGGCAACGGCAACGTGCTCCACGTCAACCTCGAGATGAACTTCTGATGCGGCGGCGCACAGATCGAGAGGCAGCACGGACATGAGGCTTGCACCCGCGTATCGACCGCTTGCAGTGCTCGCGCCGTTGGCCGGCGCCGCGCTCCTCGCCGGCGTGCTGACGAGTGCCGCCGGCGCGCAGGCACCCGATGCCGCAAACGAGTTCTACGACTCGCACTTCCACCTCACGAACTACGTGCAGCAGGGCATCGACGTCCGCGACTTCCTGCGCATCATGGGCACGCGCGTCGGCCGGTCGACGCTGTTCGGCATTCCGCTGCAGCAGCAGTGGTCCTACGCCAACTCCGGCGACTTCGCGCCGACCTACTACCTGCAGAGCGACGCGCCGCTCTACTACTACTCGTTCACGGACGCCTACATCGCGAGCGTCTATCGATCGCTGACGCCCGCGGAGCAGGCGCGCTTCGACCCGATGATCACCGGATTCAACCCGGCCGACATGTACGGCGTCGATCACATCCGGCGCGTGCTGCAGATCTTTCCCGGCGTCTTCACGGGGATCGGCGAGTTCAGCATCCACAAGGAATTCGTGTCGGCGAAGGTCTCGGGCGAAACCGCGAGCTTGACGAACCCCGCGCTCGATCGTGTGCTGGACTTCGCGGCGGAGGCCGGCCTCGTCGTGATCCTCCACAGCGACATCGACATGCCGTTCGCCAAGCAGGACACCGAGCCGGTGTACCTCAGCCAGATGAAGGCGCTGCTCAAACGGCATCCGAAGACGAGCCTCATCTGGGCGCACTTCGGCCTCGGCCGCATCGTGCATCCCGTTCAGGTATCGGCGGAGGCGGCCGAGCGCAACCCGTCGCAGGTCGAGCTCGTCGAGTCGCTGCTGACAGACCCGGCGCTGTCGCACGTGAGCTTCGACATCTCCTGGGACGAAGTGGCCAAGTAC
>DASSGK010000608.1:0-4914 GCA_035693505.1 Vicinamibacterales bacterium
GATGGACCTGAACCCGGTCTTCGCGACGAAGGACGGCGCGATCGCGGCCGACGTCAGAATCGTCGTCAACTTCTCGCCTGCCCCGGCGAGGTACCGCCCGAAGCACGAAGACATCGTGCGCGACATGAACCGCATCATGAAGCCGAATGCGGTGGCCGTCATCGGCGCCTCGGCGGAGGCGGGCAAGATCGGCAACTCGGTGATGAAGAACCTGATCAACGGCGGCTATACGGGGCAGATCTATCCGATCAACCCCTCCGCCGACGAGATCATGGGGCTGAAGGCGTACAAGAGCGTCAAGGACGTTCCCGGCGACATCGACGTCGCGGTGTTCGCGATCCCGGCCAAGTTCGTCGCCGCGGCGATCGCCGAGTGCGGCGAGAAGAAGATTCCCGGCGCCGTGCTGATTCCCTCGGGATTCGCCGAAGTCGGCAACGTCGCGGGACAGCAGGAGATCATCGAGGTCGGCCGCAAGTACGGCGTGCGCCTGATGGGCCCGAACATCTACGGCTTCTACTACACCTGGAGCAATCTCTGCGCGACGTTCTGCACGGCGTACGACGTGAAAGGGCACGCGGCGCTGTCGTCGCAATCGGGCGGCATCGGGATGGCGATCATCGGCTTCTCCCGCTCCGCGAAGATGGGCGTCTCGGCCATCGTCGGATTGGGAAACAAGTCGGACATCGACGAGGACGATCTCCTCACGTTCTTCGAGCAGGATGACAACACGCACATCATCGTGCAGCACTGCGAGGACCTGAAGGATGGCCGCGCGTTTGCCGAAGTCGCGAAGCGTGTGTCGAAGAAGAAACCGGTCGTTGTACTCAAGGCCGGACGCACGTCCCTCGGCTCGAAGGCGGCCAGTTCGCATACAGGTGCGCTCGCCGGCAACGACAAGATTTACGACGATGTGCTGCGGCAATCGGGCGTGATTCGAGCGCGGTCGCTGCGCGAGATGCTCGAGTTCGCCCGCGCGCTGCCGATCCTGCCGACACCCAAGGGCGACAACATCGTCATCATCACCGGTGCCGGCGGCTCGGGCGTCCTGCTATCCGATGCGGTTGTGGACAACGGGCTGTCACTCATGAGTTTTCCGCCTGACCTCGACGCGGCGTTCAAGAAGTTCATCCCGCCGTTCGGCGCCTCGGGCAACCCGGTCGACATCACGGGAGGCGAGCCGCCGAAGACCTATCAGAACACGGTGCGGTTCGGTCTGGAAGATCCGCGGATCCACGCGCTGATTCTCGGCTACTGGCACACGATCGTCACGCCGCCGATGGTGTTCGCCAAGCTGCTCGCCGAGATTGTCGAGGAGATGCGAGGGAAAGGGATCGACAAGCCGGTCGTCGTTTCGCTGGCCGGTGATGTGGAGGTCGAAGAGGCGTCGGAGTATCTCTTCGATCACAAGATACCTGCCTATCCGTATTCGACCGAGATCCCCGTGGACGTCCTCGGCGCCAAGTACAGATGGGCGCGGGGTGCCGGGCTGCTGTAGGGATCGCGGCAAGCCAAGGACACAGAGGGGAACAAAGGACACAGAGGAGAGAGAAACGGTGGGGCGCAGGACGGGTCGCGCAACGGCGTCGCATGTCTGTGTCCTTTGTATGCTTTGTGTCCTCGTCGGCGCGACCAGCCCTGCTGCCCTCCCCTCTATCGATGGAGCGTTCGGACACTTCTGGGCCGCGAAAAACCCGCAGGACGCGTCCAAAGCGGTTCAGGACATTGTCGGCTCGGGCGTGACCTTCGCCGACGCGCTGGCCCGCTTCAAGCAAGGCCGGACATACGACGCATCGGTCAAGCGCGGCACGCTCGTTCAGCTCCAGCGCCGATCGGTGAACGGCGATTTCTTCTACCAGCTGGTTGTTCCCGCTTCGTACGATCCGCTTCGCCAGTATCAGGTCCGCGTGCAGCTCCACGGCGGCGTGATGATGCGCGAGACCGGCGAGGCGCCGGGACGCGGCGGGCGCGGCGGGCGCAACACCGGACCGCTCGAGGGCGCCGAGCAGATCTACGTGCTGCCGGTCGGCTGGCGCGACGCCCCGTGGTGGAGCCGTCCGCAGATCGAGAACATCGACGCCATCCTCGACCAGGTGAAGCGCACGTATAACGTCGACGAAAACCGCATCGTTCTGAGCGGCGTCTCCGACGGCGCGACTGGGCTGTACTACGTCGCGATGCGGGACTCGACGCCGTTTGCCAGCTTTCTCCCGCTGAACGGCTTCATGATGGTGCTGGCCAACGACCAACTCGTGGTCGACGCCGAAATGTTTCCGACCAATCTGCTGAACAAACCGTTCTTCATCGTGAACGGCGGACAGGATCCGCTCTATCCGATCCGGAACGTGCAGCCGTTTGTTGATCATCTGCGCGACAGCGGCGTGCAGGTCGAGTATCATCCGCGGCCCGAGGCGGGGCACAACACGGCCTGGTGGCCGGAGATGAAGGATGCGTTCGAGACCTTCGTGCGCACGCATCCGCGCGAGCCGTTGCCCGCGCGCCTCACGTGGGAGGCGACCGTTCGGGATGTTCCCAGCCGGCTGCACTGGCTCATCATCGATCGGCTGCGGCCGCCGATCGCCGGCGACACCGCAATGAAACCCGATCTGAATCTGTTTTCGGGCGCCGGGCCGAACCACGACAAGGAGTTGTTCGCGCACACGCTGCCGTCGGGCCGGGTCGATCTGATCCGCCGCGGCAACGCGGTGGACATGACGACGAGAGGCGTGTCGGAGCTGACACTGCTGCTGTCGCCTGACGTCTTCGACTTCTCCAAGCCCGTTGTCGTCACCGCAAACGGCCGCGTCGTCTCCGACACGCGCGTCGAGACCTCGGTCGCCACACTCGCCAGATGGGCCGCGCGCGACAACGACCGCACGATGCTCTTCGGGGCCGAGCTGCATGTGACGCTGAAATGACGACTCTCCACAGGAGTTCAGGAGGGTGGCAGGCTTCTCTGTAATTGAAGTTTTTCCCGGCGAGGCGCACGCGGTAACCTCCTGAACTCCTGAACTTCCGT
Organism: Vicinamibacterales bacterium; assembly: GCA_035693505.1. GTDB lineage: Bacteria > Acidobacteriota > Vicinamibacteria > Vicinamibacterales > CAVVIG01 > CAVQFC01. The sequence continues at coordinate 3,017 of DASSGK010000608.1, forward strand.
TTGAAAGCGACTGATGTCTTCCGCGCCGGCACGACACCCGTGTGAAAACGCTGTAGGCTAGTCCGAGCGTATGATTTCGTTCTCCAAAGTCAGCAAGCAGTACGGCAAGCAGGTCCTCTTCGTCGACGCCTCCTTCCAGCTCAATCCCGGCGAAAAGATCGGCCTCGTCGGCCCGAACGGCTCCGGCAAGACGACGCTGTTCCGCATGATCATGGGCGAGGAGGTCGCGGACGAAGGCGACGTCTCCGTGCCGAAGAAGCTGACCGTCGGCTATTTCCGTCAGGACGTCGAGGAGATGTCGGGCCGATCGGTGCTCGACGAGGCGATTCTCGGCAGCGGCCGCGTCGGCGATTTGCACCACGAGCTGGAATCGCTGCAGAACGCGATGTCCGATCCCGCCCGCGCCGACGATCTGGACCGCATCCTGTCGCGGTTCGGCGAAGTGCAGGAAGAGTACGATCATCTCGGCGGCTATGCGCTCGAAGCGCAGGCGCGCGAGGTGCTCCACGGCCTTGGCTTCGAAGACGATCGGATCGACGGCGATGTCGGCGCGCTGTCGGGCGGCTGGAAGATGCGGGTGGCGATGGCGCGCGTGCTGCTCGGCCGCCCGGACGTCCTGCTGATGGACGAACCGACCAACCACCTCGACATCGAGTCGATCATCTGGCTCGAGGGCTTCCTGAAGTCGCTGACCGGCTCGCTCCTCATGACGTCGCACGACCGCGACTTCATGAACCGCATCGTCTCGAAGATCGCCGAGATCGACGGCGGAGAGATTACGACCTATTCCGGCAACTACGACTTTTACGAGCGGGAGCGCGGGATTCGCGAGGCGAACCGCGAAGCGGCGTACGCACGCCAGCAGGCGATGCTGGCGAAGGAGCAGCGGTTCATCGAGCGCTTCGCGGCGCATGCCGCGAAGGCGGCGCAGGTGCAAAGCCGTGTGAAGGCGCTGGAAAAGATCGAGAAGATCGAGTTGCCGAAAAAGCGCGCCGTCGTGAAGTTCGAGTTCCGGCCGCCGCCGCGGTCGGGCGAACAGGTCGCCGTGCTCGAGGGCGTCACCAAGAGCTACGGCACCCGCGTCGTTCACGACGGCCTGAACCTGATCATTCGCCGCGGCGAGCGATGGTGCGTGATGGGGAAGAATGGCGCCGGCAAATCGACGCTGCTCAAGATGGTCGCTGGACAGGTGCAGCCGGACGCGGGCGGCGTCAAGCTTGGCGCGAGCCTCCACATGGGCTACTTCGCGCAACAGTCGCTCGATCTCCTCGATCCGAACCTCACCATCAAGGAACAGCTCGAGAAGGACTTTCCGAAGGAGTCGATCGGCGCCCTCCGGAACCTTGCCGGCGCCTTTCAATTCTCCGGCGACGACACCGACAAGAAGATCCGCGCGCTCTCAGGCGGTGAGAAGACCCGCCTCGTGCTCGCCCGCATGCTGCTGAACCCGCCGAACTTCCTGGTGCTCGACGAGCCGACCAACCATCTCGACCTCGCGACGAAGGAGATGCTGCTCGATTCGTTGAAGGATTTCGACGGCACGATGCTGTTCGTGTCGCACGATCGCGAATTCCTGCGCGGTCTCAGCAATCGCGTGCTCGAACTGGGAGGGGAGAGCGGCCGCGAGGCGCAGCCGCATGCCTATCCAGGCTCCTACGTGGAGTACGTCGAGCGCACCGGCCACGAAGCGCCAGGTGTCCACGGCTAGATCGGCGCTCGGCTGAAGCCTTCGCGCGACAACAAAGGTGTTCGGAAGTGGCGCACGGCTTCAGCCGCGCGGTCAACCCGCTTGGGTGATGGCGGGTTCTTTCTCGAGCGACTCGTTTTCGCCGCTCACGGTCGCGGACGGCATCGATGCCACAGGCAGCGTGAGCGCGAAACGGGCGCCGCGCTCGCTT
>DASSGK010000609.1:0-5684 GCA_035693505.1 Vicinamibacterales bacterium
CTACAAGGGACTGTCGTCGAAGCCCGCATTCGTCATCGACGCCGACGAAACGGGGACCGCGCTCGGCGCAATGTTTCTCTCGGTGATCGGCGACGTCAATCACGACGGCGTTCCCGATGTGTACGCGTCCGACTTCACGAACACCGCGAAGGGACCAGCGACCGGCCGTGTGTACGTTCACTCCGGCGCTGATGGCCGTCGTCTTTTCACATTGACCGGAGAGACCGCCGGTGAAGGTTTCGGAATCGGGCCGGCCGGCGCCGGTGATGTCGACGGCGACGGCAACGACGATCTCATCGTCGGCGCCTGGCAGTACGCGGGCGCGGCGATCTCCGGTGGACGGGCCTATCTGTACTCCGGCAAGGATGGGCGGCTGCTGAAGACCTACACGTGCCGAACGCCTGGTGACACATTCGGGTTCGACGCTGTCGGCATGGGTGATGTCGACGGCGACGGCACCATCGACTTCCTGATCACATCGGCGTGGAGCGGCATCCATGGCTTCCACTCGGGACGCATGTTCATCATCTCGAGCGGTGTTAAGAAGCGCTGACAGCCCTCTGTCGTGGCGCAGCCCTTCAGGCCTGCGAAGAGCGCAGGGCTGAAGCCCTGCGCCACACAAATAAAATGCGTTTACCTGTCGTCTCGATCCGCCGGGGCCACAATCGCAACGCCATTCGCGTTGGCCACGCCGACGTTGATCGGAGCGCCGGCCGCGGTGAGCTCACCGAATCGGTTGTAGGTGAACAACGACAGATGCGATTGGCCCGCGCCGTGGTCGACCACGCCCAACACACCCTGATTCGTGTCGATGTCCGCCGGCGCGCCGCCGGTCGCGATGGTCGCGGCGACCGATGCGTCCACGAAGATGTGGTTCCCAGTGCCGACGAAGCGGCTGATCGTCTTGCTGCCGGTGTTCGCGGTAAAGACGTACTTGCCCGCCCGCGTCGACCAGCAGTCGGCGGCCTGCGTCGCGTCGATCACCGACGTGAATGCGCCGTCACGAAACAATCCTGCCTGGCTGGAGTGCGCGAGCGTGATGACGGCCGTTCCGTCTGGATACACGGAGAACCCGAACGGCGTGAGCGATCCGGCGGGCGCCGACACCGCGACCGGAGCCGCGCCGGTAATGGCTCCATCGCGAAGCCTCACGACGTCGACGGTGCCGGGATCGGGATCCGCCTTCAGCGTCACGAGCAGGCGCTGTTCGTTGATCGCCCCGACTTGCGCTGTGCTGCCGCTGGGCGGCGCTCCGCCGTCAGCCAGTTCCAGCGACGCCGAGCCGTCCAGCCATTCCACGTTGTTGTGACGAATCACGAATGAATCGACCGTCGTCGCTCCCGCGACGTACATGTGATCGTTCGCGAAGTCGATGCTGACCGGGGCGCTGGTCGTCGAAACGAGCTTGTCGAACCTGAGGCCGTCCCCGTCACGTCGGTAAACGGCAACGGTGTTCGATCCGTTGTTGACGACCGCGACGATCTCACCGCGATACTGCTTCACGCCTCTCGCGTTGCCACCGGCGCCGCCCTTGCCGCGCGTCGACAGCGTCTGCAGCAGCGCCTGGCTGTCTGCGTCGTACACCTTGACCTGGTTCGTGACGGGATCGTTCGTCATCGTCACCGCCAGCGTCGCATCACGATGATCGGCCTTGAGGCCGGCGATTCCGACTGCGAATACGAGTAATGCCACCGCACTTCCACGACGTACTATTTTGCTCATGCCACCGCTCCTTCGTTTGTGTGTTGCTCGATCGGTGGCTAGATGTCGTGGACGGCCGCAAATATTCCGAGACGTTTCCAGTTTCATGCCGCGGCAACGAATCAACACAGAGGACACAAAGGACACGAAGGTAATACCTGTATGTCTTTCCTTTGTGTCCTTGGTGCCCTCTGTGTTTGATCAGCGCCGCGATCTGGGCCGCCGCGGCGACACAGCAAGCGATCTAGGCGAGATGTTGCGAGAGCGGCGCTGCGAGCGCTTGCGCCAGACCGAGGACGTGCTCGCGATCGAGATCGGCGACGACGAACGCGACGAATCGTCCAGCCGGCAGCGAGGCGATTGCCGGGCCGGAGTCTTGAGGCTCGAGCTCGGGCGCCGATGGCGGCGCCGCGTCGGTCACGAGCAACGACGTCACCGCGCCGCGGTAGCGGAACACCACGTGGCCGAAGCGCCGGCCCTGATAGACGCACGCATGTCGTTCGAGCATCTGGAGCGGCGCGCCGACCGCCGGCGCCTCGAACGTCGCAAGCGCGCCGTACGGGGCGCCGTACCGCCGTGCCGCCTCTTCGAGCGCGATCGGCCGTTCAGCCAGCGCGAACTTGATGGCGCAGTTCTGGTGATCGCCCGCCGCCTCGCGCGCCAGCGTGGCGAGCCGGGATCGCCCGGTCGAGTTGCGCACGAGTACTCCGCCGCCGGCGGCAAGCGCAACGCCCGCCGCGAGCGTCCACCACGATTGCAGCAGCGAGCGCCTGGTGATCCCGGGCTGCGAAGCCCGCAGCCTCGTCCTCAGGTCCGCGGCGAAGTCCGCACGCGGCGCGAGGTCTGCCGCATGGACGAACGCCGAACGGAGCTTGTCCCGGAGCGCACGGCGGGCGGCCATGTCAGCGCGGCAGACAGGACACGTCTCGAGATGCCGCAGCAGCTCGTGATTGGTCTCCACCAGCAACTGCTCGCTCAGGAACGAGTCCGCCATCTCTCGCACGTCGCGGCATTCCATCATCGGCCTGCCTTGCTCCCCTGATCGATCGCGACCGGTCCGGCGCCGCGGCGAGCCAGGGCGGTCCGGAGGAGCTCGCGTCCGCGGTGCAGGCGCGACATCACGGTGCCGATGGGAATGTCGAGCGCCGCCGCGATTTCCTTGTAGGTCATCTCTTCAACGTCGCACAGCAGAATGACCTCCTGGTGGTGTGCGGGAATCTCGCCCATGGCCAGGAGCATGTCTTCGTCGGTGAGCCGGTCGGGAATCGGCGGCACGAACGGCACGACATTCGCCGCTCGCTCCTCGAGCGCCGAGTCGACGATGACGCGGCCCTGCTTCCGGAGACGATTCGAGCGTACGTGCTGAAGAATCGTCACCAGCCAGGCTCGACAATTCGTTCCGGATGTGAATCGATGGAAGGACTGGAGCGCCTGCACCATCGTTTCCTGGACGAGATCCTCGGCCTCCGCTCGATTGCGCGTAAGCCACATCGCGTGCCGGAAGAGGCGATCGGCATGCGGCATCGCTTCAGCTTCGAACGCGAGCCAGCGGCGATCCGGTTCGGTGTCAGCGCTCACAGGGCCTGTTCAGCGATTGGTCCACGCAGACACAATCACATGCGGGCGTCACTTTATTCCGCCTGTTGGACGCGGTTTCCCAGGCGTGACAGCCCACAGGGAATAACTCGTCACGCGCCCGGTATTATCCTCCACAGATGTCGCACCTTCACCGTATGTCGAGTCTGGCTCTCGGTCTGTGGCTCGTCGTCGCGCCCGTCTCCGGGTTGACGGCTCGCCAGCAATCGAACTCACCGGCGCAGACTGTCGACCTCGAGCGCGTGGGGCCACAAGTCGGTGAGGCCTTGCCGGAGTTCAGCCTCCGCGATCAGGGCGGCCAGGCACATTCCCTGAAGTCTCTGCTCGGTCCCAAAGGCGCCGTCATCGTCTTTTTTCGATCCGCCGACTGGTGACCGTACTGCAAGACGCAGCTGGTCGAGCTGCAAGGCCGTCTTCAAGAGATTCGCAAGGCCGGCATGAACCTGGCGGCGATCAGCTATGACCCCGTGTCGACACTGGCCGATTTCTCCGCGCGGCGCGGGATCACGTTCCCGCTCCTCTCCGATCCGGGATCCGAGACGATCAAGCGGTACGGGATCCTCAACACGACGATCGATCCGAAGAACGAGCTGTACGGCTATCCGTTCCCGGGCACGTTCCTCGTCGACGGCCGCGGTGTTGTCACGTCTCGCGACTTTGAACCGATCTATCAGGAGCGACGCACGGTCTCGAGCCTGCTCGTGCGCCTCGGCCGAAACGTCGACGCGCCAGCGACAAAGGTGGCCGGCGCGCACCTGGAGCTGACCTCGTACCTGACCGACCGGGTCGCGGCACAGGGGACCCATTTTTCGTTGGTGCTGGATGCGCGGCCGGCGCCTCGCGTGCACGTGTATGCGCCGGGCGTGTCCGGATACAAACCGGTGCGTCTGACCGTGATTCCGCAGCCGGGTCTCGTTCTGAGGGACGCCCAGTTCCCCAAACCGGAAGACTATTTCTTCAAGCCGTTGAACGAGCACGTTCCGGTCTACCAGCGGCCGTTCCGGATCGTGCAGGACCTCATGCTCGATCCATCACGAGAAGGCAGCGCCGCGCTCAAGGACGTCACGACTCTCACCATCGCGGGCACGTTCGAATATCAGGCGTGCGACGACAAGGTGTGCTTTACACCTCAATCGATCCCGCTCTCGTGGTCGATCGGCGTCAAACCGCTGGACCGCGAACGGGTGAAGCCGCAGTAGCCGAGATGTCACTACCTGTCGCATTCGCCGATCACTCGGAGTGCACCGCCCTCACCTCGCTGGTCCAGACGGATGCGCCGAATCCACCTGGCGCGCGGCAACGCGTCTTAAAGCGAGGACAGAGCCTGTGGCTGTCGGAGGCGCCATTCGACCGCGTCTATCGACTCGAAGCGGGTCGTGTGAGCATCATCGGCACGGACGAAACCGGCCGCGAGCTCCTGCTCCGCACAATCGCCGCCGACGACTGGTTCGGCGACTACTGTCTCTGCCCGGGCCAGCAGATGCCGCATCCGGCTCTCGAAGCGCGCGCCGACGAAGACTCTCAACTCGTCGAAGTGCGTCACGAGCGCTGGCTGCGCGACCTGGCCGCCAGCGCCACTGCTGTACGCGAGTTCGTCACCCGGAGTTGTCTGCGTCTCGCACAGGCCGACCGTCGTCTCGTGATGATGGCGCGCCGCAGCGCGGACGAACGCATCGGCCTGCTGCTCCTCGAGCAGGCGTCGGCCGACCATCGGGACGTTCCCACCGGTTGCGGGAAAGTAACTCAGACGCACGCAGAGATCGCGCAGGCCGCGGCGATGACACGGTCGCACGTCAGCGTGACGCTCGGACGCTTCCGCCGCAAAGGTCTCATCAGATACCGGCGACGCGAAGCGATCATCGTCCAGATGCAACGGCTTCGGACGTATGTCGAACGGCTCGACGGAGCCCTCCCCTCGCTGCCGCAGGAGCGAGCATGAGGCGCTGCACGCGCAGCAGCTCCCCCAGCGACCACGCCTGAAACGGACAGCCGCGCGGCGTGAACCGCGGCTCCGCGTCGGCAATCTCCGACACGTGGCCGAGGCCCGCTTCATCCAGGTGCCCGATCATCGGCTCGACGAACCGCGATCGCGCTTCGGCGCGAGCGGCCTCCGTGTTGCCGCGAACCTTGAGCCATGCGTCCACGAAAGGCCCTATCAGCCACGGCCACACGGTCCCCTGATGGTAGACCGCGTCGCGAGCGGCGGAGTCGCCCTCGTAGCGAGGTGCGTAGCCGGCCTCGTCGGGTGCGAGGGATCGGAGGCCGAGCGGCGTCAACAAACGCTGCTCGACACAGTCGACGAGGCGGCGCGCCCGCTCGCCGGTGATCAACGCGATCGGCAAGCCGCCGGCGGCGAGGATCTGATTCGGACGGCACGTCTCGTCGCG
>DASSGK010000610.1:0-9952 GCA_035693505.1 Vicinamibacterales bacterium
CTGGCGGGTGTCGGTCCCGACAATTTCCGCCTGTCCTACGGCGCCTACGCCGGGTTGGCCGGCACCGACGAGCGCACGCACAGCAACAACATGTACCTGGAAATGCTGGCCGGAGGAGGCCTCATCGTCGCCGGCGCCTTCGCCTGGCTGCTTTGGCGCTCGGCAGCGGTCGCCGTGAACATCGCGCGGCGCGGGGCGCCGTCAAGCGGTGCGATCGCGTCGGGACTCGCCGCAGCCGCCCTCGCGATCGCCCTGCACGCGTCGGTCGATTCGTTTCTGAGCTTCGCCCCGACCTATGTCCTCTTCTCGTTGACCCTTGGATGTGCCGTGGCGTGCGCGCGCGGCCTGGAGACCTGGCCGGATGCGAATCGCGTTTGACGGTACCGCGCTGCGGCCGTGGCGCACTGGTGTCGGTTACTACACCGAACACCTGTTGCACCACCTGGCGCAGACCGCCAGCAATGACGAGCTGATCGTCGTGTCGAACAGGTCGATCGACACGACGTCGCCGCTGCCGTCGCGCGTGCGCGTGGCCACTCCGACGCGCCGGGTGCCCCGGCTGGTCTGGATGCAGACGCTCGCCGTCACCGCGCTGCGTGAGGTGGAAGCGGATGTCGTCCACTTCACCAACGGGATGCTCCCGTTGATGTCGCCTGTGCCGACGGTCGTGACCATTCACGACATGAGCCTGCGGCTCTATCCGCGTTACCACCCGCCGCGCCGCGTCATCCTCAACCGGCCGCTCGTCGATCTTGCCGCGCGGCGCGCCGACGCGATCATCGCCCCCTCGGAAAGCGCCAAGCGCGACATCGTCCGCTTGTATCAGCTCGATCCGAAGCGGGTGCACGTGGTGTACGAGGCGGCGGCCCCGAACTTCAAGCGCGTGCACGACTCGTTCGCACTCGATCACGTGCGGGCGAAGTATGGCCTTGGCGAGAGAATCATTCTCTACGTCGGGACGATCGAGCCGCGGAAGAATCTTCCGACGCTCATCGACGCGTTCGCGGCACGGCAGCGTTCAGGAGAGCTGCGTCATCAGCTGGTCTGCGTCGGCCCCTACGGCTGGCTGTCCCGCGGCATCGAGAAGCAGATCAGGCGGGCCGGCGCGGCCGGCGCCATCAAGTTCACCGGCTACGTACCGTTCGACGATCTGTCGGCGATCTACAGCCTGGCGGAGATGTTCGTCTATCCGTCGATGTACGAGGGGTTCGGCCTCCCGGTGGTCGAAGCGATGGCGTGCGGCGTCCCCGTGATCACCGGGCGGACGGCGGCGCTCTCGGAGATTGGCGGCGGCGCGATCATGGAGATCGATCGGATCGATCCCGACACGCTGGGCCGCGCCCTCGTGGACCTGGCGCGAAGCCGCGATCAGCGTGAGGAGTTGTCGGGTCGAGGGTTGATCCGCGCCGCGGAGTTTTCCTGGCAGCGCGCCGCGCGCGAGAGCCTCGAGATCTATCGCGAGACCGCGTCGGCCCATTCGCGCGTCAGCGCAGGGCTGAAACCAGGAGCGTCTTCCGCGAGCGACGCGCGGTACGCGGGATCTCTGGCACCGCAGGCGAGTCTGAAGCCGCGGGCCGACGTTGCGGTCGAAGCCTTGCGCACGTCCAGGGCCGCGACTGCGTCGACCGACGTCCTCTTCGGCCAGGCGTATTTCCTGCGGTTCGATCCAAAGCTCTGGGAGGCGCGTCAGCCCTACGCGCCGCTCGGCGCGCTGTATGCCGCCGCCTGCGTGCGTGACCACGGCTACCGCGTCGCGCTGTTCGACGCGATGCTGGCCACGTCGGAGGCTGAGTGGGCGGAGGCGCTCGATCGGCACCGCCCGCGCTTCGCCGTGATCTACGAGGACAATTTCAACTATCTCAGCAAGATGTGCCTGCTGCGGATGCGGCAGGCGGCGCTCACCATGATCGACGCCGCGCGTGAGCGCGGCATCGCCACGATCGTCGCCGGCGCGGACGCGACCGATCATCCGGTGACCTATCTCGATCGTGGCGCCACAGTCGTCGTGACGGGAGAGGGCGAGGTCACGCTGGTCGAACTGCTCGATGCGCTCTGCAAGTCCGGCGACGTCGATCCGCAAGGTGGACCCGGCAGGGCCGATCTGCTGAAGACCATCGACGGTCTGTGCCTGCGCGATCAGCACGGGCGGATCGTCCAGACGCGCCCGCGCGCGATCATCCGTCAGCTCGACGCGCTGCCGTTCCCCGCCTGGGATCTCGTCGACGTCGAGCGTTATCGATCGACCTGGCGCTCGCATCACGGCTACTTCTCCATGAACCTGGTGACGACGCGCGGGTGTCCGTATCACTGCAACTGGTGCGCGAAGCCGATCTACGGCCAGCGGTACACCGCGCGGTCGCCCGAGCACGTGGTCGAGGAGATGGCGTGGCTGAAGCGGACGTTCCGCCCGGACCATCTCTGGATTGCCGACGACATCTTCGGGTTGAAGCCCGGGTGGATCGAGCGGTTCGCCGGACTGGTGCAGTCGCAAAGCGCGGCCACGCCGTTCAAGTGTCTGTTGCGCGCCGACCAGGTGACCGTGGAAGTTGCCCGTGCGCTGCGAGACGCCCACTGTCAGATTGCCTGGATCGGCGCCGAATCGGGATCGCAGCGAATCCTCGACGCGATGGAAAAGGGGACGCGCGTCGAACAGATTACCGATGCGACGCGGCTGCTGCACGAGGCTGGCGTGGACGTCGGCTTCTTCCTGCAGTTTGGCTATCCGGGCGAGGCGCGTGAAGACATCGATCGCACGCTCGAGATGGTGAGAGCCTGCGCGCCCGACGACATCGGCGTGTCGGTGTCGTATCCGCTGCCGGGCACGACGTTCTACCAGCGCGTTCAGGCGCAGCTGGGGCAGAAGCAGAACTGGGTCGACTCCAACGACCTCGCGATGATGTATCACGCGACCTACGTGCCCGACTTCTATCGAGCGCTGCACGCGCTCGTGCACGCGCAGTTCCGCGCAGGGAAGTCGAGGGGTCTGGTTGCCAGCGGCGTCGTCCGGCCGTGGTCGCTCGGCCGCCGGCACGCGCGGGCCGCCGCCAACCTCGCGTACCAGAGCGCGAAGGCGTCCATGTTGCAGCGCCGGTTGAGCCGTCTTGCCCGGCTGACGGCGCCGGTACCGCCGACGCCGCTCATCCCCCTTCTCACACCGCAGGCCGCGGCCGCGCCGACCGATCAGTCGGCGCTCAAGTGACCGAATGACCTCTTCCGCACTCGCCACCGCCACGCTGATTCGCCTCGGTCAGGCAACGAATCGCACCTTTGTGCTGCCGTTGCTGATTTTCTATCCAACCGGCCGATGCAACAGCCGCTGCGTGTCGTGCGACTGGTGGAAGCAAACGGGCGCGGACGACCTCACGGTCGAGGAGATCGGCGCTCTCGCGTCTTCGCTGCCCGCGCTTGGCACTCGCATGGTGGTGTTTTCCGGTGGCGAGCCGCTGCTGCGGCCGGAAGTGTTCGATGCCGCGCGGCTGTTTCGCGCGCGCGGCATGACGTTGCACCTGCTGACGAGCGGCGTGCTGCTCGAGCGGTTCGCGGAACGTGTGGCCGAACAGTTCGACCGCGTGATTGTTTCGCTCGACGCGGCGAGCGCCTCTTTGTACGAACAGATTCGCGGTGTGGATGCGCTGGCGATCGTCGGACGTGGCGTCGCACGACTGCAAAAGCTCGCACCTGGCGTCCCGCTCTCGGCCCGGGCGACGCTGCACAAGGCGAACTTCCGCGAGCTGCCGCGCCTCATCGATCACGCGAAGGCGCTGGGGCTCGATCGGATCTCGTTCCTCCCGGCCGACGTCTCGTCGCTCGGGTTCGGTCGAAACGTCGTGCCGGAGCGCGCGCCGCTGGCGCTCGATGAAGACGAGATCGACGACTTCGAGGCGATCGTCGAGCGGACGATCTCGGTATATGCCCGCGATTTCGATTCGGGATTCGTCGCGGAATCGCCCGACCGCCTGCGCCGTCTGCCCCGATACTACGCGGCACTGCGCGGCGACGCGCCGTTTCCGCGCGTGTCGTGCAATGCCCCCTGGGTCTCGGTGGTCGTCGAGGCCAACGGATCGGTCCGCCCCTGTTTCTTTCACGGGTCGATCGGCAATCTTCGCGAAGCGCCGCTTGCGGCCATTGTGGGACGGGATCTCCGCGCGTTCCGGGAATCGTTCAACGTCGGCGCCGACCCGGTCTGCGTGCGCTGCGTGTGCTCGTTGAAAACATCGTGGAGGAGTGCTCCGTGGGCGTCGTAACGCGGACGCTCGCCGATACCCAGCACGCCTTCGACGGCGTTGCCGGCGGCTACGACCGCTCCAACGCGGCCAACCCGATTCTGTGCGCCATGCGCGCGCGCGTGCATCGCACGCTGGCGACGCTCGTGCCGGCGGGCGCGCATCTGCTCGATCTCGGGTGCGGTCCTGGAACGGACGCGGCGCATCTGGCCGCGCAGGGCTACCGCGTGACGGCGATCGATTGGTCGCCGGCGATGGTCGAGGAGGCGGCACGCCGCGTTCGAGTTGCCGGTGTTGCCGATCGCGTGGACGTGCAGCACGTGGGGATTCACGAGATCGACCGGCTCGAGCGGATGGATGTGCCGTTCGATGCCGCGTACTCCAACTTCGGCCCATTGAACTGCGTCGTCGATCTCCACGCGGCGGCGCGGTCGATCGCGGATTGTCTGAAGCCGGGCGGCCTGCTCATCGCGTCGGTGATCGGCCGTATCTGTCCCTGGGAGATCGCGCTCTATGTGGCGCGCGGCGAGTTCGCGCGCGCCGCGATCCGATTCCGGCGAGGCGTCGTCCCCGTTCCTCTCGAGGGGCGAACGGTGTGGACCCGATACTTCAACCCGCGCGAGTTCGAGCGGATCTTTGCCGACGCCGGGTTGACGAGGGTCTCGCTGCGCGCGCTCGGGCTCTTCGTGCCGCCGCCGTATCTCCAGGCGTTTGCCGACCGTCATCCCTCCTTCGTCGCCGGCCTCCAGCGTGCCGAGGATCGATACGGGGCCTGGCCGCTGCTGCGGTCGTGCGGCGATCACTTTCTCGTGGTCTTGCGGAAGGCGTGAACCGCGATGATTGTCCTCTTCAACCCGATCTCGACGTCGCCTGGGAAGCAACCACTGCCCCTGTCCTTGATGTCGCTGGCCGCAGTCCTGGAGCGGGTGTCGGAGGGCAGTGCGGGAGGCGCGACGCCGACGCCGTGGACGCTCGTGGACGGGAACATCGTGGCGGACCCGGCCGCCGAGATTATCTCGAGCCTCTCGGGCGCCGCGAACTCGCAGGTGTCTCTCCTGGCCGTCACCGTGATGCCCGGGCCCCAACTGACGCAGGCCGTCGCGGTGTGTGCGCGCGTCAAGGCGGCGCTGCCGCACGTGCCGATCGTGTGGGGCGGCTACTTTCCGACGCAGCACACGGAAACCGTACTGCGTTCGCCGTACGTCGACTTCGTGATTCGGTCGCAGGGAGAGCGGTCGCTCCTTCAGCTCATCGCGGTGATCAAGAACGGCGGCGTACTCAACGCCGTCGGCGGCCTGTCGTGGAAGGCACGTAGCGCGAAGGCGTCAGCCGAGCGCCCGGCCGGCGGCGCCGACATTCAGATTGTCGACAATCCAGTCCAGCCGCTCACCAATCTCGACGACCTGCCGGACCTGCCGTACCACCGCGTCGACATGAGCCGCTACATCCACAAGAACTATCTCGGCGAGCGAACGGTCGCGCACAACTCGTCGTTCGGGTGTCCCTTCGCGTGCAGCTTTTGCGCGGTGGTCGCAATGTCGAACCGGCGCTGGCTCGCGCAGTCGCCCGCACGGCTCGAACGCGTCATGCGGCATCTCGTCAAGACCTACGCGGTCGATGCCGTGCAGATGCACGACATGGACTTTTTCATCAGGGAAGCGCGCACGGCCGAGTTCGCCGCGCGGATCGCCGGCCTTGGTTTGCGCTGGTGGGCACTCGGGCGCGTCGACACGCTGATGCAGTACCGCGATGCCACGTGGGAAGCCATGGCCCGTTCAGGGCTGAAGATGATCTTCTCGGGCGCCGAGTCGGGAGCCGACGAGACGCTCGAGCAGATGAACAAGGGCGGGAACGCGTCGGCGGCGTTGACGCTGGAACTCGCGCGCCGGATGCGGAGCTACGGCATCGTGCCGGAGTTCTCGTTCGTGCTCGGCTGTCCGCCGGATCCGGTCAGGGATGTCGAGCGCACGTTCGAGTTCATCCGGCGCATCAAACAAGTCAACCCGGCCACCGAGATCGTGCTCTACACCTACACGCCGGTGCCGCTCGACGGGAGCCTTTACACCGAAGCGCGGCGGCTCGGATTCGCGTTTCCGGAAACGCTCGCGGAGTGGGCGTCGCCCGAATGGGAACGTCTCTCGATGCGACGCGGAGACGGCATTCCCTGGATGGAGCGTTCGACCGGGCACATCCGGCGGCGCGTCCGCAACTTCGAGCGCGTCGTCAACGCCTTCTATCCGACCGTGACCGATCTTCGCCTCACCGGCTGGCGGCGCGCGGCGCTCAAGGCGGCCGGTGGAATCCGGTACGGGCTGAAGTGGTACGGAGCGCCTTACGAACTGCGCGCGCTGAACCGCCTGGTCCGCTATCAGCGGCCGGAAACGACGGGGTTTTGACGTGACGCTGGCGGCTCACGAGGCGTACGAACTGTGGGCGGACACCTATCCGCCCGTCGCACACAACCCGTTGATGCGGCTGGAACAGGAAGTCGTCGAGCCGGTGCTGGCGCACATCCGCGCGACGCGCGCCCTCGATGTCGGCACCGGATCGGGCCGCTATCTGCCGGTGCTCGAGTCCACCGGCGCCGCGGTTCTCGGGATCGACTTCTCGCTCGCGATGCTCAGGCGCGGCTCGACGGCCTTGGCGCGCGTCTGTGCTGATGCACGCCAGCTCCCGTTCAGGCGGTCAAGCTTCGATCTGATCAACGCGTCGCTGATGGTCGGCGACATCCCGGATCTCGCTTCGTGGACCCGCGAAATGTCGCGCGTCCTCGCGGGGCGCGGCCATCTTGTCTACTCCGACTTTCATCCATCGTGGGCGCAGCAGGGCTGGAGCCGCACGTTCCGGAGCGCCGATGGCGTGATGCACGACATCTCGTTCACCTCTCATTCGATCGACGCTCACCTTGCAGCGCTCGCCGATGCCGGCCTTCGGGTCCGGACAATCCGTGAGCCGCGCTTCGGTTCCTCGCGCACGGCTTCGGAGCCGGCGCTCAAGGAGTTCCGACGGCGCTGGGGCAACCCGCCGGTGATCGTCGCCTTTCACGCGGTGAAGGAACCGTGATCTGGGCCAGGGCCGTCACGTTCGTGAACGCCCGTGTCGTCACTCGCGATCAGACGGCTACCTCGATCCGCTTCTCGTCGCGCGTGCTGTCGTTCGATGAGCGGCCGAAGCAGGGCGACACGGTCGTGGATCTTGGCGGCGGCTTCGTGCTGCCAGGACTCGTCAACGCCCACGATCACCTCGAGTTGAATCACTACGGCCGGCTCAAAGGACGCGAGCGGTACGAGAACGCGTCAGCCTGGATCGCCGATATGGGACAGCGCCTGTCGTGCGATCCCGCGGTCAGGGTCGGCCGGGCGTATCCGCTGATCGAGCGGCTCTTCATCGGCGGCATCAAGAACCTGCTGGCCGGCGTGACGACCGTCGCGCATCACAACCCGTTCTATCCGGAGATGCGGAGGACGCTCCCGATTCGCGTCGTGCGCCGGTACGGATGGGCCCACTCGTTTCTCCTCGAAACGCGGCCGGCCGGGGCGCGAGGCGAGCCTGGCGGCGACATCGCCGCTCGCTGGCAGACGACACCGCCTGCGACGCCGTTCTTCGTGCATCTTGCGGAGGGCGTCGACGATGAGGCGCGGGGCGAGCTGCCGAAGCTGGAGGCGCTCGGCTGCTTGAAACCCAACACCGTCATCGTTCACGGTGTCGCGATCGACGAGAACGGCTGGCGGCGCGTCGCGCGCACCGGCGCAGGCCTTGTGTGGTGTCCCGCCTCGAACGCGTTTCTGTTTGGAGAAACGGCCCTCGTCGGGACGCTCATCGCCGGTAGCGACGAATCCCGGGTCACGGTCGCGCTCGGGACCGACTCACGCGTCACCGGCTCGCGCGACCTGCTCGACGAGCTCCGCGAAGCGAGGACGGCGCTGCCGGGCGCGGCCCCGAAGCTGCTGCTGCGAATGGTGACTACCGAGGCAGCCAGGCTCCTTCGCCAACCGCGCGCCGGCAAGCTCGCCGTCGGCGCTCCAGCCGACCTCGTGGTCGTGCCGGCCGTCGCCGACGATCCGGCCGCCGCGCTGCTTCAAACGACGCGACGAGACGTCCGCCTCGTTGTCGTCGATGGACGGCCGCTCGTCGGCGATCCCGACTTCGCGCCGGTGTTCAAGGCCCGCAAGGTGACCGTCCGCCCGCTTCGCGTGGACGCGTTTCCGAAGATTGGCGACTCCGGTCTCGTCCGGCGGATTGCCGGCTGTCCGATCGCGGAGCCGGGAGTCTCGGTCGCATGACGAGCGGAGATTCCCCGCTCGCACGCGTCGCCCGCTTGAGCGCGGCCTTCCTCGGATCCAACCTCGCGCGCGCGGGCATCGGATTCGGGCTGTCGTTTGCGCTCGCACGAGGGCTTGGCGCGGACGGCTTCGGCCGATGGATCCTGTGCACCGCCTGGGCTTCGACGCTGACAGTGGTCTCCGATCTGGGATTGGGTGTCCTGCTCACGCGCGATGGCGCCCGCGAGCGCGCCGAGGCTGGCCGGCTGCTGATCGCCGGGCTCGTCCTGCGTTTATCGCTGGCGATTCCGCTCGCCGCGGTTCTATACGCCGGCGCCGCTTTCATCTCCTCGGATCCGCAGACGATTGCCGGCCTGAGGATCGCGGCGCTTCTTGGCACCGCGGGCGCCGCGTACGGCTGCTTCGGTGCGTTACTTCGATCGCAGCCACGCTGGCTGCCGACGGTGCTCGCGATCGAGACCGGCTGGCTCGCGATCCAGCTGATCTCTGCTTGGTGGCTTGTTAGTCTCGGGATCGTGGTGTTGATGATGCTGGCCGTTCTTGTCCAGGTCGCGCAGATTGTGACCGCAGTCGCGCTTTGGCGGTTGGTGTTTGGTGAACGGGGCCGTGTCTACGCGCCTTCGATCGGCGTGTTGCGTGTGTTCGCGCGGCGGGCGATGCCGTTTGCCGCGTCCGGGATCGTCGCGAATCTGCAGACGAGAGTGGGTCCGCTGATGCTGGGTTACTTGTCAACGTCACCGGAAGTGGGATTCTTCGCGGCCGCGTCGAGATTTGGCAGCGTCGCCCGTCTCGTTCCGCAAGCGATGTTCGCCGGGGCGCTCCCGGTTTTGTCTCACGAACACGGGCGCGATGGTGCCGCGGCCGAGCGAATGGCTCGCGCATTCGATGCGATGCTGCTCGGCGGATCGGCGGCGGTGGCCATCGGGAGCGCGCTGTTCGCGGTCCCCGTCCTGCGACTCGTGTACGGTCCGTCGTTCACGCCAGCAGCCCCCGCGCTCATCTGGGTGAGCGTCGGGCTCATCCCTCTCCTGAGCAATTCCGGGCGCAAGGTGTTCCTCTACGCAACGGGCGGTGAGGCGAGCGTCGTGCGATGGAGCACCGTGGGCGTGATCCTGCAGGTTGTGTTCGGCGCCGTGCTGATTCCCGCGCTGGGCAGCGTCGGCGCCGCCGCGAGCCTTGCGGCAGGGGAAGCGGTGATCTGGTGGCCGCTGCGCCGCGCGTCACGGCAAACGGGACACTCAGACGATCGATCGAGCGCGGCCGATGCGTTGGCGGTCGGTTGAATATCGTCCGCTCGGCTAAAGCCTTCGCGCTCCAATCAACAAACGAGGAACTATGAACGCTGAACGCGTGCGATAGATTCATAGATCCGGTGAAACTGTCCGGCGGTCCAATCCGCGTCGTGCGCGAGCGTCCACTCGCGGGCGCTCGTGGCGATGCGCTCGC
>DASSGK010000611.1:0-4686 GCA_035693505.1 Vicinamibacterales bacterium
CCGAGGAAGAACGCGAGGAAGATCCACCACTGCATGTTGAACGGCACCGCGAGCTTGTGGAACGCGGTGACGTCAAACGTGTACACGCCGGTCAGGCTGTGGTTGTAGAAGTACAGCGCCAAAATGCCCAGCAGCATCACAACGCTGCCGACGAGGGTGTACAGAAAGAACTTGATGGCCGAGTACAGACGGTTGGCGCTTCCCCAGATGCCGATCAGGAAATACATCGGGACGAGCATCACTTCCCAGAACAGGAAGAACAGCAGGAAGTCGAGCGACATGAACGCGCCCAGCATGCCGGTCTGCAGCACGAGCAGGAAGATGTAGTACTCCTTCACGCGCTCGGTAATCGCCGTCCACGACGACAGCACGGCGATGAACCCCATCATCGTCGTCAACAGAATCAGCAGCGTCGAGAGGCCGTCCACGCCGAGGAAGTACTCAGCCCCGATCGACGGGATCCATGGCGCACGTTCGACGAACTGGAAGTCGGCGCCCGACGGCTGATACCGGAACCAGAGCGGCACCGAAATCACAAACCCGATCAAGGTGACGATGTTCGCGATCCAGCGGATCGCGTTTTCGTTCTGCTTGTTGATCAGGAGCAGAATCAGCGCGCCGACGAGCGGCGTGAACAGAATGATCGAAAGGAGATGGTTATCCATATCAGCGCATGAACAGGTAGAGGCTGACGAACGCGAACACGCCGAAGAGCATCAGCAGCGCGTAATTTTGAACGAGGCCCGTTTGAAGCTTCCGGAACCAGAAGCTGCCTTCCTCACAGATTCGCCCGACGAGGTTCACGAGGCCGTCGACGACGGATCGATCGGCGAGGCCTGAGAACCACGCGCCAATCAGCGTGAACCATCCGCTGCCGTTCACCACGCCGTCCACCACATTGCGATCGACAGCCCACAGGCCCTTGCCGGCGGCGAAGGTCCCCGAAATCACCGTCTTGTCGTACAGCTCGTCGACGTAATACTTGTTCGACAGCACGCGGTGCGCTCCCGACCAGCGGTCGGCGAGTTGTTCGGAGATTTCCGGGCTCGTGACGTAGAACTTGCGGGCGAGCAGGATGCCGCAGATCGCGATCGCGAGCGACAACGCCATCAGCCCCCGCTCGACGTTCTCCGAGACATGCTCGCCGCCTTCGGTTTCGGACGCGGCCGCCGCCTCGGCTGGACGTGCCGCAGCGGCTTCGGCAACCGTCGCCGATGCGGTGAAACTCGGCTCGAGGAATTTCTCAATCGCGCTGCCCACGCCAAGCGACGCCGGAATGCCGACGAAGCCCGCGACGATCGCGCCGACGGCAAGAGCCATCAGCGGGAACGTCATCGGCGTCGGCGACTCGTGCGGCCCGTGCCACGGACCGTGACCATGACCATGATCGTCCGCCGGGCCGTGGCTGACTTCGTGATCCGCCTTTTGCGCCTGTCCGTGCGCATGGGCGTCGGCGGGATGGGCCACGTCGTGCTCCGCCGCCGCCGCGACCGCCGCGTGCGAGGCCGTTTCCCAGGCCGGACCGCGGTAGCCGCCGAAGAAGGTCATCGACATCAGGCGATACATGTAGAACGCCGTCATGAACGCGGTGACGACGGCCACGATCCAGATCGCCTTGTTGTGGACGAACGCCTGGAAGAGGATCTCGTCCTTGCTGAAGAAGCCCGACAACGGGAAGATGCCGGCAATCGCCAGCGTGCCGATCATCATCGTCGCGAAGGTGACGGGCAAATACTTCCGGAGCCCGCCCATCTTCCGCATGTCCTGCTCGCCGGCCATCGCGTGGATGACCGATCCGCTTCCGAGGAAGAGCAGTGCCTTGAAGAATGCGTGCGTCATCAGGTGGAACGCGCCCGCCGAGAAGGCGCCGACGCCCATCGCAGTAAACATGTAACCCAGCTGCGAAACCGTCGAGTACGCGAGCACGCGTTTGATGTCGTACTGCACCAGACCGATCGACGCGGCCATGAGCGCTGTCACAACACCGACGATCGCGACGATCGTCATCACTTCCGGCGCGTGCGTGAACAGCACCGCGTTCCGCCCGAGCATGTAAACGCCCGCGGTGACCATCGTTGCCGCGTGGATGAGCGCGGACACCGGCGTCGGGCCTTCCATCGCGTCCGGCAGCCAGACGTACAACGGAATCTGCGCGGACTTGCCCGTCGCGCCGACGAACAAGAACAGACAGATGAACGACAGGACGCCGAAGTGCATCGACTCGACCGGCATCGTCGCCGCGGCGTTCTGGACGGCGCGGAAGTCGAGCGTGCCGAACGTCGAGAAGATTAGGAAGATCCCGAGGATGAATCCCCAGTCGCCGATGCGGTTGGTGATGAACGCTTTCTTGCCGGCGTCAGCCGCGCTCTTCTTCTCGTACCAGTAGCCGATCAGGAGGTACGAGCAGAGACCCACGCCTTCCCACCCCACGAACATCACCAGGAAGTTGTTCCCCAGGACGAGCGTGAGCATGAAGAAGCAGAACAGGTTGAGGTAACAGAAGAACCGCGCGACGCCGCCGCGCGGCTCGTCGGCCATGTACGCCGTCGAGTAGACGTGAATCAGCGTGCCGATGCCCGTGACGATGAGAATCATCATCCCGGAGAGCGGATCGAGGCGGAACCCCCACGGCACGGTGAACATGCCGATGCCGGTTCGCGTCGCCAGCGGGACTTGCGGAATCCACTGTGCGATGACGACGTCGATGCCGCGCTCCTCCGCCGGCAGTCCGAGCATCTGCCAGAACGCCGCGATCGACAGACCCAGCGCCGCGATCATCATCGTGCAGGCGACGGCACCCGCCGTCTTGCGCGAGAAGTATTTGATGCCCAGCAGGCCGTTGATGGCCGCACCAAGGCCGGGCAGGATCGGAATCAGCCAGATGAAACGCATAGTCACCTGGCAGGAGGGGCTGGATAGGCAGGAATGGCAGGATGGTCGAGCACGCAGAGCCTCAGCGTTCTCTCCCGTCCAGCCCTTCCCGCCCTTCCTGCCTGTCCTGCCCTTACCATCGCATTAAATTCATTTCGTCGATGTTGACGCTTTCCTTGTTGCGGTAAAACGCGAGGATGATGCCGAGGCCGACGGCGGCTTCGGCCGCGGCCACCGCGATGACGAAAATCGCGAACACCTGTCCGACCAGGTTGTGCAGTTGCATCGAGAACGCCACGAGGTTGATGTTGACGGCGTTCAGGATCAGCTCGATGGACATGAAGATGATGATGATATTGCGCCGTGTCATCACGCCGATCACGCCGATGATGAACAGCGCGGCGGACAACAACATGTAGTGTGTGGGTGTGATCATCGTCTCTTGAATTTGATCAATTGGTCATCTCGTTATTTCGACATTGATTGGTTTATTGACTAAATCAATGCCCAAATAATTAAATGCCCCAATGCCAAAATTCACCTTCACAACTCTCTTTTCGCCAACACGATGGCCCCAATCATGGCGACGAGGAGCAGCATCGACGCGATTTCGAACGGAATCAGATAGCTCGTATAGAGCAGCCAGCCGACCTGCTCGGTATTGCCGGTGACCGGCATCGTCTCGGTCGCCGCGGCGACCACCGGCGGCGTTTTCATGTAGCCGGACACGACGATCGCGCCGAGTTCGACGAGGACCGCGGCGGCAAGGCCAAATCCGAGCTTCGTCAGACGATGCGGATCGCTATGGGCCTCCGGCGGACGCTTCAGGTTCACCAGCATGACGACGAAGAGATAGAGCACGACGATGCCGCCGGCGTACACCAGAATCTGAATGACGGCGAGAAACTGCGCGTTCAGCAGGACGTAGAGCGCGGCGACGAACAGGAAGTCGACCACGAGAAACAGCACGCTGTGCACGGTGTCCTTCGTCGTGACGACCAGCACGGCGAATCCGAGAATGAACGCCGCAATCGTGTAGAACGCGATCGCCTGAGCCATCAGTGCAGCATCACCTTCAGGATGCCGGTGACGACGAGATTCGCAATCGCCAGCGGAATCAGGACCTTCCACCCGAGTCGCATCAGCTGGTCGTAGCGGTATCGCGGCAATGTCGCCCGCACCCAGATGAAGATGTAGAGGAAGACAAACGACTTCACCAGGAACCACATCCAGCTCGGGATGATGTTCAGGAAGTTCAGCGCCGCGACGTGCGGAAACGGACGCAGCCACCCACCGAAAAACAGCGTCGTCGCGACCGACGAGACGACAATCATGTTCGCGTATTCGGCCAGGAAGAACAGCGCGAACCGCATGCCACTGTATTCCGTGTGGAATCCGCCGGTCAGCTCCTGCTCCGCTTCAGGCAGGTCGAACGGCGCACGATTGGTCTCGGCGAGGCCGCCAATGAAGAAGACGACGAACGCGACCGGCTGCACGAACGCGAACCAGACGTTCGCGTTGTATTGCGCGTTCACGATGCCGACCATGCTGAGCGTGCCGGATACCAGGATCACGCTGACGAGCGTCAGCGTGACGGCGACTTCGTATGAAATGAGCTGAGCCGACGCGCGAAGGCTGGCGAGCAGAGGGAATTTGCTGTTCGAGGCATAACCCGCCAGGATGATTCCATACACGCCGACCGACGCGACAGAGACGATATAGAGCAGGCCGACGTTGATGTCGGTGATGTAGAGCGACACCTGCCGTCCGAAGAGAGTCACCGTCGGACCGAACGGAATCACGGCGTAGACGATG
>DASSGK010000612.1:0-11107 GCA_035693505.1 Vicinamibacterales bacterium
CTTTGACGTCGCCGCCGTCCTGAATCAACGGACTCTGCATCGCGCCGACGAGCGTCTTCCCGTCCGGCGTGATCGCCAGGCCTTCCATTCCCTTGTTGGTGACCCGGCCGGCGGTGTTGCCGCTGATTTCCACGGCGCCCATTGGGCTGAGGTTGGTGATCGCAAACTTGGGCGGCAGGGTGAACACCCGCGTCCGCTCGCCGGTGCGGCGGTCGAACTCGTAAACGTAAGGCCCGTACTCATCGGAGATGTAGACCTTGCGGCGGTCGTTCGAAACTCTGATGCTCTCGGTGTCGAACCTCGCGTCGTTGGGGTTGGTCGATTTCCTGGCGGGATCGAAACCGTCCGAGCGCCCGGTGAAGTAGTTCGTGTGGTCGATCGCGTTGAGCGCCGGGACGCCGCTGCCGGTCCCGTTGCAGCCGGCGCCGTACACCAGTGGCGTCCCGCTCGACAGCAGCGTCGTTCCGACCAGCATCGGCGTCAGCGTGAGCGGGAGGGCGGCACCCGGATCGCTTGGCGACAGGCTCAGATGAAAGGAGTGAAAGCGGTTGATGTAGGAAACCGTGTCGTCCAGGCACGAGTTGTACGGGACGGCGTTCGGTCCGCGGTCCGGCAGGGCAAGAAACCAGTCGCCGCCAAGGTAGGTCAAACCGGAACCGATCCCGCCGAGACGGTTGCCCGGAACCTTATTCGCCAGCGGAGCGGCGGTTTGCGTCGCGAAATCCTCGTACAACCCGCTGACGCTGCCAATCGCGATCAGCGTCGGTTCCGCTGCGTAACTACCCTGCGCCCACAATAAAGAAAACAAAAAGACGGCCATCGAGACTCGTCGCACGCGCATTCATGCCTCCAGTGGAAAGGAAGGCACTATGAATGCGGCGCGCGTCGGGAATCTGACGAGTCGGTTACGGCCGTGTAAATTCCGTTTGGCGAGTCGAGTTACTTCAGCAGGGCACTGAGGCGTCCATACCCTGCTCGGCTGATCGGCAGGCGCCGTCCATCGGCGAGCATGGCGATGCGATTCTCGCGTTCATCCGTCTCGACCCGCGCCAACCGATCCAGGTTCAGCACGTACGAGCGGTGAATCCGCACGAACTTCGCGGGGTCCAGCGCGCTCTCCAGATCGGCCAGCGTCTGCTCTTTCAGGTACTCCTTCCCGTCGCACCGGAAGCACACGTAGTCGTCCTGCGCCTGGATGTAGTCGATCTTCTCGACAGGCAGCACGTGCACGCGAGGACCGTCGCGCACGAGGATGCGCCGGGCAGGTTCCTGCCCGGACTGACCGGCCGCCGCCAGTTCCTTCACCGGCAAGGGATCGCCGCGGCCAAGCCGCTCGCGTACGCGATCGATCGCGGCCGCGAGCCGTTCGGCGCTGAACGGCTTCAAGAGGTAATCGACCGCATGGACCTCGAACGCCCGGATCGCGTACTGGTCGAACGCCGTCACGAAGACGACCGCAACGTCGCGGCCGACGAGCTCGAGCACCTCGAACCCATTCAGCTTCGGCATCTGCACGTCGAGAATCAAGAGATCCGGCTGCAGGTCGGAAACGGCCTTGACCGCCTCGAATCCGTTCGCGCACTCGGCAACGACGTCGACGTCCGGTATGCCCGCCAGGTATTCACGCACGACGAGCCGGGCCAGATCTTCGTCGTCGACGATGACCACTCTCAGGCGCATCTCACCTCGCTCACTCGGTCCTCACGCTCGCCGGGAGACTCAGCTCGACGTGAAACTGTCCGGCCGCCACTCTGGTGTCCACACGCGCGTCGCGTCCGAACATCGCGTCCAGGCGACGGCGCACGTTGTCCAGGCCGAGGCCGCCAGGCCGCTGGACCGCCGCGTCGGTCTCGCACGGATTCTCCACGACGATCGCCAGCCGGCCGTCGTGCCGCGAGACATCGAGCCGAATCAATCCGCCTTCGAGAACCCTGGCAATGCCGTGCGTCACCGCGTTCTCGACGAGCGGTTGGAGCAGTAGCGGCGGCACCAGGCACGACGAGGCCTCCTCGTCGACCCTGCGCTGGATTTGCAGGCGCGATCCGAAGCGCACCTGTTCGATGTTCAGGTACCGCTCGGCGAGCGCGAGCTCGTCGGCCAGCGGGATGCGCTGGCGCGCGCTGACGTCGAGCGTGGTTCGCAGGAATTCGCCAAGCAGCAGGCACATCCGTCGGGCGCCAGGGGCGTCGCTCCCCGTGAGCGCGCTGATCGAGTTCAGGCTGTTGAACAGGAAATGGGGATCGATTTGCGCGCGCAGTGCGCGCAGCTCCGCGTCGCGTGTCAGGAGCTCGAGCTCGAGCTGACGGCGTTCCGCCTCGCGCGCGGTTTCGACGGCCAGCAGCACGTAGTGCCCGGCGAGAGCGAGCATGAACAGCAGCACGCCGACCGCGAAGACGAATGGCAGCTGTTGCCCGTACCGATCCGCCGACGGCGCGAACGCCGTCGTCATGCTGAGCAGAGCGATCCAGGCGTTGGTCAACGCGAGCCAGAGGCCGCTGGCAAATGCCGATGCCAGGATCGAAGACGCCAGCACTCGCAGGCTGCTGGTCGTCGTGAGCGGCGTCGCGCGGCTCACATACCACGCCGAGAGACAGACGAACGCGTAGATCAGGAACAGCGGGACCAGCAGCACGAGCGCCTCGGTCCAGGTGAGGCCGAGCCGCGTGAAGATGCCCGCGACGAACGCGCACACCGCGGCCCAGGCGGCAAGGTACGCCGCAAGGCGATCCGCGCGTCCCAGGATTGGATGCACGTCAGGCCGTCACGCGTCTCAATTCGTCAACTCGACGCTGCTCATCATCACGAACCCGCGGATCACCAGGCGCGGGGCCGAGGGATCGGACGAGGTTCTCGCACGGTCCTCGACGCCGCCCATGAACGGCGTCACTTCGAATACGACGCTCCAGGTTTCGGGGACCCGAATCTCGAAACCGCCCATCAACGAGAAGACGTTGATCTCCGCGTGGTTGTCAGCCATCACTGTGTCGCGCAGATCCAGCTTGCCGCCTCCCATGAACGCCGTCAGCTCGCCGCCGCGAAACTCGCGCGACGTCACGCGGCGGTCGAATCCGCCCATCACGGCCACCACCGAGACCACCGACGATGGATCTCCATTCGGCGCGTTACCGGCGAGGCTGGACTCCGTTCCCATCGACGGCCAGGACGCATCGCCCCCAAGCCTCACCCGGGATCGACGACCTCCGCCCGCGATCGCCTGCATCACGATGCGGCCGCCGACCAGCACGAGCAGCAGCGGCCAGTAGTTCCAGATCCTCACGTGCAGGAAACCGAGCCGGTTGCCGAGCAACACGACCCCGACGAAAATCCAGATCGCGGCGCCCGTCACGCCAGACGCCGTTCGCGCCTGCGCGACGTGCACGAGGCCGATGACGATCAGCACGACCGGCCAGAACTGGAGGAAGTCCCTCGCCCGCAGGATGTGCAGGTTGTCGAGCGTGAACAGCACGCCGACGATCGCGATCGAGATGCCGAGAACGAGCTGCCCGGTAATCCGGAAGCCTGTGCGGGGTTCCATCGGACCTATTCCACTCTCTCACGGACGCGAGAGCCGCGCCTGAAGACTTCCTTCCACACCATGGTGACGCCGACGGCGACGATGAACAGCGGCCATGACTCCTGGAATCGCAGCACATGCGTCTGGTTCAGCAGCAACAACACACCGATGAACACCATCCAGCCGCCATCACGCCGGCCATCGTCACGCGAGATCGAGAGGCGGACCACCCCGATGGCGATGAGGACGCACGGCCAGAAATTATGCCAGCCGAAGCCGACGAGAATGCCGGTCCGGTCGAGCAGCAGGCCGATGCCGAGCGACATGACCAGCAACCCGACCACCAACCCGCCCGTGTTGTCGACGCGCCGATCGGGAAACATCTCACCCTCTCAGAAATACCGCGCGAGGAAACCCACCGCCTGATGCAGCGCGAACAGCGCGAGCCTGGCCAGCGGTTGCGAATCGCCGCCCTGGACGGCGAGCGCCACGGCCGTAGGCGACGTAACGAGCAGCCAGGCCGTCACGCTGGCCACCGAACAGGCCATAAACGCCACCAACCAACCCGCCGTCGTTGCCAGCTTTCGTGTGCTCATATGCCCTGCCCGCGTATGTCTGTGGAGAAGTTACGCGAGGGTGGCCCTGCCCGATCGGGGCATTCGGCCAATGGGGCGGAATTCCCGGTAAACGGCGGATGGCGGCCGACGGAGGGCGCAGGGCGAGAACGGCCCGAAAAGGCTACTTGAGCTCGCCTCGGCGCAGCTGCCGGTACAACTCGAGCGATTCCCTGATGATGCGAAGCGCATCCTCCGGGCCGAGGAGGTCTTCGATCACCACCTGTTTGTGTTCAAGCACCTTGTAGTCCTGGAAAAAGCGCTGCACCTGCCGCAGGACGTGCGCGGGCAGCTGACCCTTGTCCGTGTAGCCTTCGAACGACGGATCGCGCACGCTGACCGCGACGATCTTGTCGTCGACGCCCTTGTCGTCGCGCATGCGCATCACGCCGACGGCGCGCGCCTGGACGATCGTCAGCGGATAGACCGGTTCCTGACCGAGCACGAGCGCGTCGAGCGGATCGCCATCGTCGCAGTACGTGCGAGGGATGAAGCCGTAGTCGGCCGGATAGTAGACGGCGCTGTAGAGCACGCGATCGAGGCGCAGGAGCCCCGTCTCCTTGTCCAGTTCGTACTTGTTGGTGCTGCCTTTCGGAATCTCCACGATGACGGGAAAGCCCGTCGCGATGACGGAATCATCGACGTAAGTGTCGTGCCACGGATGCATGGACGCCTCAGGAAAATTGCAGATTGCCAATTGCAGATTGCAGATTCGAGGTTCAAAGAGCGGTGCCAAGTCGATAGCCCGCCCAGACGGCGCCGAGACCGAGCGCGACCTGGAGCGCGACGTTCCAGAACGCGAGCGAGTGGTCGCCGCCGTGCCCCAGTGTAAACGTGTCGAGCATGAAGCTCGAAAACGTCGTGAAGCCGCCGAGAATCCCCACGAACACGAACGTGCGCAGCTCGGTCGACATGTGAAGGCGGCCGGTGGCGATCAAGGCCGCCAGCAGCCCGATCACGATCGAGCCGACCAGGTTCACGACGCCGGTCGCATACGGAATGGATCGTTCGAGGACATGCGCGAAGAAGACGTTGACGCCGTGTCTCGCCATCGAGCCGAGCGCGCCGCCGACGGCGACTGCCAACCAGATCATGTGCGTCTCCAGAGCGAGGTTGGATGTTGAGGGGGCCGAAAGGAATGGACTCCTACGGCGCGCCGCAGGAGTCATTGGCCGTCCAACCGGAGCGGCGGTTACTGGTGGACTCCACCACCCGTGCTGACGACAGGATACAATATCCGCGCCCTCACATCATGCCTGTCCTCGAACTCATTACCAGCTCGGGCCTCGGTTCGCTGCTCGGCATGCGCCACGCGCTCGAGCCCGATCACCTCGCCGCGGTGACGACGCTGGTGACCGGCGAGCGCAACAGCTTCAAGGCCGCGCTGCTCGGCGCGTGCTGGGGACTGGGCCACACCTTCTCGCTGATCGTGGTCGGCACGCTGCTCGTGATCCTCCGCGCGGAGATGCCGGTGCGCGTCGCGGATGCGTTCGAGTTCTGTGTCGCGCTGATGCTGATCGGCCTTGGCCTGCGCGCCATCTATCTGGCCGCTCGGCAGGGACCCGTGGGCCCCGTCCATCTCCATCATCACGGCACGAAGGAGCACGAACACCATGGCGTGCCCGCGCACATCCACATCGGGACCTGGACGCTCGCGCGCCGCCCGTTGATCGTCGGCGCGGTGCACGGCCTGGCCGGAAGCGGCGCCCTGACCGCGCTCGTCGTGGCGACCCTGCCGACGGCCGCCGAGCGAATCAGCTACATGCTGCTGTTCGGATTGGGATCGACGCTCGGGATGGCCGCGCTGTCGGGACTGCTCGGTTGGCCGCTCGCGCGCGCCGGACGCAACCGCAGCCTCGCACGGGCACTTTCAATGACCGTCGGCTGCGCCTCGACCGTGCTCGGCCTCGCTTGGGGATATCCGATTCTCGGCAGGATGTTCGCCTAACCAGCAGGGTTCAGCGTTCAGGGTCCAAGGTTCAGCGTTCCGAACGCTGAACCGCGGAACAATGAACCCCGAACCCGTCGAAATTCATTTCACCGTCACTGTCCAACTGACCGGCGCCGACTCCGGCGGGTAGCAGACGGCGTCGTCGCACGCCTGATAGTTGACCGTTCCCGACACGGTCACCGTCGATCCAGACTTGGCCGACTTGTCGAGCGTCACTTCCTGCGTCAGCCGGAACGGCTTCTGGAACACCGGCACCTTTTCGTTCAGCAGCGTCAGGGTCTCGGATTTCGGATACGCAATCTTTCCGGGTTTGATTTCCGGCTGCGCATTCAGCTTCACGGTGATCGGAATGTAAAACTCCGTGCCCGGCGCATAGACATGGATGTTCGTCTTCGGCGTGACGTCGACGAACAGCGAAAGCTTCGCTCCGGCGGTTCCGTTAACCGTTGCCGGTGACGCCGCGATCGTCGCATGACCGGGCTTACCCGCGGGAGGGATCAACTGCAGGAGGAATGCGGATAGCAGCAGAATGCGCATATGGTCATTCTGCCACGGCTAATGGCTGATGGCTAATAGCTTATGGTCGATGGCACATGGTCCATCCATTGACCATCAACCTTGTGCAATCAGCCATTAGCCATCAGCCATCGCAGGGTCGCTAGCGAACCTGGAGGAGCGTCCCTGCTCCTCCGCCGATCGCGGCGCCGATGAGTGCGCCTTTCTTGCCGCCGAAGATCGCTCCGAGGCCCGCACCTGCGGCCGTGCTTCCGCCAATCACCATCGCCGTCTTCTTCCAGTCGCGGCTCGACGCGCGGGCGACTCGGGCAGGTGCGGCCTGAACGCGCCGTGATGCGACCGGCGCGAAGCCGATATTCGCGGACTGCGCGCGTCGCAGGCTGGCGTTCTCCAGCAGGAGGTCGTCATAGGACGGCAGCGGACGCGTATCGCTCACCGCGTAGGCCATCGGCTGGCGCGGCGTGAGATCCGTGATCCCGCCGCGCTCGCTCACGAGCGCCGGCTGCCCTGGTGCGTAGGCGTACGTCGCCGCCGCGCGCGGGCTGAGAAGTCCGTACGCGATCAACATCACGCCGGCCGCAATCACGCTCAACATCGTCGCCAGGAAATTTCTCATCGCCCACCTCCGCTGACGTGCGATGGGGCACGAGCAATGCCATCGAGCAGAGTCGCACTTTGTCAACGATTGCAACGACTTGCGGTGAGCGTCGATCGACGGGTGACCTCAATTGGGGTCAACCGTAGTCATCACCGGTAGAATGACGTGCATGCCGATGCGCATCCTGATCGTCGAGGACGATCCGGACATCGCCGAACTCGTAGGGCGGTATCTCGACAAAGCCGGTTTCATCACGGAACGCGTCGCCTCCGGGCGGGAGGCGCTCACCGCGATTGCCGCCCGGCCGCCGGAGCTGCTGGTCCTGGATCTGATGCTGCCGCACGTCGACGGGCTGGAGGTCTGCCGGGTCCTTCGTGCGAACGAGACCACGGCCGCGATTCCGATCATCATGCTCACCGCGCGCGCAGAGGAATCCGAGCGCATCGTCGGCCTCGAGCTCGGCGCCGACGACTACCTGGCCAAGCCGTTCAGCCCCAACGAGCTGGTCGCGCGGGTGCGGGCGCTCCTGCGGCGGGCACACCGCGCCTCACCGCCGGCAAAAATCTTGGCCTACGGGCCGATCGCGCTCGACACCGAGCGCCACCTCGTGTCGTGCAGCGGCCGCGACGTGACGCTGACCGCGAAGGAATTTCTTCTGCTCGAGTACCTGCTGCAGCATCGCGGACGTGTGCTGTCGCGCGACGTCCTGCTGACCGACGTCTGGGGCTATCGCTACACGGGCGGCACTCGCACAGTCGACGTCCACATCCGGCGCCTCCGCGAAAAGCTTCCAGTGCTCGCCGAAGGCCTCGTCACCGTGAAGCAGTTCGGGTACAAGCTCGCCGATCTCACGCCCTAGGTCATGGCGAGCGCGCTACGCGTCCGTACGACGTTTCAGACGAAGTTCTTTCTGGCTGCCCTGTCGGCCGCGATCATCGCCCTCGCGGTCGCGGGGGTGTTCTTTGCCACCACCATGCGCCGCCAGATGGACGAGCGCATCGAGGCCACGCTGGTCGCGGAAGCTCGGATGGCAGCAAACCTCCTGAGCCGCGGTGCGGTGCCGTCCACCGTCGCGGAGCTGGACGACGAAGCGGATCGACTGGGCGCGCTCATCCAGGCGCGCGTGACGTTCATCGCCTCCGACGGCCGGGTCGTCGGCGACTCGGCCGAAACGCTCGAAGGTGTCGCCGCCATGGAAAACCACAGGCAGCGTCCCGAGGTCGTCGAGGCGCGGGAGCACGGACTCGGCCGCGCGCAGCGCTACAGCTCGACGCTGAAAATCGACATGCTGTATATCGCCGTGCCGGTGCAGCATCCGTCGATCGCGTTCGTCCGCATTGCCCTTCCGCTCACCGACATCCGTCAACAGGTCAGGCCCGCCGTCACCGCGACGCTGACCGCGCTGGGCATCGCGCTGCTCGGCGGCGCCGCCATCGCCTGGATCTTCTCGTCCCGGATCGGCAGGCGAGTCCGGTTGATCGCCGGCGTCGCCGAACGCTACCGCCGCGGCGATCTCACCCCGCCGCACCTCGGCTTCGGCGACGACGAGCTGGGAACCGTCGCACGGGCGCTCGACGACTCGGTGCAGGAAGTCGGCCGCCGCCTTGGCGAACAGGCGCGCGATCGCGCGCGCATGGAGGCGATTCTCGCCGGCATGGTCGAAGGCGTGATCGTCGTCGATCCGCAAGGCCGCCTGCAGCTCGTCAACGACGCCGCGCGGCTGATGCTCAAGCTGGACGAGGTCCTGATCGGACGGCCGTACGTCGAGACGATCCGGCTGCCGGCCATCGCGGAGCTCGTCGCGGCAGTGCTGCTGGGAAAGGCTCACGAAGCGCTGCAGCTCTCGCCGCCGCGGGATCCCTCGCGAACGATCATGGCGAGCGCGGCAGCGGCCGCCGGCGCGGTGGCGCACGGGGTGATTCTCGTGCTGCACGACATCAGCGAGCTGCGCAGGGCCGACCAGATCCGGCGCGACTTCGTCGCCAACGTGTCGCACGAGCTTCGAACGCCGTTGACCGCGATTCGCGGATATGTCGAAGCGCTGACCGATGGCGATACCGACGAAGACGAACGCCAACGGTTCCTCGGCATCATCGAACGCCACACGCAGCGCATGGAACGCCTGGTCAAGGATCTCCTGAGGCTCGCGCGTCTCGACGCCGGCCAGGAGACGATCGACTTGATCGCCTGCGACACGCGCAGCCTCGCGGAAGCGGTGATCGCCGACCTGACGCCTGCGGTCGCCGAACGCGGACAGCACATTGCGATCTCGGTCGCGCCTGGGGCGGACATGGTGCGCGCGGATCCGGCGAAGCTGCACGACGCGCTCCGCAATCTCGTGGCGAATGCCATCACGTATGCGCCCGAGCACTCCACCATCCGCATCGACGCCGCCCGCGAGGGAAGCCGCGTTGCGATCTCGGTCGCCGACGAAGGGCCCGGTATTCCCGAAGACGATCTCTCGCGCGTGTTCGAGCGCTTCTACCGCGTCGACAAGTCGCGCGCGCGCGATCCCGGCGGCACCGGCCTCGGCCTGGCCATCGTCAAGCACCTCGTCGAGCTGCACGGCGGGACCGTGCGAGCGGAGAACGGTCCGGCGGGAGGCGCACGATTCACCATCACCATCGCGAGCGCGTCATCATGAGAATCGTCGCAGCCGTCATCATCGTTACCGCTTGTGCGTCGCCGGCGTGCACGCGCGCAACGCCTGCTCCGCCAGTCGACTGGACACTGACGCTGCAGACCGTCGCGACACCCGCCGCCGACGCCAGCGCACAGCCGCAGCTCACGGCATCGAAGGACGACGTCATCCTGAGCTGGCTGGAAAGTGCGGGCTCGCAGACGGCATTGAAGTATTCGGAGCGGACGGACACCGGCTGGTCCGAACCGCACATGGTCGCGGCCGGCAGCGATTTCTTCGTCAACTACGCCGACGTGCCGTCGGTCGTGCGGCTCGCCGATCGCACGCTCGTCGCGCACTGGCTGCGCGAGCACAAGGCGCCCGCGCCCGGATACGACCTGCGGTTGTCGCGATCAACCGACGAGGGAAAGACCTGGTCGGCGCCCTTCTCGCCGCACCACGACGGCACGAACACCGAACATGGCTTCGCCTCGCTGTTCGACACCGGCACCGGCCTCGGCCTGGTCTGGCTCGACGGACGCGCGATGAAACCCGGCACCGGGCCTGACGACGACGGGACGGGCGATATGGGATTGCGCGAGGCGCATTTCGACCGCGACCTGAAGCAGCTGTCGGAGGCCGCAGTGGCTCTCAGGGTCTGCGAGTGCTGTCCGACCGCCGTTGCCGTCGGCACCGACGGACCGATCGTCGCGTACCGGAATCGTTCCGCCGAGGAAGTGCGCGACATCTATGTCTCGCGGTTCACCGGCGACGGGTGGACCGTGCCGTCACGCGTGCACGAGGACGGCTGGAAGATCGACGGCTGCCCTGTCAACGGACCCGCGATCAGTGCCGCCGGCCGGAACGTCGCGGTCGCCTGGTTCACGGCGCCAAAAGACGATGGGCATGCGTTCGTCTCGTTTTCGCAGGATGGCGGGCGGACCTTCAGTGCGCCCGTGCAGGTCGACGAAACCGGATCCCTGGGACGCGTGGATGTCGAGCAGCTCGCCGATGGGTCCGCCGTCGTTGGATGGATCGAGTTCGCGAACAAGAGCGCGTCGTTCAAGGTCAGGCGCGTCGACCGCGGCGGTCAACGGTCGGCGGCAATTACCATCGTCGATCTCGGCGAGACCCGGAACAGCAGCTATCCCCGGATGGCGCGGCGCGGACAGGAATTGATCTTCGCGTGGCCCGGCAGCGGCCAACATCTGCGCGTGGAGACCGCCGTCGCACGGCTTCCGTAGTCGGGGTCAGATCTCGCGTTTCTCGCGTCGGATCACCTTTTGCGAGAAAC
>DASSGK010000613.1:0-14424 GCA_035693505.1 Vicinamibacterales bacterium
GCACGCGCCCAGAGCGCCATCGGCGGCACCGTCAAAGACGCGTCGGGTGCAGTGCTGCCGGGTGTCACCGTCGAAGTCGCCAGCGACGTCTTGATCGAGAAGACCAAGTCTGTGTCGACCGACGGCCAGGGCCAGTACACGATCGTCGACCTTCGACCCGGCGTCTACACGATCACGTTCTCGCTGCAGGGGTTCAACACGTTCAAGCGTGAAGGACTCGAACTGCCCTCGAACTTCACCGCAACCGTCAATGCCGACCTGAAGGTCGGCGCGCTCGAAGAGTCGGTGACCGTGTCCGGCGCGTCGCCCGTCGTCGACGTCCAGAGCAACACGAAGACGCAGGTGCTCTCGCGCGACGTGCTCGACTCGGTGCCGAGCGCGAAGACGATTCAGAGCCTCGGCCAGCTGGTCGTCGGCGTGACGCTCTCGTCGCCGGACGTCGGCGGCTCGCGTGCGATGCAGCAGACCTATTTCGCCGTCCACGGCAGCGGCGCCTCCGGCTCGATGGTCACCGTCGACGGCCTCGTCACGAACGGGACGATGGGCGATGGCGCCGTCATGGCGTATCACAACGAAGCGATGATCCAGGAGGCGGTGTACCAGACGGCCGGCGGCACGGCCGAAACCATCGTCGGCGGCATCAACATGAACCTCGTCCCGAAGGACGGCGGCAACCGCTTCGCCGGCGCGCTGAAGTACGCCAAGTCGCCGGCCTCATGGCAGGGCAACAATTTGACGCCCGAGCTGATCGCCCTCGGCGTGAGCGCCACCGACAAGATTTCCAACTTCTACGAGTTCAACGTCGAAGAAGGCGGGCCGATCATGAAGGACAAGCTCTGGTTCTTCGGCGCCTTCCGCAACGCGCATTACGACAAGCCGATCGCGAACACCTTCAACGTGCCCGCCGGCGCCAACGTACCCGCCTACTTCAAGTCGTGCCTGGCGGCGCCCGGCACCTGCGATCAGGGTGTCTCGGACGAAAAGATGGCCAACCCGGTCGTCCGCTTCACCTGGCAGATGACGCCGCGGAACAAGTTCGCCGCCTACATGGATCGCGCGATGCGCCTGCGCGGTCACGCGATGGGCGCACTCACGGATCCGGCGACCGGCTCGGTGGTGTGGCATACGCCGACGTTCTCGACTGGTTCGGCGAAGTGGACCTCGACCGTGTCGTCGAAGCTGCTCTTCGAGACCGGCTTCTCGTACAACCGCGAACGGTATGACAACGTCTACCAGGACGGCCTGAATCAGCCTTACGGATCGGCGGCGTGGTATGCCGGCGCTCGGAAGAGCGACAACAGCACCGGTCTGTTGTGGAACGCGTCGAGCGCGCAGCTCGGCAACTATCCCGACAAGTACAACGTGATGACCGCCATCTCGTACGTCACCGGGTCGCACAACATCAAGGTCGGCTTCCAGGACGCGTGGGGACCGTACAAACGGTGGAATTCGGCGAATGCGGATCTCTATCAGATCTACAACGCCGGCACGCCGCTGCAGGTGACGGTGCTCAATACACCGCTGCAAACTGGCGAGTACCTGGACGCCAACCTGGGCCTCTACGCGCAGGACGCGTGGCGAGTGAAGCGCTTCACGATCAACCTCGGCGTCCGGTACGACTACGTCCGCCAGCGCGTGCTTGGCGAACCTGCGCAAACGGGACGCTTCGCCAATTCCGTTGCGTACGACGACATCTACCTGCCCTCATGGAAGGACATCTCGCCCCGTACGTCGGTGGTGTACGACGTCTTCGGTGACGGCAAGACGGCGATACGCGCCGGCTTCAACCGCTACGAGACCGCCACGACGACCGGCTTCGCGCAGATCTACAACCCGACGGCGCTGACGACGGCCAACATCTCGTGGACGGATCTGAACAAGGACGACATCGCGCAGGGCGAGCGCGGCTGCGTCTACCTGACGCCGGGCTGCGAAATCAACTTCGCCCAGCTGGCAACCAACTTCGGCGTCCGTGCGCTGTCGGTGTTCGACCCGAACCTGGCGCGGCCGTATCAGCTCACGTACAACGTCGGCGTGACACACGAGCTGATGCGCGGCACCTCGGTCAGCGCCGAATGGTTCCACAGCGACTTCAAGAACCTGATCGCGCGCAACAACATGGCGCGTTCGGCCTCCGACTACACGCCGGTGACGGTGTACAACCCGCTCGACGGCAGCCCGCTCACCTACTACAACGTCAGCGCGGCCAAGGTCTCCGCGGTGCAGAACGTCGACAGCAACGATCCCGACATGTCGCGTTGGTACAACAGCGTCGAGTTGAACTTCAACACACGCCTTCCGGGCGGGGCCCGGCTGTTCGGCGGAACGTCGACCGAGCGCATCATCACCAACAGCTGCAGCGCAGCCGGCCACGATCCAAACCTCCTGCTGTTCTGCGACGGCTCGCAGAACGGCATCCCCTGGCAGACGGCCCTCAAGCTGGCCGGCACCTATCCGCTGCCGTGGTACGGCATCTCGGTGAGCGGCGCACTCCAGGCGCTTCCGGGCCTTTCGATCGGGACCGCGCCGCTGCAGTACGGCGTCTTCACGGCCGGCACCGGGTTCACGCAACCGAACGGCATCGGCACGTTCCAGCTCGTCACGCCGACGAGCGTCTACCCGGCCAATTGCAAGGGCAGCTGCACGCCGGGCGCCCGGATCGTCCCCGGCCTGACCGTCTCCTCGGCGTCGATTCCAATCGTCGCGCCGGGCACGGAGTTCACGCCGCGCATCAACCAGGTCGACTTCGGGATGAGCAAGACGTTCACCTTCACCACGACGAAGGTGACGCCGAAGCTCGATCTCTTCAACCTGCTCAACTCGGACGACTACTCCGCGATCACCAGCACCCAGTACGGTGCTGCGACCTACGGCGTGCCGTCGGTGATTCTCCAGGGCCGCATCATCCGCATCGGGGTCGATGTGAAATGGTAGTCAAGAATTCGGAATTCTAAATTCTGAATTCAGAATTAGACGGGCGGCCATCCTTCGGGGTGGCCGCCTTTTTCATTTTCGGACATGCGACGTGCCGCACTCGGACAGGCGATCGCGGCTATCGTCTACGGTCGTGGAGGTTCGTGTGGGACGACCGAGACCACTCGCGATCGCATTGGCGCTGTGCCTGCTGCCGCTCACGTCCGCTGGACAGGCTCCTGTCACGCCGGTGCGGACGGAGCTGGCCCCAGGGATCTTTCTGTTCAGCCGCCCGGGCTACGGCGACGTCGGCCTCGACGGCAACTCGATCGTCGTCACGTCACGCGACGGCGTGCTGGTGTTCGACACCAACGGAACGCCTTCGGCCTCGGCCGCCGTCCTCGCGGAGATCCGGAAGATCACCGACCAGCCGGTGAAATGGATCGTCAACTCGCACTGGCACTGGGATCACTGGTACGGCACCGAGACCTACCAGCAGGCATTTCCCGCCGTGCGCATCGTGTCGCACGAGAAGAACCTGCAGCTGATGAAGGGGCCGGCGCTCGAATTCAACAAGCCGTTCCTCGAGCAGCAGCTGCCGGCGTACCTGCAGAACATGGAGAAGCGAGCTGCCGATAAACCGGAGCTGGCCCCGCTGCTCGCCGCGGATCGTGCGTTCTACGAGCAGAAGAAGAACGTCCACCTGGTCTTTCCCAACGTCACGTTTTCCGACCGGCTGGAAATCGAGCTCGGCGAGCGGCACATCGAGGTCCTGAACTACGGCCGCGGCGTGACGCCTGGAGACACGTTCGTCTATCTGCCGAAGGAGAAAATCCTGCTGCTCGGCGACCTGATCGTCAATCCGATCACCTTCGCGCTGAGCGGTTTTCCGACCGAATGGCTCCGTGTGCTCGAGAAAGTCGACAAGCTCGACGCCTCGACCATTGTCACCGGCCATGGACCGGCGCTTCACGACAAGGTGCTCCTGCGTGCGACCATGGACGTATTTCGAGTGCTGCTGAGGGAGGGCAAGGCGGCGAAAGAGAAGGGGTTGGATCCCGATCAGGCGAAGGAGGCGATCTTCCCGGGTCTCCACGATCTGATGGTCACGATCACCGGAGATCGGCAGCCCGTCAACGCGGCGTTCAAGTCACAGCTGGTCGACTGGTATCTCCATCGCGTCTACGAAGAGCTCGACGGCCCGCTGACCGACGCGATCTCGAAAATTCCGGCCTCATAGATCACGTACTGGACACGTAAGAAGAAGAAACCGCGGTTCGGCTAGAGTGCCGGTGGCGCAAGCGACTCCGGTGCGATCACGATGGTCCACGGCCGCACCCGCCAGCCGGTGACGAGTCCCTGAACCACGTAAGGATCGGTCTGCGCGAAGGCTTCGACCTGCTCCACCGACTCCGCGCGAAAGATCAACAGCGCGCCGTCTGGCGGATCGCCGAGGGGACCAGAAAACTGGAGCAGGCCGCGCGCGTGCGCGTCGTGCAGGTGGACGAGATGGACCTCGCGAACAGGCAAGCGCCGTTCGGCGAAGTCCTTCACGACGTCGTAAACCAGCGCAAAGTGTTTCATTGCGTTCCCTGACGGTCAATCCGCCGCGTGCCGGTCGTACCAATCTTCATGCAGCGCCCAATCGCCGCACCGCAAACACACGGTCCAGCTCCATCGGTGCTGGCAACCCGGACAGCGTCCCCGCGTGGTGAACGTATTCCATACGGTGCCGCAGCCGCTGAATCCAGGAGCGGATCCATCCGGACCGTCGCAGAGCCAGGTGCTCGACGGAGCCGGCTGCCAGCCGCAATGGGGACACCGGATCCGCTCGAACGCCGAGTCATCGTCCAGGCCGGAGATGTCGACGACGATCGGCGCGTCACCCGGACCATGCTTCAGCAGCCACTGCGATGGCAGTTCCGCCGGCGCGGCCGCGTGCATCAATACGTCACCGGCGCCAGCCGGCGTTCGATCTCGGCGCGGTGCGGCTCCTCCCACGGTGGCAGCTTCAGGTCGCGACCGAGCGTTGACGGCGCTTCATCGATCGCGAACCCCGGCTGAATCGTCGCCACCTCGAACAGGACACCGCCGGGCTCGCGGAAGTAGATCGACTGGAAGTAGCAGCGATCGCGGACCTCGGTCACCTTGCAGCCGTATCGGAGCAGCTCCGCTCGAAGACTGAGCTGCTCGGCGGCGCTCCCGATCGCCATTGCCACGTGATGGACCGTGCCGAGGCCGTTGATCGCCGGTTCGGCGTCCGGATGATGGGCCACGTCAATCGTCTTGCCCGGCCCGCCGCCGTTCACCGCGAGCCGGTAGCGGCCTTCCATCTCGTCCACGACTTTGTAGTCGAGCAGCTGCGTCATCAGCTCGATGGTCTTCGCGGCATCGCGCACGACCAGCGTGACGCTGTGAAGACCCCGGATCGCCTCGTCGGCGTCGAGTCCTCCCGAGACCCATGGCCTCCGCGAGTCGTGGCCGGTCGCGATCAACTCGAACGTGATGCCCGACAGGTCGGCGAAGCGGATCACCGGATCGCCGAAACGCGGCTGGAGATCCGTGACGGCGACGGCGTGGGCACCGAGACGCGTGCGCCAGGCATCGAGCGAACCGTTGGGTACGGAGAACGACGTCACCGTAACCTGACCGGCGCCTTTCTGCCCCTCCCGAATGCCGTGTCCCTTATACGGAAAGGTCGTCCAGATCGTGCCGGGCGATCCGTGTTCGTCGCCGTAGTAGAAGTGATAGACGTGATGATTGTCGAAGTTGACCGTCTTCTTGACCAGGCGGAGTCCGAGGCCGCCGAGGCAGAAATCGAGATCGTCCTGCGCATCGTCGACGGTCGCGGTGACGTGGTGAAGACCTAGAATCGGCATGTGAATGGGCTACCCCACTCTACAACGCGGACCTCGACTCGGACGAGCCGAGGCCTGCTGAGGTAACGCGCAGCCGTCATTTGATGCCGACGACCATCGAGTCGGGGCCGACCAGGTGCTCGACTCGCGCGTCCTTGAAGCCCGCGTCTTTCATCCAGCCGATGCAGTCCGCGCCGGTGTAGTCGAACCCGCCCGGGGTCTCGATGAGCATGTTCAGGCTCATGAGCAGGCCAAACGCATTCTTCCTGCGGTCGTCGTCGATGATCGCGTCGTAGACGATGAACGCGCCGCCGGCGGGCAGCGCGTCGTACGCCTTCCGCACCAGCATCGTCTTCTGCGCCAGATCCCAGTCGTGGAGGATGTGCCCCATCATCACGACGTCAGCCTTCGGGAGCGGCCCGGTAAAGAAGTCCACCGACGCGAAGGACAGGCGATCGCCGACGCCATTCTTCGCCGCGTACTCTTCGAAAATCGGCTGCACGACGGGCAGATCGAGCCCAGTGCCCTTCAAGTGCGGGTTCGCCAGCGCCACCTGCACCGCCAGATCGCCTTGCGCGGTGCCTGCGTCCACGAACGTCTTGTATTGGCTCCACGGAAATTTCCGGGCGATGGTCATGTTCGCGCCGTGGCTGATGCCCGACATCGCGGCGAGAAACGAGCGCAGGCCCGCCGGATCGGCGTACATCTCAGTGAACGGCGACGGACCGCCCGCCTTCGCCTCGTTCTGCGCCGTCCCGCTCTTCAGCCCTTCGGTCAGATGGTTCCAGAATCCGAAGAGCCGCTGGTTGGCCATGTCGAGGATGCCGCCCACGTACGACGGCTTCCGCTTGTCGAGGAACAGATCGGTCTCCGGCGTATTGGAGTAGACACCGCCGTCGCGCTGCAAGAATCCGAGCGCCACGAGCGCATCGAAGAAATCGAGCGCGGCACGCGGATGCAGCCCCAGCTGCGCGCGGAGATCGTCGGCGGTCGACGGCCGCGACGACAGCCTGGTGAACAGCTCGAGCTCCACCGCGCTGAGCAGCGTCTTCGACGCCCAGAACGCCAGTCCGGTCTGAAGAATGTGTTCGGGGCTGATGGTTGGTGTACCCGTATCGGTCATGTCGCCGGTCTCCATTCTTATTTTTTCAGCGTGCGCGCCACGTAGTCTCGCACAGCAGACTGCACCACTTCGTCCGCCCAGGCATCCTGCACGAGCGCGTCGACGACGCCGCCTTCGCGCATCTGCCGGATCGTGCGTTCGCGCAGCAGCCGTTTGGTCAAATGGAATGATTCGAACGGCACCGCTGCCATGCTTTCGGCGACGGCAATCGCCTCGTCGAGCACTTGCTCCGGATCCACGACCGCGTCCACCAGCCCGTATCGCATGGCCTCGTCCGCCGCAAGCGTCAGGCCGCGATAGATCAGCGCCTGAAGGTGCTGGGGCGGCGTCGCGAAGCGGACGATTTCCAGCGGCACGACCGGAAACGGGACGCCCACGAGCAGTTCGGGGATGCCGATGCGGCCGGGCTCGCGAGCCATGATCCGGTAGTCGGCGCAGCAGGCCATGACGCAGCCGCCGGCAATCGCGTGGCCGTTGACGGCGACGACCAGCGGCTTCGCAAACTCGAAGAGCGTCTCGAACGCATGGTTCATCGCCGGAACGAACTGGCGAACATAGGCGGCGCCGCCGGCGAGCAGGCGCGACAGGTCGACGCCGGCCGAAAACATCTTGCCCTGCCCCGTGATGACGAGCGCGCCCGCAGGCGACTGGGCACAGGCGTGCACCTGTGCCGTCAGCTCGCGGCAGAATTCCAGATCCATCGCATTGGCTTTGCCGTGCGTCATTTGCAGCACGGCCACCCGTCCGCGGTGCGTCACATCGAACATGCTGGTCACCTGCTCGCCGCCCACTCGCGCTCGAAGGCGGCCACGTCCTGGAAGTAGCGCTGCACGACGCCCGTCGCGTGTTGCGGGTTCGTGTAGATCTCCGCGACCGGATGGTCGATCGCCTTGACAATCGCCGCCACGGCATCCTCGACCGGCTGCGCATCGGGCGGCATCGGCGGCGAGCCGTGGAGGGCGTTCTGCTGGAACTCGGTGCGCACCAGGCCCGGCATCACCAGCGTGACCTGGATGCCCGGATGTTCGCGGGCCAGGTCGACGCGCGCGTTCGCGGTCAGCGCATTGAGCGCCGCCTTCGCGGCGTTGTACCCGGACCGGAAAGTCGCAAAAGGCACACGGCTGAGCACTGACGACACGTTGATGATCTGTCCGCGGCCTCGGGCGATGAAGTGCGGCACGATCGCCTGCATCCCGTAGAGCGCCGACTTCACGTTGACCGACATCATGAGATCGAGCTCCTCGTCCGTGAGCTCGAGAACAGGACGGGTGATGCCACGGCCGGCGTTGTTGACCCAGACGTCGATGTAGCCGAACGCCTCGATCGCACGATCGCGCAGTCGCTCGACCTCGATTCGCCTCGTGACATCGGTCGGAACGACAATCGCGCCGTCTCCAGCCTTCGTCGCGACAGCCCGAAGCTCACTCTCGCGGCGCGCGGCCAGCGCCACGCGATGTCCGGCAGCGCCAAGCTGCAAGGCGAGCTCGGCCCCGATGCCGCTGCTCGCTCCGGTGATCACGATGTGTTTCGCGTCCATAGATCAATTCACCGCTGATCGAACACTAAGGACACTAAGGACACTAAGAAAAAACTTCCTTGGTGTCCTTGGTGTCCTCTGTGTTGAGCCGGCCCTTCGATTCGATTGTATGTCGACGACGGTCACTGCAGTGCGACGACCGCAATGGTGCCGTCGGCCTGTTTCCTCAGCGCGATCGTCGTCGGCTCGCCTTTTTCTTTGGTGACGTTCAGCGGCCTCGGAATCCTGACGAACCCGCGATAGTCGATGCTCGCAAAACCGCGCGTGCCGGTGGTGCAGATGACGCCGAGTCCGGGGAGGCGATCGCTGTCGGCGCGCCACTCGACGCGATATCCGTCCGGACAACCGCCGGGCCACGAGCGCCACGCGACGCTCAGCACGAGCGTCTCGCTCGGCGAGCGTTTCAGCCTGTCGGCGCCGTCACGGACCGCATGGACCAGCCGCGCCGCCGAATCACCGACCAGCGCGTCGCAGCCCGCACCGGCCGCGGTCAGCAGGAAGATGATGATCGGAAGGCTCGCGCTCCGACGAAGCGTCATCAGTACGAGGGCCACAGACCCGGCGTCGCGAGCTCCAGCAGCCGGTTGTCGGGATCGCGGAAATAGAGGCTGACGCCGCCGCGCTCCCAGGTCACGCGGCTTTCGATGGGGATGCGCAGTTCGGCAAGCCGCGCTTCCCACGCCGGCAGCTCCGTCTTGTCGATGGCGAACGCCAGGTGGCCAGGCCCGCCGGACTCGTGCGCGGGGATGAGCCCGCCCGGCAGTTCGACGGACGAAGCCGTGCCCTTCTGGAACAGCAGCAGCACCGTCCCCTCGCCGGCATCGATCGCCACCAGGCGATCCGACTCCAGCATCGGCCTCAAGGACAGCAGCGACGTGTAGAACACGGCGCTGCGCGGCAGGTCGTCGCAATCGAGTGCGGTCTCGAGCACCCGCCGAACGCGTAGTCTGGTCTCCCTCATCGTCAGCGCTTTTCCACTGTCATTCTCACACCGTGTTTCGCCCGCAGCGTAATCAACGGCTGCGGAACGACGGGATGGCCCGGGACGAGCCGCAGCCGGCATTGCTGCGTCATCGTCGCGACGAGAAGGATCAGCTCCATCCATGCGAACGATTCCCCGATGCATTGGCGAGGACCGCCGCCGAACGGAAAGTACGCAAACTTCGGCAGCGCCGCGCGGAACTCCGGCGTCCAGCGATCGGGATCGAACCGTTCGGGATCTGTGTAGAAGCGCTCGTCGCGCTGCATGATGTACGGGCTCATCACGAGAATCGATCGCGGCGGCGCGACGTACTCCCCGACGCGGTATTCGTCAATCGCGCGCCGGCCGATGATCCACGCGGGCGGGTACAGCCGCATCGACTCGGTCACGACGCGTTCGACGAACGGCAGCGACGGCAGATCGGCGACCGACGGCAGCCGGCCTTGCAGCGCGCGCGCAACCTCGTCGTGCAGCCTCGCCTCGATGTCTGGAGCGCCGCTCAGCAGGAACCAGGTCCAGGTGAGCGCGTTCGCCGTGGTCTCGTGACCGGCCAGGAAGATGGTCATCGCCTCGTCGCGCACCTGCAGGTCGGTCATCCCGCGGCCGTCGTCTTCGTCCTGCGCGGCCAGCAGCATCGAGAGCAGATCGCCGCGATCGCCGCCGCTCGAGCGGCGATCGGCAATCATGCGGTAGATGATGGCGTCGAGGCGGGCCCGCGCCATCCTCGCGCGGCGCAGCTTCGGGACCGGCAGCCGTTCCAGCACGTCGGCGAACGGCAGCAGCGTCATCCA
This sequence comes from Vicinamibacterales bacterium, assembly GCA_035693505.1. GTDB lineage: Bacteria > Acidobacteriota > Vicinamibacteria > Vicinamibacterales > CAVVIG01 > CAVQFC01. The sequence goes on from DASSGK010000613.1 coordinate 10,205, forward strand.
GAACGATTCCATGACGGCGGTCAGCGCCTCGCCGACCGTGGCAGCCTGTTCCTCGACGTCGACGTCGAACAGCGTCTTCCCGACGATCGAGAGGGTCAGCCGGTTCATCTCCCGGGAGATGTCGAGCGTGGCGCCGTCGGCCCACGCGCGACGCATGCGATCGCCATAGCCCACCATCAGGTCGCCGTATCCGGCCACGCGATCGCGGTGGAAGGCCGGCTGCATCAGGCGGCGCTGCCGCAGGTGCATCGCGCCCTCGCTCGTCAGCAGACCCTGTCCAAGGAGGCGCTTGCTTCGCTCGAGGCCTCGGCTCTTGGTGAAGTTCCGGTTGTGCGTGACGAGCACGTCGCGAATCAGCCGCGGCTCGTTGATGAGGAAGAGCTGTTCGCCGGCCATCCGGTACGACGTGACGTCGCCGTAGGTGCGCGCGAGCGTCGTGAAGAACTCGAGCGGGTTCGCGCCGCCAGGACGGTACATGAGCGACTGGAGCAGCGAGAGCCTGGGTCCCGGTGCCGTTGCGGCTGCAGCCATCAGTGAGTCGAGTCTAACATCCCGGAGCTATGATGAGCCGTGGACCACGCGCTGGAGTCGCGTTTCATCCTCGACCCCGAGACCACGACGCACGAGAAACGCGTGCGCGAGCGGTACTTTCACGTCGTCGAGGTCCCGCGACTCAGGATCCTGGGGATGGCCATCCTCACGATCCTGGTGGTGTTCCACGAAGTCTTCTCGACGGAGGCGACCAACTGGAACGTCCCGATCCGGATCGGGACGGCGCTCCTCGTGTACGCGCTGGCCTCGTGGGCGCTGCTCTGGCTGTACTTCGAGAAGGCGAAGCCGTTCGTCAATCTCGGCACCGTATTTCTCGCCCTCGATATCCCGGCGTTCGTCTGGGTGATCTACCAGACCGGAGCCGACAAGAGCTGGCTGCTCTTCCTGCTCTACATCCGGGTCGCCGATCAGACCAACACGACGTTCAAGCGCGCGCTGGTCTTCAGCCACATCGCGGTCGCGAGCTACCTGCTGCTGATTCTCTACGTCGCGTTCGTCGAGCATCGCACGATCTCGTGGTCCGCCGAAGTGTTCAAGCTCCTCATCCTGTACGGCGCGAACCTGTACGTGTCGATGACGGCGCGCACGGCCGAACGGCTGCGCGCGCGGATGGTGGCCGCGATCCGCTTCGCGCGCGACATGGTGTCGAAGCTGCAGACCCAGTCGCGTGAGCTCGAGGAGGCGCGTCAGCAGGCGGAAGTGTCGAACCGCACCAAGAGCGAATTCCTGGCGAACATGAGCCACGAAATCCGCACGCCCATGAACGGCATCATGGGCATGACCACGCTGCTGCTCGATACGGACCTGAATGCGGATCAGCGCGAGTCGCTGATGCTGGTGCGATCGTCGGCCGAGTCGCTCCTGCGCGTGATCAACGACATCCTCGACGTGTCGAAGATCGAGGCCGGCAGGATGACCCTCGAGCCGGTCCCGTTCAAGCTGCGCGGACAGCTCGGGCACTTCATTCGCACGATGGCGTTCCGCGCGGACGAGAAAGGTCTCACGCTGCGCTGCGACGTCACGCCGGACGTGCCGGACCGCCTCGTGGGCGACTGGATGCGCCTGCAGCAGGTGCTCATCAACCTGGTGGGAAACGCACTGAAGTTCACCGAAGAGGGGCGGGTGATCGTCACGGTCGACATGGAGGAGCGGATCGGCGACGAGGCGCGGCTGCACATCACCGTCGCCGACACCGGCATCGGCGTGCCGGCGGATCGGCAGGCCGCCATCTTCGAGGCATTCACGCAGGCCGATGGATCCACGGCGCGCAGCCACGGCGGCACCGGCCTGGGCCTGACCATCTCGCGGCGTTTTGTCGAGATGATGGGCGGCCATCTGTGGCTGGAGAGCCTGCCGCAGAAGGGATCGACGTTTCATTTCACGGTCACGCTCGGCGTCGACGCGCAGCCGGTAGAGCCGGCGCGCCCAACAGTCCCGGAACGCCGGATACCGACGCCGCCGATGAAGATCCTCCTCGCGGAAGACAACCGCGTGAATCAGTTCCTGACGGTGCGCCTGCTCGAGAAGGAAGGGCATCGCGTCGAAGTGGTGCTCAACGGACGCGCGGCGCTGGCCGCGCTCGACGAGAACAACTTCGACCTGGCGCTCATGGATCTCCAGATGCCGGAGATGGACGGATTCGAAACGACTGCCATCATCCGCGAACGCGAGCGCGCCAGCGGTGCACACCTGCCGATCATCGCCCTCACGGCGAACGCGATGGTCGGCGACGCGGAGAAGTGCCTGCAGGCGGGAATGGACGGCTACGTGTCGAAGCCGGTCGACGTCCGCCGCCTGTTCGCCGAAATCAGCCGCGTGCAGTCAGTCCTTCACGCTCAATTTCTAAGAGGCTGATCGACGTTCGACTCTGAAGCTTAAGCGTTAAGCAATCGCAGACTCAACGGCCTGCTGACAGTCCGCCGCTGATCCGAGGCACGGCATCTCGCGCCGCAAGCCCCTTCGTCAAACCGGAAAAACGGCACTGCGCTTTGACCCTGACGCGTGGTCGCGGCGGTCCTGGTTATTCGGGCATCGCTCCGATCAACGATCGGCAGCCGGGTTGTCCCAACGACCGTGTGACCTTCGATCAGACCGCCGCGAAGAGCCACGCTCCGCGCCGTTTTTCTTGAACCTGACGGCTTGACTCAGAAGGCTTGCCGCACGAGACGCCGTCCCTCGGCTGACGCTCCCGCACCAAGCGATCACGGCCTGAAAAGCCTCCCGCAGCAGAGATACGGCCAACATCACCGTCGAAGTCCCGTCCAAGGCAATGAAACGCACTGCTGATGGACTGAAGCGTCCTTGCCGCACCAACGGTCCCGATTCAATGGGAGCACTGAATCAAGAACTGGCATCCTCGTCATCGGCACTGATAATCGCGTTGTGTGCTCGCTTCGCAAAATCGGTGACTTGCTCTTTCGTGAAGCCTTGCAGCAACCCTTTGCGACTCGCGACTCCTTTCCGACCGACTGGGAGTCGCGTAACCAAGAGGGGCTTGTTGTGGAGTTCGCGTCACCTAGCGGGGACAAGTGGATCGGAAACTTCAAACCCGGCGGCGGCGGCATTGATGGCGTTCGGCTGCATCCTAACGGAGTTGAGGTTCTGGTGATGACGGCGGGTTCGGTCTGGAGCGCTGATCCTTTCAGCCGGAATGCGATCGAACTCGCCGGTAGCGTAGACGGGACGTGGCCGGTAAACGATCCAGAGGGACTGATATTCAGTTTGCAGGGACTGGCGTTCCTTCGTCTTGGGCCATCAGGCATCCTTTGGCGTACACGCCAGATCTCTTGGGACGGGTTTCGACACATTGAGCTTTCAGAACATGCGCTCGCCGGCGAGGCCTGGAGCGCCACCGACGATTCTTGGATACCCTTCGGTGTCAATCTCGACACAGGTGTGGTCACGGGCGGCTCCTACCCAGAATCCGCCGCGCGTTAGCTTCGACGCTTTCGACCGACACCCTTCGCCGCCTACGATTTACGAGACGAGTTCTAGTTTCATCTTCCAACAAACGCAGTAGCCCTCGGCTGAGCGCTCCCGCGCAAGGCGATCGCGGGCCCGATCGGGCGCCGACTTCTGAGCGTGCCGTTTCAATGCGAAGCCGGAAGTTGGGCGGAGCGAGGAATCGCGGCGCCTTCGGTCCGCGCGATCCGTGGCGTTGGAATAACCCGTGACCGTGTATCCGCGTGTACGGGAGACGTTGACTTCAGGTACTAGGCGACGCGGAAGCGCCAGGGTTCGAGCGGAGGCCAACTTCCCGGCACGCGAAGCGGAGGCGAACGAGCGAGTCCGCGATCGCGTCACTGCGCGTCAGGGTCCGGCTAAAGCCGGACACTACCGACGCGGACTGTTTTCACCGCCATTCAGGATCGTAGCCGCTGCGCCGCACCTTCTCCTCGACGCTGAGGCTCGCCATGAACAACGCGAACACCTCGAACAGCGCGATGAACGCGTAGATGGCGTATCGCGAGAAGGCGCTGGGCGATGGAAAACAGTAGTAACCGGCGTCGAGGCAACGCCTGCTGATGCCATCGAGCTCTGCTGATTCGCGGAGGATCAACGCGAGCGCCGAACCGAAGATGACGGCCGTCCCGGCCAGGTTGCCGAGAATCGGCTGACGCTTTTTCCAGCAGGGATACGCAACCAGAAGGCCGACGACGGGCGGCGCC
>DASSGK010000614.1:0-4668 GCA_035693505.1 Vicinamibacterales bacterium
CGAGCGAGTATGAGAACTGATGCCGCGAGCCCGGCACCGGCCACTCCTGGGTGAAGTTGCCCGCCCACGCACCGTGCCGGGAGAGCATCCACGTGAAGATGTTCTGGACGACGCCCGTTTCCTGGTTGAAGGCTTCCTCGACGAGAAACGAGTTGTCGACGATCTCCCACTTGCGAGCCGAGTTCGCCGCCGCCGTCTGCGCCTCGACGCGCGCGCAGCACGCCAGCAAGAAGACCGCGAGGATGAGCCGGAGACGCGTCAACTGTCCATGACCTCGACGAGCAGTTTCGACGCCGCGCGCGCGCCAATCGTGATCGGCCGATCCTTCAGGCGCAGCACGACCGCATCGGCGGCATCGTCGCGCGACGTCACTTCGATCCGTTCGCCAGGTTTCAAGCCGTTGCTCTCGATGAAGCGCAGGAATGCCGGATCCTGATCCGTGATGCGCGTCACCTTCAGCGGCGTACCCAGCGGGCAGGTCAGCAGACTATCGAGATGTCTCGTGGAGATCGCGCCGTCCTGATCCGGGATCGGGTCGCCGTGCGGATCGTGCGTCGGGTGGCCGAGCATCTCGTCGATCCGATCGATCAGGCGCTCCGACACGGCGTGTTCGAGCTGTTCGGCTTCGTCATGGACGTCCGCCCAACTCATGCCCATCACCTGTACGAGGAACAATTCCACCAGGCGATGACGTCGCAGCACGAGTCCGGCGAGGCGTTCGCCGGACGCGCTCAACCGGACGCCGCTGTACGGTTCGTATTCCGCCAGCCCCGATTCGGCCAGCGCTTTGACCATCGTTGTCGCTGTGCCCGGCGTGACGCCGAGCGCGACCGCCACCTGCCCCATCGGGACCAATCGCTGGTCGGGACCGAGCGCGGACTGACCCTGATGGATGGCCTTCAGGTAGTTCTCGACCGTGCTCGACGGGAGCATGCCACGATATTATCCGAGAATGTCACTGCGCGAGCGGATCGCGACGCCTGACGGGAAGCGCCGGTTCGTGCGCGCCATCTTCGCGACGATCGCCGATCGCTACGACCTTATTACGGTGATTCTGTCGTACGGCCAGGACCGCCGGTGGAAGGAGCGGTTGATCGATCTGGCGGCGCCACGCCCGGCCGCGCGTGCTCTCGATCTTGCGACCGGGACCGGCGATATCGCGTTTGCGCTGGCGGACCGGGGCGCCCGTGTCGTGGGCCTCGACATCACGTCGAGAATGATCGAGCTGGCGCGCGCCAAGTCCGCCGCGCCTCGTCGAATCGCGGTGCCCACGTTTCTCGTCGGAGACATGCTGGCGTTGCCATTTCCGGCCGCGTCGTTCGACATCGTGACAACCGGGTACGGCCTGAGGAACGTGCCGAACCTGACGACCGCGATTGAGGAAATCGAGCGAGTCCTGTCGCCGGGCGGACAGTTGCTTTCACTTGATTTCAATCGTCCGGCGAACCGCATGGTGCGATCCGCATACCTCTCGTATCTCACCATCGTCGGCGCGCTGCTCGGCTGGTTTCTGCATCGCGATCCGGACACGTATCGATACATTCCGGCGTCGATCCGGCAATATCCCGGCGCTGAAGCTGTCGCAAAAATGTTCGAATCGCACGGCTTCGTCCGCGTCCGTTGCTATCCCGTTCTCGGCGGGCTGATGACCATCCACCATGCCACTCGAGCTTGAATCGTCTGCCTGGTCGGGCGAGGGCACGTTCACGCAGCTGCTGATCGAAAAGCTTCGCGGCGTGGCCGGTGTCCGCTTCGTGCGCGTCGAGGACGCGCCCGCCACGCGATCGGATGCCGACTACAACTTCATCAGCAACGAACTCTTCGTCGGGTTCGACACGATCGAGCGGCAGGAGCGGATCACGCGCTTCGGCCTGATACCCGGCGTCCGCACGGTGACCGACAAGGCCATGACTCTCCAGGGTTTGGAGACCGTCTTGGCCACCATCGACGGGGTCGGCGCGCCCGATTACGGCGACGAGGGGATGCTTCAGTATTTGAGGGCCGAGCGCATCATCCCGCCGTATCAGACCCGCGGATACAAGCTCGTGGAAATGGTTCGAATCTACGAGGTCGGCACGCCCAGGCGTTCCTAATGAACGGCGGCGTTACTGCCGACATTCAGCTCGTGCTCCTCCCGCGTCCTCGTGTGCCATCGTGTGCAAGCGTGAGTAGATGAGTCTCATCCCCGCCCTGCTTCAGGCGATCGTCCGAATCGACGGCGAAGCACTGGTGATGCACGCCGGCGACAAGCCGTACGTCGTCTCGCCGACCGAACAGGTCGATCTGGCGAGCCGCGGCCTGACGCTCGAAGCCGTCAACGGCATGGTGGCGCAGCTGCTGCCGGCGGAAATCGCGCGTGCCCTCGACGAGTTCGGGGCCGTTCAGCACGAGCTCGCGCCGATGGCGGAGTTTCCGGGCGAGCATTTCACGGTCGTCGCCGCGCGCGGCGGCGATGACGTCTGGGTCGAGATCCGGCGGCGGCGAATCCCGGACGAAGATCGCGTGCCCGACGAATTCTTCGCGCCAGCGTCACAGGAAACGGCGGAAGTCGTCGCGTCGGTCCAGGCGCCGGTTGTTCACACGGCCGCGGAACAGGCGTCGGTCGAATACGACGCGGACGAACTCCCAGCGGACGTTCTTGGCTTCGATACACCGGTCGCCGAAACATCTTCATCGATCCCCTCGCATCTTGCCGAGGCGCGCGGATTCACTGCGGAGACCTCTGACGACGATCTGCAGCTGCCCGACGAAGCCCACCTGTGGCCGGGCCGCGGCGCTTCGGTCGTCAACATCCGGGAAGGCGCCAACTTCAGCGCCCAGGATGACAACGACGAGTTCGAGATCGATCTCGATTCGGACGAAGGACCGGGACCGGCGCAACCGATTCCGATGCGGCCCGCCGCGCAGGCGCAGCCCGCACCGCTGTCGCTCGTCGGATCGCCGTTGTCGGACGCCGGAGGGGAATCCGATCGGCCGCCCGTCGTGCCGCCCATCGCAGCGTCGATCGGCGCGCCATCTAAAGTCGACACGCTTGCGCCATGGGCGGAGCTGTCCCTCGACCCGGCCTCGTCGCAGCCGGCGCCGCTCGAACCGCCGAATGTCGCGCTCATTGCTGCGATACCCGACGTCGAATTGATTCGCGGATTGGACGATGTGCCGACTGAGGTGTCTGAGGCCTCACCGGGCGATGCGGTCGCCGAACTCGAGGCGACAGGCTCGTGGGCAGAGATGTCGCTCGAGGCGTCGCCGGCCACCATGCCCGCGGTACCGGAAGCCGAGCCTGCGGCCGCATGGTTCGAGATGTCGCTCGACGCGCGGCCTGCCGCATCTGCCGAAGGCGCGGCCGGTGAGGAAGCCGAGTCGATCGAAGCACATTCAGAAGGACCGTCCGTCGCTGCGTGGCTCGGCGGGTTGATGGAGGCGTCGCACCCTGCGGAAACAGAGTCCGCACGTGGCGAAGCTGAACGCGCCGCGGTCGAACAGGCGGAGGCCGAAGCCGCGCGGCTCGCAGCAGTGGAGGACGCGCAGCGCGAAGCCGAACGCATCGCTGCGGAAGAACGAGCGCGTGAGGCGGCCCAGGCGGCAGCCGAGGAGCAGGCCGCGCGCGAAGCCGCGGAGGCGGCGGAGAGAACTCGACGCGAAGCGGAACGCCTGGTAGCGGAAGAAGCCGCGCGCGAAGCGGCGCGTCTGGCCGCCGCGGAAGAGGCCGCGCAGGAAGCCGCACGAATCGCTGCGGCGGAAGAGGCGGAGCGCGAGGCCGCGAGAATCGCCGCGATCGCGGAGGCCGAACGCGAGGCTGCACGTGCCGCCGCGGAAGAAGAAGCGCGGCGCGAAGCCGAGCGTGCCGCGGCCGAAGAACGGGCGCGCGAGGCCGCACGGGCGGCGGCCGCCGAAGAGGCCGAACGCGAAGCGGCCCGGGCGAAGGCCGCCGAGGACGCGCGACGCGAAGCCGAACGCCTGGCGGCAGAAGATGCCGCGCGCGAAGCAGCGCGGGTCGCGGCCGAACAACAGGCAGCGCAGGAAGCCGCTCGTCTGGCCGCCGCGGAAGAAGCGGCACACGAAGCCGCACGCATCGCCGCCGCCCACGAAGCGGAGCGTGAGGCCGCGCGGATTGCCGCGGTTGCCGAAGCCGAGCGCGAAGCGGCGCGTCGTGCCGCGGCCGAGGAAGCGCAGCGCGAAGCCGAGCGGGCGGCGGCTGAAGAACGGGCGCGTGAGGCCGCACGTGCCGCGGCGGCGGCGGAGGCCGAGCAGGAAGCCGCCCGCGCGAAGGCCGCCGAGGACGCCAGGCGCGAAGCCGAACGTCTGGCGGCGGAAGAAGCGGCCCGGGAAGCGGCGCGCGCGGCGGCCGAAGAAGCGGCGATCGAAGCGGCGCGCGTGGCAGCGGTCGCGAGAGCGGAGCACGAAGCGGCGTTGATCGCCGCGGCCGAAGAGGAACGGGCACGAGATGCGGCACGCGCAGCAGCCGCGGAAGAGGCCGAGCGCGAAGCGGCACGAGCCAGAGCAGCCGAGCAAGCGCAGCGAGAGGCAGAGCGACAGGCGGCGGAAGAAAAAGCACGGGAGGCCGCCCGCATCGCTGCCGAAGAAGCCGCGATCGAAGCGGCTCGAGCGGCCGCAGCCGAGAAAGTGCAGCGGGAAGCGGCGGTTATGGCGGCGGCAGAAGCATCCGCG
>DASSGK010000615.1:0-6289 GCA_035693505.1 Vicinamibacterales bacterium
CACGAAGTTCGTGCTGCGGCTGATTCCGTCCGGGATCCTGCATCCGGGGATCACGTGCGTGATCGGCAACGGCGTCGTCATCGATCCTCAGGCGCTGTTTGCGGAGATTGACGAGCTGACGAACAACGGCATCGACGTCACCGGCCGCATTCTCGTCAGCGACAAGGCGCACCTGATTCTCCCATACCATCGCGATCTCGACCTGCTGTCCGAGGCGCGGCGCGGAGAGCGCAAGATCGGGACGACTTCGCGTGGCATCGGTCCGGCGTACGAGGACAAGATCGCCAGGCGCGGCATCCGTGTCGGCGATCTCAACGATCCGAAGGGGCTCGAGCAGAACGTGCGCGACAACGTGAACGCCCGCAACCGGCTCGTGCAGGACAGCACGATGGACTGGAAGCCGGTGCTCACGCAGCTGCTGGCCTACGCCGAGCGCATCCGGCCGATGATGCGCGACGTCTCGGTGCTGCTGACGCGCGCGATGGCCGACGGTCAGTCCATCCTCTTTGAAGGCGCGCAGGGCACGCTGCTCGACATCGATCACGGCACGTATCCGTACGTCACGTCGTCGAGCGCGTCTGTCGGCGGCGTCTGCACCGGCCTTGGCATCCCGCCTCGCGCGATCGGACGCGTGCTGGGCGTGGTCAAGGCCTACACGACCCGCGTCGGAGAAGGGCCGCTCCCGACAGAATTGACCGGCGAGATGGGCGACCGGTTGCGCGAGAGCGGCAATGAATACGGCGCCGTCACCGGCCGTCCGCGGCGCTGCGGCTGGTACGACGCGGTCGCCGTTCGGTACGGCGTGCGGATCAACGGGCTCGACGCTCTCGCGCTCACGAAGCTCGACGTGCTCGATCGCCTCGAGCGCATCGAAATCTGCACGTCGTACAAGTGCGCCGGCAAGACGATCACCGACTTCCCGGGCGATCTCGGACAGCTGGCCGCCTGCGAGCCCGTTTACGAGTCGATGCCAGGCTGGGATGCGCCGACCGCCGGCGTGCGGACGTTCAGTCGGCTGCCGGAAGCAGCGCGCAAGTACATCGCCCGCCTCGAGGAGGTCACCGGCGTCCGCGCGGCGATTGTGTCCACCGGGTCGGAACGGGACGACACAATCATCAGAGACGATGTGATGTCGCTGGCTGATTTCGGGTTGCGCGTCTGATTTGTTATCCGCGGATGACGCGGATTCTGAACCGGACGCCCGGCGCCGGCCGCGAAGCGGCCGGTGTTTGAGAAACCGAACGGCGTGAATACGAGCCCGATGTATTTCTGTGGCTTGTATTCACGCCGTTCGGTTTCTCCCGACGCGCGGCTTCGCCGCACCGCCGGACGTCATTCCTGTGCACGCCGACTTCGCATCAGTCCGCGGCGGTTGCCCGCCCGGGTCTTGTCTTAATCCGCGTACATCCGCGTAATCCGCGGATGAGTTCTATGACGGCATTCAACGCGCCGCGATGGCTGGCGCGATCGCGAGGACTCTCACCGGGCTGCCGCTGCCGCGAACGATCTTGAGCGGCGCGGCGATGACGACCGCTCCCGTTGGCGGCAGCCGATCGAGATTGCACAAGCTCGCCAGTCCGAATTTTCCGGCGCCGTGCATGATCGTGTGATTCGGAAACGGTGGATCGAATGTGCCGGCCTGACCGGCGTCGGTGCCGATCGTCTCCACGCCCACGCCAAGGACATCGCGATCGGTCGCCAGCAGTCGTGACGCAGCCGCCTCGAACCCGGGGCTGTGCGGTCCGTCCGCTCCGACGTTCTGAAAAGCCGCCGGGTCGGTCCGCTTGCTCCATCCGGTGCGCAGCAGCGTCCACGAGCCGGCCGGAATCCGGCCGTGCTCACGTTCCCATGCCTCGATGCGATCCACAGTCAGCAGGAAATCAGGATTCGCCTCGACATCGCGCGTGACATCGATGACGCACGCCGGGCCGACAAAACGTCGCGGCGGAATCGTGTCGCACGCGTTCTCTGACAGGTCCTTTCCCGTAATCCAGTGGATCGGCGCGTCGAAATGCGTCCCGGTGTGTTCTCCGAATCGCAGGGTGTTCCAGTACCACGCGGGCCCCTGGCTGTTGTATTCAGAAATGACGTCAATCGAGACGCCCGGTGACGCAGCGAACATCGGCGGGAGCTCGATGACGGGTGTGGCTGGTCCGAGCGGCTGTGTCAAGTCGATGACTTGCAGCGATCCGCTTGCGAGCGCCGCGACCAGATCGGCAAGGACCGGCGCGCTCATGACCGCAGCCTCCGCTGCAGTTCGGCGGCGACTGCGCCCATGATCGTCACGACGCTGCGATCGCTGAGCCGATCGTAGATGGCGGTGAGCGCTTCGAGTCGTTTCATCGGCGGACTATGCCTCCTCCAACGTCGCTGAGATGCCGACGCCTTGAGCGCATCGTAGACGATCCGGGAACTGCTGTTCGAGACAGGTGACATGCCTACGCTCGATGCCGCGCGCAGAACGCGTCCACGGCCGCGGGGTCGGCGTCCTCGAAGTTGATCCCCGCTCGAAATCGCGGCGTTCCGGTGGGAAGCGTCTCGAACGCAGTCCACGCGACCGAGGCATTGAAATGGACCTGGCCCACTTCATCGTTGAGGGTCATCGCGATCCGCTGGTTCGGCTTCAATGCCACCTTGCACACCACCTGCGCGCCCACGGTGGAGAGATCGATCAGGGTGCCCGGCTTGTCGTCGACGATCGCCTGCGTGTTCGGCGTCATCTTGAAACGCGCGGCGCGACGCGTTCCACGCTGGTCGAGTGCCGGCGCGGCCGGCGGCGCGGCCCGCGGCACGATCCGCAGGTAGTCGCTGTTGTGAGCCATGACGCGGATCTCCGATTGCCGGAGCGTCGGATCCGCCTTGATGCGGTTGATCAACGCCGCGCCGCGAGGGGTCACGGCAAACGTGCGCTCGAGCGTGACGGCTTGAGGGCGTCGCTGAATGATGGTCTGCAGCGCGCGCAGCGCGTCGGCATCGGCAAACGTCAGCACCTCGCCGTCGGTTGCGCCGGCGCGGTCCTTCAAGGCCGGCAGCAGATCCGTTGGCGCGACGAGAACGAAACAGGGCTCGGTCACAGCGCATCAGTTAATCACAGAAGGGGTGGATGTGGCACAATCCCAGCCCGCATGAGCGATCCGGCGCCGGTCTCGGCTCCTCCGTTTCGCGACGTGACCGTTGGCGATCTGCTGACGCGCCTGGCGCGCTCGCTGCCCGAGCACGAGGCGCTCGTTTACGCCGACGGACCCAGGTTCACCTTTGCGGAACTCGAGCAGGAGGCCCGCACGATCGCGCGCGGGCTGATGGCGCTTGGCGTCGCTCGCGGCGAACGCGTGGTGCTGTGGGCAACCAACGTGCCCGAGTGGGTCGTGCTGCAATTCGCCGTGGCAAAGGCCGGCGCGATCCTGGTCACTGCCAACACGTCTCTCCGATCGCGCGACGTGGACTACCTGCTGCGCCAGAGCGAGGCGGCGACCCTCGTGACCATTCGCGGTTTCCGCGACGTCGACTACGTCGAGGAGCTCAACGCGATCGGCGCCACGGGCGGCAAGATCCCCGGGCTCGAACGCATCATCTTCATCGGCGAGCAGCCACCGCCTGGTGTGATTCCGTACGGCGAGCTTCGCGCAGCCGCATCGCGCGTGTCCGAGGTGGAGCTCGACGAACGCGGCGCCAGCCTGACCCCGGACGACGTGATCAACATGCAGTACACGTCGGGGACGACCGGCTTTCCCAAGGGCGTCATGCTCTCCAGCAGGAACATCGTCAACAACGGCGAGGCGCTCGGGCGCGGACTCGGTTACACGTCCGCGGATCGCCTGTGCCTGTGTGTGCCGCTGTTTCATTGTTTCGGCTGCGTGATCGGCGTGCTCGGCGCGTTTTGCCACGGGGCGTGCCTCTGTGCCGTCGTGGCCTTCGACGCGAGACAAGTGCTCGAGACGATTCATCGCGAGCGTTGCACGGCAGTCTACGGCGTGCCGACCATGTTCATCGCGGAGCTCGAGTGCCCCGACTTCAAGACGTTCGATCTCACCTCGCTGCGCACCGGGGTGATGGCCGGGGCGTTGTGCCCCGAGCCTCTCATGCGCCGCGTGATGACCGAGATGCACCTGCCGGAGATCACCATCGTCTATGGCATGACCGAGTCGTCACCGGGGATCACGATGACGCCGCGCGATTCCTCGATCGCGCAACGGTCGCAGACGGTGGGGCCGGTGCTGCCCGAGCTCGAGGTGAAGATCGTCAATCCGGCGACAGGCGAGGCGCTTGCGAGCGGGGAACGCGGTGAGCTGTGCTGCCGCGGCTACAACGTGATGAAGGGCTACTACAACAACCCGGAGGCGACCCGCGCGGCGATCGACGCGGATGGCTGGCTGCACACCGGCGATGAAGCCTCGCTGGACGAGGACGGCTGCTTCCGGATCACGGGGCGCATCAAGGACATCATCATTCGAGGCGGCGAGAACATCGCACCCAAGGAGGTCGAGGATCGGCTCCGCGAGCATCCGTCGGTCGCGGATGCGTACGTGTACGGCGTGGCGGATCCGTTTTTCGGTGAGGCGGTCGCCGCCGCGGTGCGGTTGAAACCTGGACTGTCAGCGAACGCTGATGAAGGTCAACGGACGAAGCCCGAGGCGCTGATCGCCTGGTGCGCGGCAACTCTCGCCAAATTCAAGGTGCCGCGCTACGTTCGTTTCGTCGAGGGATTTCCGATGACCGCGTCTGGGAAGATTCAGAAGTTCAAGCTGCGAGAGGAGCACGAGGGTCAGCTCAGCGACAGACTTGAAAGTTAGAAGTTAGAAGTCAGAAGTTAGAAGGGAAAGTTAGAAGTTCTGCGCTTTGACTTCTAACTTCTAACTTCTAACTTTAAAAAATGCGAGCATCCTGAAGCGGCCACCATCGGACCTTTACCTTGCCGACGATGTACTTCTTGGGCACCGATCCCCACTGGCGGCTGTCCGAGCTGTTGTTCCGGTGGTCGCCCATCACGAAGTAGTAGCCCTGCGGAATGACCTGGGGACCCCAGTCGTCGTGGCTGCGGAACTCGGCGGGCACATAGTCGTCGCGAAGCGGGATGTCGTTCACGTAGACCCGGCCGTCGACGATGCGGACCGTGTCGCCCTCGCGCGCGATGACGCGCTTTACGAACATCTTCTCGGGGTTGAGCGGGTAGTAGAGCATCACGATGTCGCCCGGCCGCGGCTCGCCCAGCTCGTACACGAGCTTATTGACGATGAGCCGGTCGTGATCTTCAAGCGTCGGGGCCATGCTCAGGCCGTCGACCCGCGCCACCTGAAAGCCGAACGTCACGATGAGCGTGGCGTAGACCGCCGCGGAGATCAGCGTCTGCGCCGCCGCGAGGATCTCGGTGCCCATGCGCTTCCAGGCGCCTATCGCGTCGGTGGGCGTCGCGGGAACGGTCGCGCTATACGCCGCCGGCGGAGTCACCGCCGGCGAGAACGGCTCGTAAGTGTGATCGGACGTTTCAGCGTGTTCGCTCATGTGTCGCGTTGATCGAGCCTGCCCAGAATATCATGGAGATGGTATAATCGCGCCCTCGCCTCGACGTGCGGTAGGTCCCCAGCCCTGTCCGCAAGACGAAATCTGAGCGGCCATCCCCGTCTACGGAGGACGATTGATGAAGCGTTTCGCTGGTATTGCAGCTGTGTGTCTCCTTGCGATCCTCGGTGCCGATGTGCGCACCGCCGGGGCGCAATCGGTGCCGGCTGAGAAGATGTACGGTGAGTTCAACTTCGGACCGACGCTCGGCCACCAGTCGAGTGGATTCGTCGGCGGCGACTTCGGCTATCGACTGACGCCCGGCCTCGATATCGTGGCCGAGGTCAGCCACATGAGCAACGTCGGAACGTCGGACCTCGACAATCGCGCCCAGCAAATCGCGACGGCGACGGGCACCACGACGTCCACCGGGATGCGCGTGAATGAGTTCGCCGCAGGAATTCGCTACAGGATTCCGGTCGATTCGCGATTTGTTCCGTACGCACTCGCAGAGTTCGGCGTCGCGAACGTGAAAACCGAGACGGCATTCAGTCTGAACGGACAGCCTGTGGATCCCGCGAGCATCGGCATTCAGCTGGGCGCCGATCTGTCCAGCACGCTCAACAAGCCGATTTTCGTGATCGGCTTCGGCGTCAACATGCCGTTCAAGTCGCGCTACTTCGCGGATCTCGGCTATCGCTTCGGCGAGATTTTCGCCAACAAGGACGCCTTCGAAACCGATAGCGGCATCCCGACGCAGCGGATTATTCTCGGCGTCGGCGTTCGATTCTAA